>NZ_JARFTS010000002.1:0-283427 GCF_029167175.1 Shewanella sp. A32
GTGGCAGTTGCTACGTAGGGTGAGGCGATTTATGGAAACCGCTTCACCCTATCCGGGAAACCTACATGGATTGGCAGCGCTGTAGCAGAATTAGGATCAGTTATTTAGCACCGTGAGAGACTTGCGGGCGATACTCGCTAAGCCGGATAATTCGTGCACGCCAATTTTACAAGTGTTTATGATGGAACAGGTGACACTGCAAGTGACTGATGATGGGTCACATACCTTATTTAATGCCTCGTTAAATGAAACTTATCACTCCCATAAAGGGGCAATTGCCGAGTCGCGTTATGTATTTATCGGCGCAGGCTTTGACGAAATTATCAATACCTTTAATGCGCTCGCAATTTTTGAAGTGGGGTTCGGCACAGGTCTGAACGCATTGTTGACCCTTGGGCACTTTCAACAAGTAAACCAACAGCGTCAACTGCAACATCTGCCGCTATTAACGGTACGATATATCAGTATTGAACCCTATCCGTTAACTCGTGAACTCATCAGCTCGCTCAATTACAAGCAATTGCTCACGCCCGAATATTCACCTTTGTTTGACGCCTTGCATGACTGTCCATGGGAACAGGCAACGGAGTTAGTTCCTGGGTTTTGGCTAACCAAATGTCGTCGCAGATTAGAACAAGTTTCTCTTCCAGAACAGCAGGTTAATCTCATTTATTTCGATGCCTTTGCGCCTAATAAGCAGCCGGAGGTTTGGCAGTCTGAAAATTTGGGCAAATGCTATGGGATGCTACAACCAGGAGGATTACTGGTTTCATACTGTGCAAATGGTCAATTTAAGCGAGATTTAAAAGCAGTAGGGTTTAACGTTAAGGCCTATCCAGGTGCCTTGGGAAAAAGAGAAATGACCCGTGCCTGGAAACCAGCTGTTTGATGTGTGAATACTGACAAATAAAAACGCACGTGCAGAAGATGGCTATGGCCGCGGAAGAGTCCCTTCAGGGCGGTTGGAATCGTCATTACGACGATTCCAACCAGAATAAAAATGACAGAGATAATCGTTAAAAATTTTCAGTTTGTATGTTTATTATTGGAACTTCCATCGTTGGGGGCGATAGTTGAACCTTAACTTCTTAACTCTGCCGAAACTGTATTTATCGAAGGTGGCAAACCTATGATAAACAGCACTGCAACAGTGCAAATAAAAGACGACATGAGTGAACCTAGAATTAGCGCTTTCTTATTGTTTTTGCACATTTCTATCGTTGGGGGCGATAACAAATATTGTTCAGCCCACTCAGGTCGAAACCTTGGCAAACTGCATCCGTGCGCTGCCGCCAATCATTTCTAACGATTGGCTTTGAATAAAAATGACAAGAGTGAACCTAGAAAAGCGCAAAATTTGGGGAGCACACTTTTTCTATCGTTGGGGGCGATAACTGTTACTAGTTCAGTTCAAACTTGTCGAAATCGTTAATTAAAATATTTAGCTTTTAGCTGCGACATCATGGAGGTAATGCCATACATCCAGCTTGCGTGCGCCTCAGAGGTTTGTTCACTCTGACGTACCCACAAGTACAAAGTTTTAGTAGGAAGGCCATACTGACGCGCAACATCGAACAGTAAGCGCCCATGATGGGTGACTTCGATGACTGCTTGATGCCGAACGGTATCTGTCATTTCCATCTTCATCTCCTAACTTTGTTATGTCGTTTAGCTCTAAAACTTGTTATTCCATATCCCATTGGCTAATGCCCAGATGTTGGTAGCGTTGCCAATGTTCGCGACAGCTTCGGAAAAAGTGAGAAAAGATTTTCATCGTTTACCTCCTACTGCACCGGAATACTACTTTCGATATATGTAAGAACTGTGCCAATTTTTTTAAATATTTTTTTATTAATAAAAACAATTAATTATATTTAATCAGTAAAATTTCGAAAATTTACCCTAGTTCCAACGATGTGCGTGTTGCACTTGTTTGGTGCAGATCAACCCGCTGATAATTTTTTTAATGAATCGGTGGTTAAGACAGCGGTAACTGAATCCATTCTGAATAATTCGTAATTAGTGCGACTACTCATTCTTCAATTATTTGTCTTGGCCGGGGATGGCTATATACTGAAACGCAAAGCAATTCACGGTGAGACGAAAAGGAGACCCCACCATGAACAAGTATTTGAAGCCTATAACTGCTGCCTCACTAGTGGTGTTTTTGGCAGCCGGTTGTACCACTGTCAATCCTTACACAAATGAACAGCAAACCTCTAAAGCCGGTACTGGTGCATTGATTGGTGCGGCGGCAGGTGCGATTGTTGGTGTTGCCACTTCAAGTAAGAGTGACCGTGGTAAAGGTGCTTTAATCGGCGCCGCTTCTGGTGCCGCAGTCGGTGGCGGTATTGGTTACTATATGGATGTTCAGGAGGCAAAACTGCGTCAGCAGCTTTCTGCTTCCGGCGTCAGTGTCACTCGCTCAGGTGATAACATCATCTTGAATATGCCGAATGAAATCACTTTCCAGGTGGATAAGACCGACCTGAGTGGTGGTGCGATGCAAGTGCTTGATAGCGTCGCTTTAGTCGCAAAAGAGTATCCCAAAACCCAGCTGAATGTCATCGGTTACACCGACAGCACTGGTTCCGAATCTTATAACTTAAGGCTGTCTCAGGTGCGAGCTGCTTCTGTTGGTAATTATCTGATCCAGAAAGGCGTATCCGGCCAGCGTGTGGTTACTCAGGGCTTAGGTGAGAGTAATCCCATCGCCAGTAATAGCACTGCGCAAGGACGAGCACAAAATCGCCGGGTGGAGATAGTGTTGAGCCCATTAGCACAATAAGATTGGTTGCATCATCAAGGCCACCTTTGTGTGGCCTTTTTGTTCGATAATCTTCTTACCTGCATTGGCTCGTCTGTCAATGTCCGAGAAATAAGGTAGCCAATCCCAGAAAGGCAAATAGGCCCACCACGTCTGTCACTGTGGTTAACACCATACCGCCAGCAAGTGCCGGGTCAATATGCAGCTTTTTCAATAAAATGGGGATAACTGCGCCAGCAAGGCCGGCGGCGGTGAGATTTACCAACATGGCTCCCGCGATGAGCAAGCCAAGTGTCACATCGTGTTTCCACAGCCAGACAGCAATAAAGATCAGTCCGGCCCACAACAACCCATTCAGTACCCCTATCAATAACTCTTTGACTATCAGCCAGCGAGTGTTGCGTTGTCCCAAATGCCCCAGTGCAATTCCGCGAATCACCAACACCAGCGTCTGATTGCCCGCGACGCCTCCCATACTCGGCACAATGGTCATCAAAATCGCGACGGTAGCAAATTTTTCCAAGGTGCCTTCAAATAGATTAGATACTGAAGCGGCGAGTAATGCAGTTAACAGATTGAGGCTTAGCCATAGAGAACGTCTTCCGGCACTTTTTAACACTGGGCCAAAGGTATCCTCTGCGTCATCCATCCCCGCCATCCCCATCAGCGAATGCTCGGCATCCTCACGGATCACATCCACCACATCATCAATGGTGATGCGGCCTAATAATTTGCCTTTATCATCCACAACAGGAGCTGACAGCCAATCATGACGTTCAAAGAGCTTGGCGACTTCACTATCCGTCATGGTGACTGGAATGGATTCCAGTTGCCGATTCATAATGCTGATAATTCCGGTGCTCGATGAACAGGTAAGTAGCTGGGCCAAGGTGATGCCACCTAACAAGCAATCTTGGTGATCCACTACATAGAGGGTATCTGTGGCTTTGGGTAATTCCCCCCGCTGGCGCAGGTAACGCAACACCACATCGATGTTGACGTCTGGTCTGATGGTCACCGTATCGGTATTCATCAGACTTCCAGCGGTATCATCCGGATAAGAAAGTGCTTGTTCAACGCGAGTGCGATCCTGGACACTCATCGATTGTAACACCTGACGATACAAGCTATCGGGCAGGCTACGTAGGACATACGCCAGATCGTCGGTATCCATGCCCGCGGTGACTTTAGCCAGATGGGTTGGACTCATCAGGCTGATCAGTTGATCCTTCATGTCTTCGCCCAACTCTTCAAGGATCTCGCCACTATGAGCGTGGTCAACTAATTGCCATAGGATTTGACGGGTCTTTGGTGGGGATGATTCCAGAATGTGGGCGATATCGGCTGGGGCCATGTGGTGCAACATTTCGCGCACATGAACAAATAAGCCACTGTCTAGTGCCTGGTTCAGGTGTTCAAGATGATCAATCGCAGTTTGTTGGGCCTGGGTTTCTGCTGGCATCCTTTTCCCTTAAGCATTTGTAGTAACGGGAAATTAAGCTAGCTTACAATGGGAGATATCAGAAAGGAACTACTAACTGGCTTCGTCAAAGCGAGAGTTGATCAAGTTACAAATAGCCTCCATTGCCGGTTCAGCATCGGGACCATCAACAATCAGACGAATCGTTTTCCCCATGCCCGTTTCCAGCATGAGCAATCCCAGCACGCTCGCCGCTGATGCTTGTTTTTGTCCCTGAACTAAAAGGATGTTGGCATCAAACTCGTTTGCCAGTACCGCCAATTTGGTCGCGGCCCGTGCATGTAACCCGAGCTTGTTCTGTATGGTGACTTCGCGCTCAATTCTTGGCATGCGCTAAATCCCGGTGATGAGCCTGCACTTTATGTTTACTGTTGCTGAAGCGTTTAGCCAGTTGTTCAGCAACGTACACTGAACGATGTTGGCCACCAGTGCAACCGATAGCAACGGTCAGATAGCTACGGTTATTGCGCTCCAAGTGCGGCAGCCAGGTATCGAGCAGGTTCTCGATCTGCCAGATGAATTTATTCACCAGTGGCTGACGGTTGAGAAACTCACGTACTGGTTCGTCAAGCCCAGTTAACGGTCTTAACTGCGGCTCCCAATGAGGATTAGGTAGAAAGCGCGCATCAAAGATGAAATCAGCTTCTGCGGGGAGACCGTGCTTAAAGCCAAACGACTCAAAGTTAATCACCAGCTCCTTGGTCACTGTCCCCAGCAAAATTTCGCGTACGGTGTCACTCAGCTCATAGATATTCATGTTAGAGGTATCTATGTAGTGATCCATTAGCTGCGACATCGGCGCGAGTAGTTTGCCTTCCTGCTCAATCGCATCTTTAAGGGAGATTTTGCTCTTGGATAACGGATGTAGACGTCGGGTTTCACTGTAACGTTTAAGCAGCACCTTATCGGATGCGTTTAAAAAGAAACTGATGACTTCAGTGCCTTGTGGCAGATTTTGTATCTGACTTTCCAGGACTTTTTCCTGGTTAGGCATGTTGCGCACATCGACGCTAATCGCGACCAGTTCGTTACTGCCGCGCAGATTGTCTAACAGACTGCCAATCATGGGGAGTGGCAGGTTATCAACGCAGTAATAGCCCAAGTCTTCCAGCACTCGTAACGCTACAGATTTTCCTGAGCCTGAGCGGCCTGAGACAATGGCCAATTTCATCCGGTGATCACCTGATACAGTTCTTCTTTGGTGGTGGCTTTCCGCAGTTGCTTGAGTATCAGCTTATCACTGAGTTTCTCGGCCATCGCCGACAAAGTACTGAGATGCTGCTGACATTGATCGGCGGGCACTACCAACGCAAACAAGATGTCTACCGGTTGATTATCGATAGCGTCAAAGGGGATCGGTTCGTCGCACTTAATCAGCACGGCGATAGGATCTTTAATGTCCGGCAAGCGACCATGGGGAATGGCAATGCCATTCCCGATACCGGTACTTCCCATTTTCTCTCTGACCAGCAGACTTTCGAAAATGGCTTGGGACGACAGGTTTGGATACTGGGCTGCTGCGAGTTCGCTGATGAGCTCCAATACCTTTTTCTTGCTGCCGGGTGTGGCACATGCGGTACACTCCGGCCGCAGGATGGTACTAAGTTCCATCATGAGTATTTTGTCAGCTTTTCTTTGTATTTAATGACCTGACGATCCAATTTATCAATTAGAGCGTCGATGGCAGCGTACATATCGGTGTGTTCTGCGGTGCCGTGCACCTCTCCACCATTCAGATGTAGCTTGGCTTCGACTCGTTGTATTGCTTTCTCAACATTGAGTACGACGTGCACATTATTGATCTGTTCGAAATGGCGTTCAAGTTTTGCAAATTTACTCTCCACATAGCTGCGCAACGAGTCGGTGATCTCAATATGATGGCCTGCCAGGTTGATTTGCATAGGGTGTCCTCCATAGGGGTACTGTGGAATTACAAACTCTTACGCTGATTCGATGGTGGGATCATCATGGCTTCGCGGTATTTGGCGATGGTTCGGCGTGCCACGTTAATTCCCTGCTCAGCCAGCAACTGTGCCATTTTGCTGTCGCTGAGCGGCTTTTTCTGGTTCTCCGCGGCCACCAGTTTTTTGATAAAGGCGCGGATTGCCGTCGATGAACATTCGCCACCGTCTTCAGTACCGACGTGGCTGGAAAAGAAATATTTTAGCTCAAATATACCGCGTGGCGTATGCATGTATTTCTGCGTTGTCACTCGGGAAATTGTCGATTCGTGCATATCAACGGCTTCGGCAATATCATTGAGCACCATCGGTTTCATGGCTTCTTCGCCATATTCAAAGAATCCCTGCTGAAACTGTACAATGCAGTTAGCCACCTTTAGTAGTGTTTCATTGCGGCTTTCCAGACTCTTGATAAACCATTTGGCTTCTTGCAGGTGTCCGCGGATAAACTGGCTGTCGGATTGGCTCCGCGCACTGCGGGCCATAGCGGCATATTGCTGATTAATACTGAGTTTGGGCATGCAGTCTGGGTTGAGTTCTACCACCCAGCGACCATTTTTCTTCCACACGCTGACATCTGGGATCACGTACTCGTCATCCTGAGGCTGCACTAATAGTCCGGGACGTGGATTAAGCGATTGGATCAAACTAATCGCGTCACGCAGATCTTCTTCTCTCAAACGGGTCTTGCGCATCAGTGTGCGATAATCTTTGGCAGCGATCAGGTCAAGATGCTGTTCCAGCAGCATAATGGCGTTTTCGAGATGCGGGGTGTCATCACTATATTGCGACAGCTGGATCAGCAAACATTCACGCAGATCCCGTGCAGCGACACCGACAGGATCGAAGTGTTGGATGCGTTTCAATACCGCTTCTACTTCTTCTAGCTCGATTTCCGGATTGCCCATAGCATCCAGAATATCCTCCGTGGTTTGCGTCAGATATCCTTGATCATCAATCGCTTCGATAATTGCAGTGGCGATTGCTGCATCAGTTTCTGAGAACGGTGTCAGGTTCTTCTGCCATTCCAGGTGTTCATGCAAACCTTCAGAAGTTTCTCCCTGAAATGGGGTATCGTCATCACGGATAGGACCACTGGACATAGCCGGAGCGGCAGTAAAAACCTCATCCCAGGTAGTATCCATTGGCAGCTCTTCAGGGAGTGCCTGGCTAGTGAGTGCGTCCGAGGTTTCTACCGTCGAACTATCTTCGATATGTTCGCTCGGCTCCGGTGCCTCTAAATTGTTATCGATATCATGATTGCTGTCGGTGCTTTGGTTGTCTTCATTCACTTCGAGCAGCGGGTTTGCTTCTAAGGCTTCTTGAATTTCCTGTTGTAACTCCAGCGACGACAGCTGCAGCAAACGTATTGCCTGCTGCAGTTGAGGTGTCATGGTCAGTTGTTGACCCAGTTTGAGCTGGAGTGACGTTTTCATGTTACCGCTTACCCCTACATCTTATAACTTTATAAAAATTCTAGTAATTACAGACTTTAACGTTTTAAAGCTGTAAGCGCTCCCGGTGTTTACTATAGCTTGAATTGTTCACCCAAGTACACAGCACGGACTTGTTGGTTGTCGAGGATCTCGGCAGGGGTGCCTTCGGCGATCAGTTGTCCGTGGCTGACAATGTATGCATGTTCACAAACATCAAGTGTTTCACGCACGTTATGATCCGTAATCAGCACACCCAGTCCACGTGACCGCAATTGTTCAATAATTTTTTTAATATCAATAACGGAGATGGGGTCTACGCCAGCAAAGGGTTCATCCAACAGAATGAATTTCGGGTCTGCGGCCAAGGCTCTGGCAATCTCGACACGCCGGCGCTCACCTCCCGAAAGTGACATCCCCATGCTGTCGCGAATATGGGTGATGTGAAACTCTTCGAGTAACTGTTCCAGTTGTTCTTCACGGCCATCGCGATCCAGATCTTTTCTGATCTGCAATACTGCCATGATGTTATCGCGAACAGTTAGCTTACGGAAAATACTGGCTTCTTGCGGCAGATAGCCAATACCTTTGCGAGCGCGAAGGTGCATGGGATCCATGGTCAGCTCATCTTGATCGATAAAGATCCGTCCCTTATCGCTCTGGATCAAGCCGACTACCATGTAAAATGTCGTGGTTTTCCCTGCACCATTGGGTCCCAATAATCCCACAATCTGACCTGTTGCAACCGACAGACTGACATCTTTCACGACCATTCTTTTTTTGTAGCTTTTCGCAAGGTTATGGGCGATCAAGGTATTACTCATTGCTGCTCCTGCTGGGGATCCTTTTTGGGTTGCTGCTGGTAGTTGTCAGGCTGGATGACCGTGGTCACACGATCTTCTCCCTGGCCGCTGCTGGAGGCTTGCAACTGCTGGTTTTTAAGGTCATAGACAATTTTTTCTGCAGTGGAAACGCTGCCACCTTGTTCCACCTTTGCTTTACCGATGAGCGTCAGTACGCGTTTATTAATGTTGTAGTGAATTTCATTGGCGCTGGCGTTCGCAATACGGCCATCTTCTAATTTCTGACGAAAGGTGGCCGGTGAACCTTTTGCAATCAATACTCTTTCGCCGTCTTTATCGGAACTGGATGCGTTGACTTCGGCGGCTGTGAGCTTCATTGAACCTTGGGTCACAATCACATGGCCGCTGTACACGACTTGCTTGTTCTTGATATCTGCCGACTGCGCATCAGCGGATATTTCCAGTTGTTGCAGCAGATCTTTATCAACCGCAGCAGCTGAAAGGCTGGTAAGGCACAGCATAGCAGCGAAAATAAGCTTATTTCGTTTCATAGGTTCCTTTTACCTGACTAAGCAGTTTGACCTGCTGAGCGTTGAGATCAGCGTATAGCCCCAGACCTGTGATATTGAAGTCCTGACCATTGATCAGAATATTTTTGTCTGACGTCATAATCATGTTGCTAAGGTTCAGTTCCAGATAACTGGTACTGATAGATTGTATCGGTTCAGTTGGACTGATGGCGTCAATAATAACATCATTTTGCAACACCACCTTGTTGCTGTGTTTATCGAGTTGTCCTTGCAATGCGGTCATGCGCCACTCGGTCTGACCCTTGTCTGGGAATACCCAGTATACCGGATTAGTAAATACTGTCCGGTCATCCTGCTCATAGTGTTCCATGTGCTTAGCTGACACCCGACTGGAGATCATTCCGTTTTGGTCATAGCTGACACTGCGTAAATCGTCTGCTACGTAATCGGGCTGAATCACATCGGTAGACAGCTGGGTGGCTTCCGAATTGCGTTTGTTCTGTACCTGCCAGTACAACACCAGTGCAGCGGTAAAGAACGCGATAATGGCCAAGGTGACTCTGTTCATATACTCATGCCGTGTGCGGATGCAATTTTATCCTGACTCATCAGTAACAGATCTGCCAGTTCACGCAGTGCCCCATAGCCGCCATTGAGATAGGTGACCAGATGCACTAGCTGTCTGACTCGAGGATGCCCGTCAGCAACACATACGCTGAGGCCTACCTGTTGCATTACCGGCAGATCCACCATGTCATCCCCAATATAGGCCACCTGTTGTGGTGGTAGTTGATAATGTTGCAGCAGCCAGTTGAATGGCTCCAATTTATTATCAACGCCCTGAAATATATGAGGGATCCCTAGCGCCGTCATACGGTCTTCAACAATTTGTGATTTACGTCCAGTAATCACCGCGACTTGAATCCCGGCGTTGAGCAACGCTTTTACGCCATAACCGTCACGAGTGTGGAACGCTTTGAGTTCTTCACCATGGTTTCCAAGATAGATGCGGCCATCCGAAAAGACGCCATCAACGTCACAAATCAGTAGTCGTATCTGCTTGGCTAACTGCCAAATCTCATCGGCAACGGGTCCGTAAAAGCTGTCTTGCGCCATTAAATGACCCCCGCGTTGACTAAATCCAGCATATTCAGCGCTCCTATCGGATGATTTTCGGCATCGACGACAATCAAGCCATTAATGCTGCGGTCATCCATCACCTTAAGGGCTTCTGCTGCAAGAATATTAGTTTTAATTGTAATGCAGTTACGGGTCATCACATCCGCAATCCGGGTCTGACGTAAATTGACTTCTGCGTCAATTACTCTGCGCAAATCCCCATCAGTAAAGATACCTACTAGCTTGTTGTCTCCGTCAATTACCGCGGTCATTCCCAAGCCTTTTTTGGAGATTTCATAAAGGGCGTCAGTAATGCAGATATCATGATGTACCAGCGGAATGTCATGACCTTTGTGCATGACATTATCGACTTTCAACAATAGTTTACGACCTAAGGCGCCCCCTGGATGAGACAGCGCAAAATCATCCTTGGTGAACCCTTTCGCTTGCAGCAGCGCAATAGCCAGTGCATCGCCCATGACTAAGGTCGCGGTAGTGCTGGACGTGGGGGCTAATCCTAATGGACAGGCTTCCTCCGGCACTTTAATACACAGGTGCAGTTGTGCCAGTTTGGCCATGGTGGATTCCGGGTTACCCGTCATGGTGATAACCGGAATGCCTTGTCGCTTGATGACTGGCATCAGGGTAAGAATTTCATTGGATTCACCGGAGTTGGAAATGGCGAGCACAATGTCGTTGTGGCTGATGACACCAAGATCGCCGTGACTGGCTTCACCCGGATGCACAAAAAAAGCGGGCGTACCGGTACTGGCCAGCGTCGCTGAAATCTTGTTCCCTACATGGCCGGATTTTCCCATCCCCATCACGATCACTTTGCCACTGCAGTGGTAAATCATCTCGCAAGCCTGGGCAAATTCTTCAGAATCAACGTATTGATACAGGTTATCTAAGGCTTGTTTTTCGATATCAATGACTTTGCGTCCCCAATGACGCAACTGACTTGCATCTGTCATATCTTTCTCTCTTGTTTCTGTTCAACACTCAACGCGGAGGCTAGAACAGGCTAATCTGATAGCATACAAAGCTGGTAAGCAAGGTGACGCCGTGCCACCTTTTCAATTCGCGCTGCTTTTTGCTGCTCAACAGGATCAATAGGGCCAGTGCTGTGCTGGTACCTAACACCATATAAACATCCCGGCTGGCGGCTGAGGCATCTACTTCTCCGGGCGCAATTAATCCAGGAATAGCCAGCACTGCAAGGATGTTGAACAGGTTTGAACCTACGATATTGCCAATAGCCAGGTCGTCCTCTTGGCGCAGCACACCCATGATACAGGCGGCTAACTCCGGCAAACTTGTGCCAACCGCGATAATTGTGAGACCAATCACCAGATCTGACATGCCAAAATACTTGGCGATACCGACCGCACCTTCGACCATCCAGTTAGCTGCCAGTGGCAATAATATGATGCCGACCGCAATCCAGCACAAGGCTTTCCAAGTGGCGACATCTTTCGGAATATCGCTGTCGGCGTCATCCGCCAACACATCCTGTTCTCTGTGAGCGAAAGCATGCCAGATAAGGTAGCCCATCACTGTCAGAAACAGCAGCACCAGTATTGTCCCTTCTGTACGGGTTAATTGCCGATCGGCAAGGCAGTAACCCGCAAACAGGGTGGCAATCAACATCAGGGGAATTTCCCGAAACAGTGTCTGAGAACTGACACGAATTGCGCCAAATAATGCGGTAATCCCCAAGATTAGCGAAATATTTGCAACATTAGATCCCAGAACATTGCCTATTGCGGTGTCTGGTCGCGCGGATAATGATGCCGTTGCCGCCACAAACATTTCTGGTGCGGAACTCCCCATGGCAACAATCGTCAAACCAATTAATAACGAGGGAAGCCCAAGGTTTCGAGCCAAAGCACTTGAACCATAAACAAATTTATCAGCGCTCCAGACTAAAAACAGCAGTCCAGCCAACAGTAAAAAAATATTGAATAGCATTGAACAATCGTTTTTCCCTGAACCTAGCGCTGCATTGTCGCTGTATTTGCTGGAAATTGAAAGGGCGCCTCTTCCACTGGGGCTGCCAGTTGTGTGCCGTAACTCTATTGCGTACAATTTATCGCTGATTATATCAGGCCTCTGGTTCACAGAAGGCTGTTCAGTAACGGTTCAGATTGGCGTGACTAACATGATTGGAGTGTTTCCAAGATGCAAAACATCGATGTTGGCAATCTGAGAACGTTCCGGTAACTCAGGGTTACGTCTGTGACGGGATAAGCGGCAAATCCCACTCATAAAACAGGAATTTTTAGAACTGGAAGCAAACATGAGCCAAACCCAGACTGCGTTGGTCGAAGTCAAGAACCTCTGTTTCAGCAGGGGCTCTCGGGTGCTCTACGATAAGATCAATCTGAGCATCCCCAAAGGCAAGGTAACCGCCATAATGGGCCCCAGCGGTATCGGCAAAACGACATTGCTGAAGCTGATTGGTGGTCAGCTTACTCCTGATAGCGGTGAAGTACTGTTTGAAGGGAAAAACATCCATAAACTCTCACGTCATGAGCTGTTTGATGTGCGTAAGCGTATGAGCATGCTGTTTCAAAGTGGTGCCTTGTTCACTGACATGAACGTATTCGACAACACCGCTTTTGCACTGCGTGAACATTCTGGTCTGCCAGAAGCGATTATTCGCCGTATCGTCCTGATGAAGCTTGAGGCGGTCGGGCTACGCGGTGCCGCATCCTTGATGCCCAGCGAACTTTCCGGCGGGATGCAACGACGTGCTGCACTCGCCAGAGCGATTGCAATGGAACCGGAAATGGTGATGTACGATGAACCGTTTGCAGGACAAGATCCCATCTCGATGGGCGTGCTGGTGAAACTGATCCGCGAGTTGTCTGATGCCTTATCCCTGACTTCGGTTGTGGTGTCTCACGATGTCGGTGAAGTCCTGAGTATTGCTGACTATGCCTACGTCATCGCGGATAAACGGATTATTGCTGAAGGGTCGCCGGAAGCGTTACGGCAGGCTGACAATCCGCAATTACGGCAGTTTATCGATGGTGCGCCGGATGGTCCTGTACCATTCCATTATCCCGCCATGGATTATCAGAAGGAGTTACTGGGTGCGTCTGACTGATTCTATTGCCGATCTCGGACATGATGCTCTGGGATTGATTTCCGGCTTAGGTAAAGCCGGATTGTTGCTGTGGGGGTCGTTGGTACAGTTACCTCGACCCAAAAAAGGGACACCGTTACTGGTCAAACAGATTTATGTTGTTGGCGTGCAGTCGATGGTGATCATCCTGGTTTCCGGTTTGTTCATCGGCATGGTATTGGCGCTGCAGGGCTATACCATTTTAGTGGATTTCGGCACGGAACAAAGCCTGGGGCCTTTAGTTGCCTTGAGTCTGTTGCGTGAACTTGGCCCCGTGGTTACCGCTTTATTGTTTGCGGGTAGGGCCGGTTCGGCATTAACCGCTGAACTGGGGTTGATGAAAAGCACTGAACAGCTGTCGAGTCTGGAAATGATGGCAGTAGATCCTCTGCGTCAGATTATAGCGCCGCGGTTTTGGGCTGGTTTTATCAGCATGCCGCTGCTGGCGTTGATGTTTACGGCGGTGGGGATCTATGGCGGTTATCTGGTAGGCGTTGAGTGGAAGGGTATTGATAACGGTGCCTTCTGGTCGATTCTGCAAGCTGCGGTTGAGTGGCGCCAAGATATTGTGAATTGTCTGATTAAAAGCTTTGTATTTTCCTGGGTAGTGACTTGGATAGCGTTATATCGTGGTTACCATCTGGTGCCCAACCCGGAAGGGATTAGCCGGGCCACCACTCAGACTGTGGTGCAATCAAGCTTAGCGGTACTGGCTCTGGACTTTTTGCTGACAGCACTGATGTTTGGCAATTAATGGATAATAGCGTTTAACTTTGGTAACTGATTATGTTGACAAGAAAAATTGAATTCTTGGTAGGTATGTTTCTCGTAGCGGGGATGGCGGCATTTCTGGTGCTGGTATATAAGGTCGCCAACGTAGAGGTACGTACTTCTAGTGACACATACACTTTGACAGCTGAGTTCAGCAACGTCGGCGGTTTGAAGGTGCGTTCTCCGGTAAAAGTTGGCGGGGTAGTTGTTGGCCGTGTCAGCGGTATTTCTTTGGATCCAAAGAAAATGGAGCCAGTCGTTACGCTGACAATGGACAAGCAATACGATAATTTCCCGGAAACCAGCAGTTTATCAGTGCTGACTTCGGGGCTATTAGGAGAACAATATCTCGGGCTGACCCCAGGTTTTGTTGATGATGATGTGTCCATTCTGAAGGATGGGGATCGTATTGATGATACCCATTCGGCAATGGTGTTAGAGGATCTTATCGGCCAGTTCTTGTATAGCGCTGGTTCCAAGGATAAGAAATAAGGAGTCTTTTATGTTGAAGAAATTAATGGGTGTAATGGCAGCAGTGTGTATGCTGTTGCCGGTAGTCGTTCACGCACAAACTGCTGCAAAAGACTATAAAGATCCTTATGCCATGATTAAGGAAGTGGCAGATCAGACTTTTGCACGTTTTCATCAGGAGCAGGACAAAATTCAAGCCAATCCTGACTACCTGAAAACCATCGTCACTGAAGAGTTGATGCCTTATGTTGACTCTCGTTATGCTGCATACAAGGTGTTAGGCCCGTATCTGCAGGACACCACCAAAGAGCAGCGTGACGATTTTGTCGCGGCATTTGAAGGTTATCTGGTGACCACGTATGCCCAGGCATTTACCGCTTACACTGATCAGAAAGTTGAATTTGCCCCAGCCAGTGATTTTTCCGGTGAGCGCATGGTCGCAGTCGATGTGCAGATCGTCGATCATGACCGTCCACCTATCAAACTGGAATTCAAGGTTCGTCGTTTGAAAGATGATACCTGGAAAGCCTTCGATATGGTGGCAGAAGGCGTTAGCCTGCTGAATTCTAAACAGTCAGAAGTGACCTCCATGGTGCGTGAGAAAGGCATTGATGCCGTCATTACAATGTTGCAGGAAAAAGCCAATATACATATCGACTTTAGTGCACCTAAAGGTAAGGATGCTCTGTGATAGAATTCAAGCAACAGGGTGATTGTTGTCAGGTACTGGGTCGACTGAGTCAGGAAGACGTCAAGCAGTTGTGGTCACAGAGGAAAACTCTGGTGGCCGCAGGCACCCGGACGCTGGAGTTAAGCGGGCTGGAATATAGCGACACCGCCGGTGTCGCCTTCCTGATGGAGTTGCTTAGCCAACATCCATCGGAGTTGCAGTTGGTGGCACCATCAACCCAAGTGAAACGTTTGATAGACCTGTATGATTTACAGGATTTTTTTAATGAGTAATCAACGCCTGACAAGGTATATTCGCTGATGGATACACAAGAGATCGAAACTGTTTTGCGCGAAGCGCTGAGTCTTACCGAAGTTTATGTGACGGTGGAAGGGACTCATTTCAAAATTGTTGCCGTAGGCGATTGCTTTGATGGTATGAGTAAAATCAAGCAGCAACAGGCGATTTATGCGCCACTGATGGATCGTATTACCAGTGGTGAAATGCACGCCCTCAGTATTAAGACTTTTACTCCTGCACAGTGGCAGCGTGAAAAGATCTTCAACATGCCAGTGTAGAGAAGTAACGTGGATAAATTAACTATTCAGGCAAGTGGCCCACTTGCCGGTAATGTCGTGATCTCCGGATCTAAAAATGCGGCATTGCCAATCTTAATGGCCGGTGTGCTCACCGCTGACCCAGTGGTTTTGTCAAATGTCCCCAATCTGCGAGACGTCACCACTAGCTGCAAATTGATGCGTTGCCTCGGTGCCGAGGTGTCAGATCCGCAAAATGGGGTAGTGCAGATCAACGCCGCAAATATCCATGAGTTCTGTGCCCCGTACGATTTGGTGAAAACCATGCGTGCGTCAATTTTGGTGTTAGGTCCGTTGTTGGCACGGTACGGCACTGCCGATGTATCACTTCCTGGTGGCTGTGCCATCGGTGCCCGGCCGGTCAACTTGCATCTGCACGGGTTAGAGCTGATGGGGGCACACATCGAGGTCAAGGAAGGCTACGTCAAAGCTCGTATTGATGGCCGTCTTAAGGGGGCGCATATCTTTATGGACACTGTGAGCGTCGGTGCTACCGAAAACTTGCTGATGGCAGCCTCGCTGGCGGATGGCGAAACCATTATTGAAAATGCGGCCAGAGAGCCAGAAGTTGTTGATCTGGCAAAATGCCTAATAGCCATGGGCGCTCGTATTGAAGGGGCGGGCACCGCGACCATTCGTATTCAAGGCGTGGAAAAACTGCACGGTTGTGATTATCGGGTGATGCCCGATCGTATCGAAACCGGTTCATTTTTGGTCGCTGCAGCGGTGACTCGTGGTCGGATTCGTTGCCTGGACGCTGATCCTGCGTCATTGGAAGCGGTACTGGCTAAATTACAGGAAGCAGGTGCACAGATTACTGTCGGTGATGATTGGATTGAGCTGGATATGAAAGGACAGCGCCCTAAAGCGGTGAACCTGAAAACCATGCCTTACCCAGGATTTCCAACTGACATGCAGGCGCAGTTCTGTGTGTTGAACGCGCTGGCACAAGGTACCGGGACGATTACGGAAACCATTTTTGAAAACCGTTTTATGCATGTGCCGGAGCTGAATCGTATGGGCGCCAGTATGGAACTGGAAGGCAACACTTGTATTATTCATGGTCGGGAGTCGCTTAACGGTGCGCAAGTGATGGCGACTGACCTGCGTGCTTCCGCCAGTCTGGTGATCGCCGGGTTGGTGGCTGAGGGCACTACTGTCGTCGATCGCATTTATCACTTGGACCGTGGTTACGAGCACATCGAAGCGAAATTCAGTGACCTTGGTGGCAATGTGGTACGAGTGTCCTGATATCGCGGCAGACATAAAAAACCGCCAATAGGCGGTTTTTTTATGAGTGACCCGACGGTTACTCGACAATATTAATCTGATCTCTACCTGCCATTTTGGCATTTGCCAGCGCTTCATCCGCAGTATCCAACCAGCGATCATAGCCACTACATTCATCATTGAGCGTAGAAATCCCGATGCTGATGGCAAAGCTGAGGTGGCTGCCATTAAATAATAATGGTGTTTGCTGTAGGCTGAATTGCAGCCTCGCTGCCAGCTGTGATGCCTGCACCGTATCACAATGGTGCAATAGCAAAGCAAAGCTGTTAGCGCCATACCGGCAAGCAACATCGGTGTTGCGTAAATTACGGCTGACAAGATGTGCCAGATGCTGAATTGCACGATCCCCGGCAATATGTCCGTGTTGGTCATTAATCTGCTTCAGATAGTCAATATCCACCATCATCAGCGTTGTCGGCTCCTGGTAACGGCTAAAACGGGCAAATTCCTGTTCCACTAACTGCTGCCAGTGTCGCCGATTAAATAGCTGGGTAAGTTCATCACGTTGTGTTAACTGTTGCAGCTGTTCATTGGCGGCCGTCAGCTGTAATTTATTGATGGCTATATCGGTGACATCATAAATAATCATGCTGATATGACTGGTACCCGTTAATGAGGACAGTGGCAGTAACGTGATGTTTTGGTACATGAATTCCGCACGGCCGGTGATCGGTCGATAGTTGTTGAACTTAAAGATGTAAGGACGCTGTTCCCAGCTGATAAACACATTGTTTTTCAGCAGGAAGACCTGCTCCATTTTCTGTTTCAGCCAGTCCGCTGGCAGTTCAGGAAAGCGCTGAAACAAATTGTTGCCCTTAAGCTCATTGGGCGAGATCCCACTGTGGTTTTCCATAAAGCCGTTCCACAGCTGGATATTGAACTGGCGATCCAATACCACCAGGCCCACTTCTATTGTCTGCACCATGTCAATTAGCCAGTGCAGTTCATTCATCGGATCAGCATCATGGTTCATGGCAGTATCCAGTTAATGCATCAGATAGCCGAGCTTGAAATTCAGTGTCGGCAAAGAGTCTTCAGTAAACAGCAATAACAGATCGCATTGCACGTTATGCCCTTCAATCCGGTAATTAATCTCCATTGCCAGGGTACGTTTCCAGCGGCCGGAATTGTCATGGATCAGGTCGTTCACGGTACAATGGCGACCGAGGACAATCGGATGCGCCTGACTGAAGGTCATATCCAGTTGCTCGGCAATCCCGTTGAGAAAAGCCCCGATCAGCACATTACCGGTATCAATTAATACTTCTATTTCGGTGTTGGCATTATCCGGATTGGACATGCCCATCAGCGCCGCCATGTCAGCAAAACTGGAGTCATGAAATATCAGTAGTGCCTCTCCGGCAATACCGGCACCAATGAATCCCTGACACAGTGCCGAGACCTGGGTACTGTTTTCGGTCGCTTTCAGTGCCATAGTAAGTTCGCTGACTTCCAGCACATTCACATTCGGGATCGGCAGTAAAACAAAAACATCGAGTAACTTAGCTAACAGATCGGCAGCACGGCCCATGGCAACGTTGGCCACTTCCTGACAGGCATCGCGCAGATCGACCTCCAACATCGAGGCGTTGTCAGTGGTCGTGGATGGCTCCAGAGCGAGTGAGAGAATGCCATATTCTTCGAGAATGTTGATAATTGCGTCGGCAGTGACGGGCTTTTGAATGAAATCCAGGGCACCAAGCGCTTTGACACGTTGATGGGCCTGTAACTGAATATCGCCGGAGACCACAATGATCATGGCGGGTAAATCCTGCTGTTGCACCATGCGTAGTACTTCGTAGCCATCCATTACCGGCATATTCAGGTCGAGAAAAACGATCTCGCCCTTACCGGCTCGAATTGCTTCGAGTCCCTCCGCGCCGTTGGCGGCGTAGGAGATTTCCACGTCCCATTCTTTGGGGAGTGTCCGCGCCATTTGCTTGCGTGCCAGCGCTGAATCATCACAAATCAATACCGGAATGGTCATGCCATCGCTCGCTCCATGAACAGGTTGAAAGAAAACAATCGCTTCATTATAGACAGCTCACTCGCCTAGAGTGTGACCTTTAGCTGCTTGTTTCTGAGGTTACCTTGGCGGTTTGCGCACCGCTGCTGCCAGTAATGCTGCTGCCCATCTGATTAATTAACTGCAGGCAACGTTCGTATGCAGTCTGTTGCGTCAGGTCGAGTGCTAACAGTCGCTGGCGCGAGCGATATCCAGGATGAGCTTCAAACACCTGCTGCCGCTGTGGTTGCGTGCTAAGTGATGCACTATTCGCGTCACGGGATTGTAAATCGAGTACAGTCAACGGCAATTTAGCCAATTGCGCTGGGATCTCGGCATTAGCCGCAGACGGTTCACTATACGGATTAATCAGCACTAATAGATCCGGTTTAGCGATGCCTTTGCGGGTGAGCAGGTTCAACACTAACGCTGCAGACGCCCCTTCGGCAATCAGCAGTTGTTTCCCGGCAAAGGCTTGAGCGGAGGATTGCAGTTGCGTTAGCCCTTGTCGCAGATAGTCTTCTTGGCTTTTCTGTAGTTGTTGCCAGTCTGCATCGCTACGTTTACTCAGTGTCGAGTTTCCTGGCGGCGGCGTTTTGCCATCACCGGCTTTGCTGACTTCGGTGGCGGCAGTGGTAAAGTTAGGTTCCTGCGGCTGCGCTGGTGGTGTCAGGCTAAAGGTGGTCCAGCCGGACAGGTTGAGATTTTGTCTTAAATAGTTCAGCAAACCGGGTGACATTGCTTGCTGCCCCGGTGGCGGAATGATGATGACACTACCGCGATGAATGCGATATTGCCACTCACGAGTCAGCACCGTGACCGGTTTACTGTCAATCTGGATCTGGCTGACCTCAGCCTTGTCAGCGTCAGTCGCAGGTGCGGACGCTGCCACTAACGGCAGTGCCGGTATGGCCGTCAGCAGTAATGACCACAGTGCGTAATGTTTGAGCAAAATTGTCCCCGGGCGGTGAGAATCTGGTCTCATTATAAAAGGATTATGCCATTCGGATAGTGCGCGCACGCGTAAAAAAGCCCGCAGATGCGGGCTTAGCTGTTACACGTGACTGACCAGTACTAATCTGATGGCGTCGAGCTGCAATTGACAGTTATCCAGATAGCCATTGAGTTCTCGTATCTGTTCCCGCAGGTATTCCAGTTCATCTTCACGAATATTGGGATTTACCGTCTGTAACGCTTCCAGGCGTTCCAGTTCACTCAGCAAGCTGGATTCCATCTGTTGCCGGGCTTGTTGTATCAACTGTGCCATTGCATCCTGTCCATGTTGCTCTCCTTTGGCCAGCAACGGGTGGAGCAATGGCTGTGAAGCATTTACCAGTTTGCTGCCAATATGGCGATTTACCGGACTCAACTGCCGTTCCCATTGGTCATAAGTCACTTTACTGGCCAGATTATTGCCATCTTTATCGAGCAAGACCCTGATAGGCGTTGTCGGCAGATAGCGGAAGAGTTGACTGGCTTTCGGTGCGGACGCATCAGCGATGTAGATCAATTCCAGAAAGAGAGTGCCAGCAGGCAAGGCTTTGTTTTTTAATAGCGAAACGCACGTTGTCCCCGTATCCGAACCGGTGACCAGATCCAGACCGGTTTGTACCAGCGGATGCTCCTGAGTGATTAAAGCAATGTCATCACGCGACAACGCGGTGTTGCGGTCAAAGGTCACGGTAATCCCATCTTCTGGTAATCCCGGATAAGTTGGAAACATCATGTGCTCACTCGGATGCAGCACTATGGTGTTTTCGCCTTTGTCTTCCTGATCGACACCGATCACATCCCACAAGCGGATAACCGAACCGATCAGTTGGGTGTCATTGTCCATCTCTGCCAGTTGCCAAGCCAGCGCTTTGGCGCGATCACCGCCGTTTGAGTTGAGTTCCAGCAATTTATCCCGCCCTTGTTCCATTGCCTGTTTCAACTCTTTGTATTGCGCCCGCACGCGATTGAGCAGACTGGTCATGGATTCATCATCAGCATGGACAAGTAACGGCAACAGTTCTTCAGAAAATTCCTTGAATAGGATATGGCCGACCGGACAGGTTTGCTCAAAAGCGTTCAGTCCCTGATGGTACCAATCGAGCAACCTTGATTGCGCGCAGTCTTCGATATAGGGCAGATGGATCTGTACATCATTTTGTTGACCAATACGGTCCAGACGTCCAATCCGTTGTTCCAACAGATCAGGATTCAGTGGCAGGTCGAATAAGACCAGATGGCTGGCGAACTGGAAGTTACGACCTTCTGAGCCGATTTCTGAGCAGATCAGCGCCTGTGCGCCACCTTCTTCTTGGGCAAAGAAGGCACCCGCCTTATCGCGTTCAATGATGGACATGCCTTCGTGGAACACGGTGGTCAGTATCCCTTCTCGGGTGCGCAATGCTTCTTCCAGACTCAATGCGGTTGCCGCCTGGGAAGTGATAATCAACACTTTCTTGCTGCGATGATTTTTCAGAAATTCGATTAACCAGTCGATCCGCGGATCAAACTTCCACCATGCCGCTGATTGTTCATCGAATTGCTGAAACAGCTTTTCCGGTGTCAACATCAGGCGGGCTTGGGTCTCATCTGGCAAGTTGCGATTCATGGTCAGCGCTACGCGCATGGCCGTTTCATATTGCTCGGGCATCGGCTGTGGGTAGCTGTGGAATATGCGCTGCGGAAAACCTTTTACTGAGGCTCTGCTGTTACGGAACAGGACTCGCCCAGTACCGTGCCGATCCAGTAATTGCTGCAGCAATTCATCGCGCGCTTGTTGCTGTTGTTCTGGCGCAATATTGTCTGCCTGGATCAGTTTTATGGCTGGAATAATATCTTTTTCCGCCAGCAGTTCGGTCAGAAGTTCAATCGCATCATCGGGTAACTTGCGACCGCTGGCAATGGCATCCGCGGCGGTTGCTACCTGGCGATAATCCTGTTCTTCTTTGATAAATGCCTGATAGTCGTAGAAGCGGTTAGGATCGAGCAGCCTGAGTCTGGCAAAGTGACTTTCATGCCCCAACTGATCGGGGGTTGCGGTGAGCAGCAGCACACCAGGTATTACCTGTGCTAACGCCTCAACAATCTGATAGGCACGGCTGGGTTTGTCGGCTGTCCATTCCAAGTGATGCGCTTCATCTACCACCAGTAAATCCCAGTCGGCATCCAGAGCCTGGTCAAGACGGCGTTTTTGTTTCAACAGATCCAGCGAACAGATCACCAACTGTTCGGTGTAAAACGGGTTGTCGTGATCGGCGAACGCTTCCACACAACGCTCTTCATCAAACACGGAAAAGCGCAGGTTGAAACGGCGTAACATCTCGACTAACCACTGATGACGTAAGGTGTCTGGTACCAGAATGAGTACCCGTTCGGCTCGACCGGTCATCAATTGCTGGTGGATGATGAGGCCCGCTTCAATGGTTTTCCCCAGACCTACTTCATCGGCCAGTAGTACTCGAGGGGCATGGCGCTGACCCACTTCAGAGGCAATCCACAGCTGATGCGGGATCAAACCGACCCGCGGACCTTGCAATCCGAGCATCGGTGAGGTGGCGAGATCATGCCGCAGACGTTGTGCCTGATAACGGATCCCAAAACGATCCATGCGGTCTATCTGGCCGGCGAACAAGCGATCCTGCGGTTTATTAAAGCGAATGTTATGGTCGAGTAAGGTTTCTCTGAGGCAGACTTGTTCGCCACTGTCACTATTGATGCCATGGTAATGGACTAAATCATCAATTTCTTCGGTACGCTGAATTTCCAGCGTCCAGCCTTCATGGCTTTTGACTTTGTCACCGGGGTTGTAGATCACGCGGGTCAGCGGGGCTTCATTTCGAGAAAAAATACGGTTTTCTCCGGTTGCCGGAAATAGCAGGGTGACCATCCGGCCTTCCAGTTGCACAACTGTGCCCAATCCAAGCTCTGATTCCGTATCACTGATCCAACGTTGACCTAAAGCGAATGGCATTTTTAACTCTTTTCCTCGGCGCCTATTGAAGGGCGCGTATGTTATATCAATCCGATTATAATACCAATCCCGCTAGCTGCCGTTCGACCATCAGTTAATTGCCTACTTTTTCAATGATGTAAATTCTGTGTTAAAAATTCTTCGGGCGAAGCGATTGTCATCCCGAAATAATGGTGACAGTATAAAAACTGAACCCGACATTCGGGGGACGCCTTCAACCCACCTCTGCACAGGAGCCTCTGACTTTATATTCGGGCGTAACCCGCCAATACAAAACTACAAAGACATAATGCAATGACGCTTATGGAGGCGCTATGGAACAAGACGACAGGAAATTGTTTGTACTTGATACCAATGTTTTATTGCATGAACCCTTGGCGATTTATTCATTTAAAGAGCACGACGTGGTGGTCCCCATGACGGTGCTGGAAGAGTTGGACCAGATCAAAGACCGTAAGCGCGATGTCAGTCGTGATGCCAGAGTGGCTATCCGGGCGTTGGAAGATACTCTGGGTGGTGATATTACGCCGGAACAGATTATTAATGGTGTGCTGCTGCCAACGCGTGAAGGCCACAGTGACGCTACCGGTACCCTCGCGATTTTCCCTGATCATCAGATTGAATTCACTATCGGCGCCCTGCCGGGTGATAACAACGATAACCGCATTATCAACACTGCACTCTATTTGCAAAAGCTGCATCATCCCCGTCCGGTCGTACTGGTCACCAAAGACATCAATATGCGTCTTAAGGCCAAAGGTGCGGGTATGCTGATGGTCGAAGATTACCGAACCGACCAGCTGATTGATGATATTCGTTTCCTGTCCAAAGGTTTCCACGAATTTGAAGGCAATTTTTGGGAACACCTGGAGCGCGTTGCGACCGAGCGTCATGGCCGACAGACCATCCATGATGTGCCGTTAAAGGATCTGGGTGACGATATCTTTTACATGAATCAATATCTATTGGATGCGGAATCCAATTTTTGCGGTCGGGTCGTCGGGCGTTCAAATGATTCTCTCAGCGTGTTGGATCTGGGGCGTGATCGCTTGCTGAATATGGAAGCCTGGGGAGTGCGACCTAAAAATATTTATCAGGGCATGGCATTGCAGGCGTTGATGGACCCGGATATTGATTTGGTGATCCTCACCGGCCCGGCGGGTTGCGGTAAGACGTTGTTGGCCATGGCGGCGGCATTGGAGCTGGTGATTGAGCGTAATCAATACGATAAGGTCATCGTCACTCGTAATACGCCAGAAATCGCAGAGTCCATCGGGTTCCTGCCTGGGACCGAAGAGGAAAAAATGGCACCGTGGCTTGCCGCCATTACTGACACGCTGGAAGTGCTGCATAAACATGACGTTAACCCTGCAGGATCGCTGAATTACATCATGGATAAAGCCAATATCCAGTTTAAATCGATTAACTTTATGCGCGGTCGTTCAATTCAGAATGCCGTGGTGTTGCTGGATGAGTGCCAGAACCTGACCGCCTCGCAAATCAAAACCATGATTACCCGCATGGGCGAGGGCACTAAACTTATCTGCTGCGGTAACCTGGCACAGATTGACTCCAACTATCTCACCGCGGTGACTTCCGGTTTGACCTATATCGTTGAACGGTTCAAACAGTTTGAAGGCAGTGCCAATATTTACCTCAATGGTGTGGTTCGTTCCCGGTTAGCGGAATTTGCTGAAGAGCAGTTGTAAGCCTTTGTAATCGTGTGTAAGGCCTCGAGTGAGGCCTTTGTTTTACACGGTAAACTGCTATCATAGTGGCAGTTATCTGCGCTGTGTCGAGTCAACAGCGTTGTCCAAGGGTAAGGGATGAAATCAATAGAACCTGAGCTTCAGCTTAAGTCACCTATCCAGAAAAATTACAACCGCGCGGTATTTTACACCTACATAGGTGTGATAGTGCTGGCGTTGCTGACCGCTTGGGGGTTTTACGAGCGCCAGAAAAATGAACAGATGCAGTTACGTGAGGAACAAGTGGATCGTCACGTCATGCAGATTGATCTGTTGCTGGAATCCAGTATTCGCGCCGTCAAAAGTCTCCGAGATATTGCCGTTGACCACTTGCGTTTAGCAGAGCAAGTGCGCAAACAATGGCTGCCCAAATATGAGAAATTTAATGAAAGCGGGCAGTATTTCACGCTAGAACCCTCCTACGCCAAAAGTGGCGAACCGTTTACCAATATGGGGCGCATTACCGGTATTGGTTCGCTTGATGGTCGCAGCGAAAAGTTCTATCAGGAACTGGAAATGTTGTTTGAGCTGTCGCTGTCGTTTCCCGTTGCCAAAGAAGCTGCGCCTAAAGCCTCCGCGATTTATTACATTTCCAAGCGGCGGATGATGTCCTATTACCCCTGGCCGTCAGACGATGTTCGTTTCCGTGATGAGTTACTGCACCGCCAACAGTTTCAGTTAGCGACGCCTGAAATGAACCCGCAGCGCAGTGTGTTCTGGAGTGAAGCCTATGTGGATGCGGCGGGTAATGGTCTGCTGACGACGCTGGGCGTCCCAATCTACCTTGATGATGATTTTATCGGCTCTATCAACCTGGATATGACCTTGGCGTCGTTGGCGCGGCAGATCCGGCTGTATTTTAAAATGCCCGGGACGGTGATTCTGCTCGACCAGGGTAATAACATTCTGTCGCACAGTGACTTTGATACCTCCAGTATCAACCGGGTGTACCACATCAGTCAGCGCATCCCGGCGGAGCTGCATTCATTGCCGGAATCAGAACTGTTTGATGCCCATGAAGGCATGATCCGTAATGGCTATTACATCTACTCTGTGGCGCTGCATAACGCACCTTGGCGTTTGCTCTACCTGCAGAACGTAGATGACATGTTCTCGGACTCCTTTGAGAAACTGAAAGCCACTTTTTTCCTGGTGGTGCTGGCCCTGTCGATACTGGTGACCATAGTGCACTGGCAGACCCGGCGCTCATTTGTCAGTCCGGCGTCGCGCTTATTGAATCATCTGGAAGCCTGTTCACAGGCACCGCAAGAACCGCCGAAAAAGATCAATCGCGACTGGCTTCCCTGGTTTCAACTGGTCAGCCGCATTTTTGATGAGAACCAGCAATACACCAAGCATCTGGCGGAGCAGAACAAACGACTGGATAAACTGGTGGCGCGGCGTACTGAGCGGTTACGTGAAACGACCGAACGCCGTGAACAGGAATTTGCGTTGCTGCGCTCATTATTGGACTCGATTCCCGAAGCCATTGTGTTTAAGGACAAAGAAGGCAAGTACCTCGGTTGTAACAAGGCGGCTGAACGGGTGCTGGGGTATACCGAAAGCGAAATGATCGGGCTGTCGGATCAGGATCTGATCCCGCCGGAGATGTCACAACGCATCAAGCTGGAAGATACCAAGGTATTGCAGGAACGGACGCCACTACGCTATCAGGAAAAAGTGGAACTGGCGGGGCGGCCAGTGTTGCTCGATACCTTAAAACTACCGTTTTACAACCGTCGTGGAGAACTGCAAGGTCTGATTGTGGTGTGGCGCGATGTCACCCGCGAGTATGAATCGGCCGAGCAGCTACGGTTATCAGAAGAACGTTATCATTTGGCGATGGACGCGGTAGAAGATGGCTTGTGGGACTGGTATCTGGACTCAGAACAGATCATCTGTAACCCCTCTTTCTACACCATGCTGGGCTATCAGGCGAACGAGTTTCCCGCTTTGGTTTCTACCATTGATGAATTAACCCACCCGGATGATCGGCAGCGGGTTCAGGACGCGCGAGAGCAGTATCTTCAGGCGCCGGTGGGAACCTATGAAGTGGAATTCCGTATGCGCGGCAAGGGTGGAAATTATCATTGGGTTTTGGCTCGTGGCCGGGTGGTGGAGTTCACCAGTAACGGTGATCCTCGACGTATGCTGGGGACCAATAAGGATATCACGCGCCATAAGAGCACCGAATTGGCGTTGCTGGAAGCGAAAAAAGATGCAGAGCTGGCCAACCTCTATAAGAGCGAATTCTTAGCGAATATGAGCCATGAGATCCGTACGCCGATGAATGCCATCATCGGTATGCTGCAGTTGGCGCAGCGCACCAGTCTCACGCCTCAGCAACAAGATTATCTGGAAAAAGCCGGTTTCTCGGCGCAATCCCTATTGCGGATTATTAACGACATTCTCGATTTCTCTAAAATTGAGGCCGGCAAACTGGAACTGGAAAAAGTGTCATTCCAGCTGGATAAAGTGCTGGAACACGCGCTGGATCTCAATGCCCTCAAAGCGCAGGAGAAAGGCATTGAACTGCTGTTATATGCGCCGGTGACCGCCGGGCTGATCCTCAAAGGCGATCCGTTACGACTAGGACAAGTGTTAGTCAACCTGTTGTCAAACGCCGTGAAATTTACTGCCGATGGCGAGATAGAGCTGGGCTGTGAAGATGTGGGAGAACGTGATCACCGCATAACCTTAAAGTTCTGGGTGCGTGATACTGGCATTGGTATTGAACCGACTAAGCAGAAGCAATTGTTCGATGCTTTTGCGCAGGCTGATGGTTCGACTACGCGCAAGTATGGTGGTACGGGGCTGGGGCTGTC
Organism: Shewanella sp. A32; assembly: GCF_029167175.1. Classification (NCBI taxonomy): domain Bacteria; kingdom Pseudomonadati; phylum Pseudomonadota; class Gammaproteobacteria; order Alteromonadales; family Shewanellaceae; genus Shewanella; species Shewanella sp. A32. Next base: position 27,561 of record NZ_JARFTS010000002.1, read on the forward strand.
CATCAGTAAACATCTGGTGTCGATGATGGGCGGTGATTTGCGGGTACAGAGTGAGCCTGGTGTCGGCAGTATCTTCAGTTTTACTGTCAGTTTTGAAATGGCCGAAGAGACCACCGTAGCGCCACTGTCAGTGCCTGAGCGTCTTAATAATCTGCGTACGCTGGTGGTGGATGACAACCCCTCGGCATTGCAGATATACGCAGCGCAGTTACGTGATTTCCATTTTGATGTAGAAACTGCCGCCAGTGGTGCCGAAGCCCTGTGTAAACTCGAACAGCACCCCTATGATCTATTGCTGATTGATTGGAAAATGCCAGAGATGGACGGCCGGGATGTTGTCATTGCCATGGATGAAATGGTGGTGAACGGCAAACTGACCAAACGACCTGTCGTCATTATGATGACTGCCTATTCGGCAGAACCGATGGCGCAGGAGTTGGGCAATACCAGCGTGTTTGCCCTGTTGCAAAAGCCGTTTAAGTCATCAGCACTGTTTAACGAAATTATCGCGGCATTTTCGGAAGCACCAGAACTTAATGTGGTGAAGGAACTTCCTGCGGCCGAAAGCGGCGATAAACGCGGTTTAGTACTGCTGGTAGAAGATAACTTAATCAACCAGCAGGTTGCCTGCGAATTGCTTCGTAGCGGTGGTTATGACGTTGATGTGGCCGAAAACGGTAAAGTGGCGCTGGAGATGGTGGCTCAAAAAGGTTACGACGCAGTGCTGATGGATATTCAGATGCCGGTGATGGATGGGTTAACCGCGACTCGTGAACTGCGAAAGCAGTACTCGATGGAACAGTTGCCCATTATTGCCATGACGGCTCATGCGATGTCGGGTGATAAGGATAAGAGTCTGGAAGCCGGTATGAATGCCCACATTACCAAGCCGATTATGCTCAATGAGTTGTTCGACACACTGGGTCATTGGATAAACAAGACTTGAGATAAGCGGATCAATCCCTTAACGTTGATGCCACGGATGCCTAACAACTAAATCGGGGACGTGGTATGAAATCATGGTCGGGATTGCTGTTTTGCTTATTGCTGCTGCCGCTGGCGGTGACTGCAGCCACTGACAGCAACAGTGTTTTGCGCACGAGTCATAAAGCTGAAGGGTTTATCAATCTCTATTTCGATAATGATAGCGGTCAGCTTTATCTCGAAGCTAATCACCTTAACCAGCCCCTGTTGTTGCTCACCAGTCTACCGCAAGGTGCGGGTTCCAATGATATTGGTCTGGACCGGGGCCAGTTAGGCAATACCCGTCTGGTGCAATTTGAACGCCAGGGCCCCTTCATCTTATTAAAGCAGCTCAATACGCATTATCGCGCCGATAGCGATAATCCATTTGAACAACGGGCGGTGAAGGAAGCCTTCGCGGATTCCGTGTTATGGCAAGGAAAACTGTTACCGGGCAACCGTTTATTAGTGCCTATCAATGAGCTGTTGCTGACGGATTTACATGGCATTCAGCAACAACTGAAAACTACCGGGCAAGGCAATTATCATCTCGACCCCAGTCGCTCGGCGATTCTGCCAAAATCCGTCAAGTCTTTTGCACGCAACAGCGACGTCGACATTCAGCTAACTTTTGCCGCGGATAAGCCGGGTTCACAGGTGGCTGATGTCGCCCCTGATGGCCAGTGGTTGTCAATGATGGTGCGCTTTTCTTTTATCGCGTTGCCAGACTCTGGTTATCAGCCGCGGCCTTATCATCCAATGAGTGGCTTCCTTTCAGATGAATACCGTGATTACGCGACGCCGATTGATCAAGATATTACCAAGCGTTTATTGTTGCGACATCGGTTGCAGAAAGTGCATCCAGGCCCGGCCCCCAGCGAGGTGGTTAAACCGATAGTTTATTATCTGGACTCCGGCGTTCCAGAGCCGATCCGCAGTGCCTTGCTGGAAGGTGGCCGCTGGTGGTCGCAAGCATTTGCCGCCGCCGGTTTTCTCAACGCATTTAAAATGGAAATGCTGCCAGATGATGCTGATCCGCAAGATATTCGTTACAACGTGGTGCAGTGGGTGCATCGTGCCAGCCGTGGCTGGTCCTATGGTGCGGTCGTCACCGATCCGCGAACTGGTGAAATCATTAAAGGCCAAGTAACCCTCGGTAGTTTACGGGTGCGGCAGGACTTACTGATTGCACTTGGGGTGACTGCGGGTTGGAACGACCGGGCGGCAGCCGACCAGGCGTCAATGGCCCTGGCACTGGCGCGGATCAGACAATTGGCCGCTCACGAAATTGGTCACACACTTGGCCTCAGCCACAATTTTGCAGCGTCCACCAATGACAACGCCTCGGTGATGGACTATCCGCACCCCTATATTCAGTTGACTGATGGGCAGATTGATATCAGTCAGCCTTATCGAGAAGGCATCGGGGCGTGGGATAAGTTTGCTATCACCTATGGTTATGGTGATTTCGGTGACGCTGCCGCGACAAAAAAGGCGCTGGCACAGCTGTTACAACAAACGCAGCAGCAAGGATTACGTTACATAGCCGAAGCGGATTCGCGACGCGCATCTGCCGGTAATGCCTGGGCCAGTTTATGGGATCGAGGGAATGATCCGCTAGCTGAACTGGCGCGGCTGCAAGGCGTGCGGCAACAGGCGCTGCAACAGTTTTCTGCTACAGCCTTACTTCCCGGGCAACCCCTGGGCGAACTGGCTGATGCGTTGGTGCCGGTCTATTTGCTGAGCCGCTATCAGGTGGAGGCGGCAGCCAAATTTATCGGTGGAACGGATTACAGCTACCTGGAGCGCCGCGATAATGGCAGCTGGCATTTCATGACGCCTGAGTTGCAGCAACGAGCACTGAAAGAAGTGATTGCCACGTTAGATAGTGATTCACTGTATTTGCCGACCAGTCTCTACGCCAAATTGGTGCCTAAAGCCGGTGATTATCAGCGAACTCGTGAGAGCTTTGCCTCCGCGCTAGGAGTGGCAAACGATCCGCAAGCGATGGTGGAAGCCTTCAGTCGCCATGTGGTCGGGTTATTGTTACAAAGTGAACGTCTTAACCGGGTAGATCAACAAGCTAGCCGTGATAACGAGCAGGTGTCAATACCACAATTGCTGGACCAACTAGCGGCAAAAACGCTGCTGGCTAATCTACCCTCCGGTGATAAACAAGCGGTGGCGATGCGTGTCAATGCAGTGGTTTTAGACGGTGTACTCGAAGCTTTGGATAACCCCGCTTGTCGTCCTGAAGTCCGGGCGCAGATCAGTGCTAAGCTGGCGTTCTGGCAGCAACAGTTCGAGCGTAAAGAGAAGCGCGTCACTGCTTTTGAAGCGGCTCATTATCTGCAGATGCAGCAGTTGATAGCACAACACGATAAATTTCCCACTAAACGGATGATCCTAACGCCGGTAAAAATGCCGCCAGGGTCACCTATCTGATGGATTAACAGCGTCTGGGGTTGCGTGGGTAAAAGCGCTCCGGACGCCGTTCCAGATGGGAGAATTCACGGGTGTTTTTATAGGGGAGTTTCATAAAACCGGAAACTCCCTGTCCTTGAATTTTATCAACATGCTGCAGGATCCGGTCCAGACCGGCACGAAATTGTGCCTGTTTGCGCGGATTCAACAACCTAAGGTAACTGTGTATTTTCAGATGGGTTGGTAATGCTTCAAAGATGATGCAGCCTGTGTGGTGAATATGGTTAAGTCGTTCTAGTTCCGCCATAATTTCTGCTGGCAACTCCAGATTTTCATCAGGATCTTTACCATCCTCGAAATAAGAATGCAGGCGCGATTTATCTTCCAGCGTTGGCACCTCGCCAATCTCGAAGGGCAGTTGCTGACCATCATGACATTGGAACGGCGCTTCAACGGAGCTGCGTTCCAGATGCAATGTGTCTTTAGCGTTGAAGAAGCAGGCTTTAAAAATGCCGATTTTATGGATCCCACGGGCGAGCGTCACCATGTTGTTGACCGCCTGCAACAATGCGGGTTTCAACGATACATCGTACAACGCCAGATTGGAGTCGATATATATCCCTTGTTCGCGCCAGTGAATCGCGAGCCCACCAACAATCGGGTATTGCCCCAGCCTGCCAACGGCCGCAATAAATCCCTTTTCGGTATCGCCCATGCCCGCCAGAAAATTACGATAATATTTTTCCAGTTGTACATCCTGCGGAAATGGCTCGGCAGACCCCATATTGCCCTGATGACTGCGTAAAAATGATTTTCGAGAACTGTAGCTGACAGTTTCTACATCGCGATGTTGTGGTTGCACCCAAACCGGTATGTCGCCAATCTGCTCCATTGCGGGTACTGGGGGCAACAACAGATAATGGCTATATTGCATGCTCCGCAAAAAGTAATCGCCGGCGCGCTGACGTAATAATGGATCATCGCTGAGCATGCCTTCCAGAGTACGGGCAAGCTCCATCGGTAATCCCAGACTCGTGGGCGGGATCACTCGTGAACCAAAGCGACTCGCTTGTCCAGACGCCAACGCATACAAGGTTGCCGCCACTCCCTGCTCGTCGAAACGCGGACTGGAAAGGGCGCCGTTGAGTTGTTCTTCACCAATAAAATACACATCGCCCATGCGGGCATTAGTATGTTGTTGATCGCACGAAAGTAACTCCATGACATTGGCGTGTGCTGGCTGGCCATCGGCTTCGTATTGCGCAAATACAGCGGAACCCCAATCGATCAACGACAGCTTATCCTGTTGTGGGTCATAGATCAGATTTGACGGTTTGATATCACCGTGAACCAAAGGTCTGCCGCGTCGCAGATAAAGCAGTAGATCTGCCAGTTGCCGGGCAATACTTAGAATTTCCTGTACTGGCAACGCGCCAGTGCGTCGGCAGCGTTGATCGAGGTCTTCACCGGAAGCCCGCGCCATCACCATAATGCCTTGTCGGCCAACGCGTTGAAATTTTATCAGCGCTGGAACATTAGGATGATGTACCTGTGACAGGATAAACGCTTCTTCTTCCAACCGGTCCTGAATATTTTGTGGCAAGGTGATGCGCGAAAACTTAAAGACGTGTTCCTCTCCGTAGCGGTTACGGCCGGCAAACACAAAACCATAAGCACCTTTACCGATAAGTTCTGGCGCTGCATAACCCAGTTTGATCAGTTGTTGATGACACAAGCGGATCCATGCCCGGTGCTTACGGGCATCATCGGCTTTGAGCAGATAAACTGATTGCTCTTCCGAAATGTAGAAGTGCTGTAGTTCCGGGGCTTGCAACGGGATGCTCCAACGTCGGGTAATAGTGTTATCTACGCACTTAAACGACAGGCTGTCTAGTGGGCAAGTCTATATAAGCGAGATCTATATCAGATTTATGTGTACCTATCGCATCTGATTTTTCGACACTTTGATATATGTCAAAAATGGCGAAAACAGTCGGGGGTAATCTGTGTGTAAAATGCAACGTTATCGGGAGGCGTTATGCCCGAGCCTGACAAGCGCGAACTCATCGCGTTATTTGAGTATGCCAGACCCAGAATTATCCAGTCGATGGAGCTGCGCCATTGCCCGCATTCGGGCTTTTACAACCCTGTTGATGATGAGTGTACCTTCTGTCATCAGGGGATGGAATGTGTCTGGATGAATCGCAATGATAATCTTGTTGCTTTGGAAGAGAAGTCCATCGAAGAGCTGAAACAACAGCTATTGATGGCGGTGGATTTTGTCGACGCTAATCTTACGCCGCACCATTTATCACGGCGAAAATGTGACTGTGATAACTGCGCCTGGTTGCGTAAGGTGGAAGAAACGCTGGCGAGATACTGATGCTGTCCAGTGTTGATACACTCTGTTGAGAATATTGATAGGCAATAAAAAGGCGACCATTAGGTCGCCATTTTAGTATCCGAAATCGGATTAGAAGTCGTAACGAACACCGACAGAAACTACGTTGTCGTCATCCAGATCGATCTTGGCACCATCCAGTTTGTAGTCACCTTCATAGTGAGCGTAGTGACCATACAGCAGAGTGGTTTTAGCCACTTTATAGTCAGCACCAACGATGATGTTAGAGATGCTTACATCGCTTACTGAACGAGTAGCGGCAGTATCTGCCTTCATATTAACGCCAGAAGCGTTCTTGAAGTAGCTACCGAAACCACCATCATCATAGATGTATTCAGCTTTCAGGTTTACACCGTTCAGGTTATAGGCAACGTTCACCAAGTAAGTGCTACCGTCGATGTCGCTGTTCAGCACGTTTTCAGACTGCTGGAACAGAGCACCTACTTTGAACTGGTCCAGTTTAACCTGACCGACTAAACGGTAAGCATCAATACCATTGATACCTTTGTTGTAAGCGGCTGCCGCGTAGTAGTTCTGCGCTTTGAAGCCTTTATCGCCCAGAGTCGCACTCAGTGCGTACTGGCTGCTGCCATCACCGGCAGACGTAGTTGCGTTGTTATCATCAAACTGATAGTTGGCATTCAGGGTCAACACGTCAGCGATTTTTGGAGAGTAGTAGAACACGCCATCAGCTACACGGCTCTGAGCCTGCAGCATACGATCCATATCCGCGTTGGTGTTACCGAACAGGTCGATGCCACCTTCAGAGTTTTTGAATACGGTATCTTTACGGCCGAATACTGCAGTACCTGCAGCAGTTTTGAAACCAAAGAATGTATTACGAGAGTTAAATACAGTTGAGCTACCAGTGTTAGAAGTGTTTTCAAAGCCCCATTCGCCTTGGTAAACAACGTCTACACCATCAGCAATCTTTTCAGAGCCTTTAACACCCAACCATGAGAAGTTATTTTCCAGATAAGTACCGCTGTCACCTTGAGTAACGCCAGCAGTGTCACCCTGCAGGGTGTAGCTATTCTGGGAGTTAGTGATCATCAGGTCGAAACGACCGTAGAAAGATGGACCATCAGCCAGTGCACCGAAAGAGGCAGCTGCCAGAACAGTAGCGACTGACGCAGAGATAAAACTTTTCTTCATGTATGTGCTCCCTAGAACCTAAGTTCTATTCCATTTATTTATGGTTTTGCTTTTTGTGTTCCTGGGCCAATCCCGGGCGTCCTGCTCAAGATAAAGCTGCGCCGATTTTTGCAGTTTTAATTTTTAAATATTGTGGCGCAGATCACATTTTATGCCCCGGCGGCATGGAACTTTTTCAAAAAAGTGAAAAAAGCTCGATTTAGTGGTTAAAAAAAAAGCAGTCGTTTATTTTTACGTAACCTCCTGAGGCTCCGGCAAAAACGTATCGACATGGCAGTATACCAATCTCTATCTGTTTTCGCCGTTCAACTAAAGGATAAATTAGTTCTAGCTGATGTTTGAAAAAAGTAAAAATTTTTAGTGAATGAAATCCATGTGTTAACGCGGACCATGTGATGCACGCGAGACAAGGCCTGCAAATTTGTGGAACAATTATAAAAGTTAAATGAGCTCAGCAATTTTAAACGCTTTTCGCCTTTTTGATTGTGGGAGCGAGTGCGAGTGTTCAGGGATCTTATCTTGTCAGCAAATATGTTCGAATCAGAAAGCTATCAACAACGGTTTGGTGGTATCGCCAGACTCTATGGCGTAACAGCGTTACAGCGATTTTCCGAAGCTCATGTCATGGTGATAGGCATTGGCGGTGTCGGTACCTGGGCGGCAGAAGCGCTGGCACGCAGTGGTATTGGGCAGATCAGTTTGATGGATTTGGACGATGTCTGTGTCACGAATAGCAATCGACAAATTCATGCATTGGCGTCAACGGTGGGCCAGTCTAAAGTCAATGTGATGGCGGAACGGATTAGCGAAATCAACCCGCAATGTCAGGTGACAGAAATCGAAGATTTCATTTGCGCCGATAATTTGCCGCAATATTTAGCACCCGAAAGGGCTCCTGATTACGTGGTGGACTGTATTGACGCGGTGAAACCTAAAGCGGCCTTGATAGCTTGGTGCAAGCGTAACAAAATTCGTATTGTCACTGTTGGCGGTGCTGGGGGACAGGTGGACCCAACACTTGTGGAAGTTACAGACCTGGCAAAAACTTTCCAAGACCCCTTACTGGCAAAAGTCCGCAATTTATTACGCCGAGAGTACAACTTCAGCAAAAATCCCCAGCGTCGGTTTGGCATTGACGCCGTGTTCTCCAGTGAGCAACTTAAGTACCCGCAATTGGATGGTACCGTGTGTAGTAATAAAGAAGGGGTGACTGGCAGTATGCGTATGGATTGTTCCGCCGGGTTCGGTGCGGTTACTGCGGTGACCGGTACCTTTGGTTTTGTTGCGGTCAGTCGTGTGCTGTTAAAGCTGGCCCAACATGCCTGATACGTTAAAACCAAAAATATGATCTAAATCTAATGTATGGAAGTCGGTTGTGCTAGAATGCAGCCACTTTCTTGCACTAGGTATAAACGACTATGCAAAAAGCTCTGCTCACTCGATTTTTGCGTTACGTGCAATCGGATACTCAGTCCGATCCCAGTAGTCTTTCTATCCCAAGTTCTCCCGGCCAAAAGGTCTTTGCTGCAACCCTAAAGCAGGAGTTGCTGGAGCTTGGTTTCAGCGATGTTTTTTTAAGTGATGCTTGTTGCTTGTATGCCCGCGTTCCTGCCACCATCGCGGATATTCCGGTTATCGGTTTTATCGCACACTTGGACACCTCACCTGATTACAGCGGTGCCAATGTAAAACCGCAGATAATTCCAGATTATCAGGGGCAAATTATTGCGCTGGGGGACAAAGAACTGCTGTCTCCAGAGCAATTTCCAGATTTGCTGCATTATCTCGGCAAGACACTGATTACTGCTGATGGCTCTACGTTACTTGGCGCTGATGACAAGGCGGGTATTGCTGCGATTGTTACCGCTATGCATTATCTGTTGCAGCATCCAGAGATCCCTCATGGTGAAATTGCAGTGTGTTTTACCCCAGATGAGGAGATTGGGCGCGGTGTTAAGGGTTTCGATCTCGAACATTTTGCGGCGCAGTGGGCCTATACCGTTGATGGCGGCGCGGTTGGTGAACTCCAATTTGAAAATTTCAATGCAGCAACCGCGGTGATTACTGCCCGTGGCAATGCTTGCCATCCGGGGAGTGCTTTCGGTGTCATGGTTAACGCTATGACCATGGCCTGTCGCTTCCATGCCAAAATGCCGTTGCACGATACTCCAGAACATAGCAGTGGCTATGAAGGCTTTTTCCATTTGGTATCTATGGAAGGTACAACTGAACAGGCCAAATTGGTGTATCTGATCCGCGATTTTGACAAAGTGCAGTTTGAGCAACGCAAGCAATGGTTACAGGATCTGGTGCAGAAATATAATGACGAACTGACAAGTGGCAGCTTGGAAATCGCAATTTCTGACAGTTATTTCAATATGAAAGAAGCGGTGATGCCTACACCTCATGTGATTAACATTGCTTGCCGGGCAATGGAGATGGCGGGCGTTACTCCGGACATCAAGGCTATTCGCGGTGGTACTGATGGTGCCCAATTGTCCTATCGTGGCTTGCCTTGCCCCAACTTATTTGCAGGCGGTCATAATTTCCATGGCAAACACGAATACGTGTGTCTTGAATCGATGGAACAAGCGGTAGCGGTGATCATCAATATCGCCAAGCTCACTACACAACGTTACGACTGAGCCCCATCATATTTAGCCAAGATGCCGACCAATCCGTCGGCATCTTTTATGGTTAAGCATCATCCTTTAATGCAAAACAATGGCACCAGATTTGCTTTCGCTTAGATATTGCAAATTTTTGACTGCGGATATCACCATGAAGCGATTCAAACTCACCTTACCGAAAACATTCAGTGTACGTGGATTACTGTTAGGTACCGCGCTTTGGGGCATATTGCTGACAACGTTGTTGCTGTTTACGCCATCACCGTTGCTGCATTTGGTGAATTTGGATTTATGGGTTGCTGACAATGGTCATTATATTGGGTTAGGGCTGTTATGTGCGGTAGCTTATATCGGAGCATTGATCGTCAATTTTTTGCTGGATGAAGCGATACATTACTTGCAAGGGCGTCGGGTTGATGACGCTATTGAAGAAAAGGTGTTATTACTGGATCCGGCTGAAAGAGCCTTGTTGCGTGAATTTTTCCTCCAGGGAAGTGCGGTGTTAACCATGCCTAAAGAAGATATGGTGGTACAAAGTCTGCTAAACACGCACATATTGGAATGTGTCGGAAATGAACGTCATTACGCCATTCAAGGACCCACAGCGGATTTTAAAATTTCGATGAAAGCTCGTCGGCATCTGAATCGTCGGGTACTGAGATTGCCTGCGGGCGAACTTAGCAAAGAAGATATGCAGCACTTGATGAAAGCGCGGCCTCAATTCATCAATAGTCTGGCTCAAGTACGTAAGCACGCAGCGTAACGCGTGATGAACAACAAAAAGGGCAGCGCGATGCTGCCCAAATCACTTCTAGTGTCACTCGCAGAAGGAATACGAAAACTAAGTCTTAGCAGACTTTACAATCAGCACCCAAGACAGGTAACCGAGTAATCCAACGGTACCAAGCAGCACCAGTGTGGACAGTAGACCCAGGGGAGTTGTGAACATAACATCTAGGTCAAACCATTGAGTCATTCACGTGCTCCTCTTATCGTAAAGTCAGCTAAAAAGTAGTCAATGTTGCATCGACATAACCTGATCATGATCAAGAATTCGCCTAATACGTGTTTTGAAGAAGGCTCATTTATTTCAGTATCTGCGCTCGATCAAATTTTCAGCATCAATTTCCTGCACCAAAGTACCATCGGAAATGTGATTTAAAGTCTTTAAAGCCTAAAAATTAGGCCGCGACGTCTTAAATTTAAGCACTTGAACCGCATTTTATGATAGTGCCTTTGAAAGCACTTGCGATTGTATAGCGCCTAGGTATAATGCCGTCCGTACCGAAGCTAACCCTCAAGGGGATGCACGGTAAATAAGTAAGATCCAATGCCAGAGTGGTGAAATCGGTAGACACAGGGGATTCAAAATCCCCCGCCCTTAAAAGCGTGACGGTTCGAGTCCGTCCTCTGGTACCATCTAAATGACCGACATGAAGTCGGTTTTTTTGTGCCTGAATTTCACTCTTCAGAAGAATTTTCTCTAGCGGCTTTAATCTGGCTAAACGAAAATGACTCACTTAAATGGGTTACTTCGAAATCATCTTTTCCAAACTGATCATGGTTGATTCCTCTATAAGTAATAATGCGACCATTTGGCAATGTCACTTGATAGTTTGGAAATTTCATTTCTCCCAATAGTCCAAATTTTACAGCGGACTCTTCGTAATTTCGCATATTTTGCAATACATTACGCAAATAAATTCGTCCCAGTTTAGGGAGATTTTCTGTGGTAATTTTCAACATGTATTCACTCCTTTTCTTCGTTTCTTGAGTAAGTTGTTGCAGTCTTAAAAAGTTGACGTTTACTCTCAGTTGAGCTTGGTAACCTCTGTTTAGATAAATTAGGTTTATATCCCCATGACGCCATTAGAATTCTCACTAGTGAACCTGTAAGTTGTTTAAGTCTGTCTTTTTCATCTGATTCTTTATCATCGCTAAAGGGAGATAGAGCTAAGAATTCAGGTGTGAGTGCGTCTAAGGGGGATTTTCCCAAGTATGCAGCTGTTTCAGCGCGAATTTTATTTTCAGGTTTTAAAAGACATTCCCATATCACTTGACCATTTTCACCGTTGAATAAGTCACGAAATGATGGATGTAGCTCTTCATAAATTTTTTTAGAATCCATTTTTATTACCTCGTTTTTGGTGGGTAAAATAACTATAGCGTAAATATTACCTCATTGCAAATATACACTGGGTAAAATTTATAGAAAATTAGGAGCTGAACATTTTTTGCTGTTAAAGCACTAATCCGGTGTCACCTTGATAGTGAATACACCCATCTCCCAATAGCTCAAAAAGTTGGGTTCCCATACCTCATACATATCGTGTCCAGTACGGATTGGAAAGCAGCCAAATGCGGTCTGAAACGTGTCACAGCCGATGTCAAAATCGATAGCCTTTGCCAGCTCTGCGAAGTATCCGCTGCCGACATAGCAAAACTCGGTGATATAGCAGATACGCCACTGTTCACGATGGCGCTCCAAGCGTATTTCTACTGGATGAAAACCACCCGTTTCAGCGTTGTAATCCTCATCACGGAAGTTCAGTGTCACGCCATAACCTTCAATATTTTTCACAAGTTCTGCCAGCTTGGTGGCGAATACCTCGCCGATAGGCAAGGTGTAGTGATGTGATGGACGTCCCTCCCTCAGCGCAAGTTCTGCCACACTTCAGCCGTATTACTCGGGCTTTTGATCCCAGGCGGTCCGATTGAAACCCGGGATTTCTCCCATATATCGCCTATGACACTGGGAATCTTCAATGTATTTCTCACTGTCCTGGGGATTGGGAGTCTTGCGTTAATCTATTTTTCTTTTATCGGCTCCGAGATTGCGGTCATCATGGCGGCAATCTGTGGCATATCCTATTTCCTCGTGTATGCGTTAGATTTGGCAAAAATCTTTCCGGTTTCGCCCAATAAAATGCCGCGCGCATTATTCTGGATTGAAGTGATTGGGCTGATCCTATCAATCCCGCTGACATTGCTGTCACTCATATATCTATTGCTGCCAACCGAAGGTGCCGGCATCTCCGAAGTTTCCCCCAGCACTATGCTATTGGGATTGGTGGCAGTCATTGTAGTCGGCGCCGGAATAGTGATATTCGCGACAAAATCAGCGATGAGACAAAGAGAAGCACAAGGCCCATCGCGTTGATGCAAAAGCTGTACAGCCAATCAACAACGTGAATGCCGTCAACATCCTAATCCGGTCGCTTTTGTGTGCTTCAAGTTAGAATAGCGCAGGTGATCGAATTGTTATTTTTACACTTACACTAATCCGACATTATTTTACATTTAATTTCAATATGTTGGCCTATGACTTGCGTTGATATCGATACGTCAAAGAAAGTGATATCGATACTAGGAGTCATCATGCAGGTTCAATCCCCCAACCCGTTTTATCAGGCGCAGGCACTCAACAAGTACCAAACTCATGCGGAGCAGGCCCCAGCGGCTGGCAATGTCGTCACCAATAGCGCGACCAACAGTGCTACCGCCAGTACGGCAAAAGCTGTCACTGCCACTAATAATGCGGCAAGTGTTGCCTCCTATGCGGCAAAATCTACCCCGTCAGTGTCCTTGTCATCAGAGGGTAAAGCGTTAGCAGCCGCTGAAGCAGGCCAAAAGCAGACTCATTCGTCAGTATTTCGCATGGATACCAATATGGGTAGCAAGAGCATCAATCTAGATAACTACTTTGAGACCTCAGCCCAGAGTAGCAGCGGGACGTATAACACTCAGGAATTGCTGTTACCGTCAATGAGTAACCTCAAAGCCTTGACCGCTCATGCTTCAAATGCTCTGTCTACTTTGATGAAAGATAACAATATTCCGACAGCCCCTGCTGAAATGAGCTTTGATGCTGAAGGTAATCTACAGTTGCCGGCTGACTATCAATACAAAGATCAATTGACGACCGCCCTGAATAGCAACACCTCGGTGACCCGCGAGCTGAATACCCTGAATGCGATGGCGAGAATCGTTTCCGGGAGTGCCAGTCAGGCTGAGAGCGTTGCAGGCACCACTGTTGCAGAAAATGGTACAAGTAGCGGCAGCACAGTGACCGCTGGCGCCGCATCAGGTATTGCGCTGAAATTGGCGGCCAATGGCGAGTTCCATGTTGCGGTTAATAACAAGACGTTGGCCTAGGTTCTCGGCGGCTTTTTGTCATTATCTAGGTGAATTTGCGAACAGTGAAATTTAACCTGGGTGCAACAAAACTGCTTTGCAGCTTGCGGAACTTAGCGCAAACTCAGCCACTTGAAATACATTATTTTCATCATCTGCGTTGGGGAGTCTTATGTCAGAGTTTCAGCAAGTTACAGTAGCAAAAAAAGCCAATATCTATTTTGAAGGCAAGGTAACCAGCCGCAAGCTGACTTTTGCCGATGGCACCGTTAAAACCTTGGGAATTATGTTGCCGGGTGACTATCAGTTTGGTACTGATGCTCCAGAATTAATGGAAATCCAGGTGGGGGAGTTAGATGTATTGTTGCCCGGTAGCGACCAATGGTTACATGTCTCTGGCGGGGAAAGTTTTTCCGTTCCGGGTAATGCGAGTTTTTCGTTGAAAGTACAGACTGTGACTGATTATTGTTGTTCCTATCTTAAATAATCATCGGGGGAGATGCGGCGATGGATAACAACGAAAAATACGCGAAGGGTTTGGCGGTCAGACGTGCAGTATTAGGTGACGCTTACGTTGATAAATCGCTAAACAATGCCACTGACTTCACTCGGCCATTGCAGCAGTTGGTGACCGCTAATTGTTGGGGCGAAGTCTGGACTAGCGAAGTTATCCCGCCCAAAACCCGTAGCCTCATTACCCTTGCGACTCTGGCAGCATTGCGTGCCAGTGAAGAAATAAAAGTCCATGTACGTGGCGCTCTTCGCAATGGTTGTAGTGTGGCCGAAATCCAGGATGTACTGTTGCAAGCAACGGTGTATTGCGGCGTTCCCGCGGGTATTGATGCATTTCGCGCAGCGAAGGAAGTTATCGAGCAGTGGCAACAGGAGCATCCCGAAGAATGATGTCACTGTTGTTGGACAGATAAGGAGTTGTCATGTTGTGCGTCAGAGCGTTCACCGTTGCTGATTACCCAGCCGTGAGCGCTATCTATCAGCAAGGGATTGAAAGCGGCAAGGCCACTTTTCAGGTGGCCACCAAAAGCTGGGAAGAATGGGATAGTGCCATGTTACCGCAGTGTCGGCTGGTGGCCGAATTGGCCGGAAACGTGGTGGGATGGGCAGCGCTATCTGCGGTGTCTAAGCGCGCAGTCTACGCCGGTGTAGCCGAAGTCAGTATCTATGTTGCCAACGACGCCAAACAACAAGGCGTGGGTTCCGCATTGATGAGTCGTCTTATCAATGACTCCGAAACCAATGGTTTGTGGACTCTGCAGGCTGGCATCTTCAGTGAAAACAATGCCAGCATCGCGTTGCACCAGAAGTATGGTTTTAAGGTACTGGGTATACGCGAAAAGCTGGGTCAATTGCATGGCGTATGGCGAGATGTGGCGTTTATGGAGCGCCGCAGCAAAATTGTCGGACAACCAGCCAGTTGATTGTCACTTATTCAACTCGCGTCAGTGCCGTTAATCAGAATTAAGCCATAATAATATCAAAGAGATATGCCTTGATGAGGCGTCCGATGAGAAAAGCAATTTTGATCATTGCTGCGATGCTGGCCTGTGCCTGGTTGCTGACCGGCCTGTTTGTGTGGCGGGAAGCACGCAACGAAGTCGTGTTTCTTTGTGGTAACTTCACGGCCGGCGTCAGTAAGACCTCGGTACTGCAACAACTCGCCACTGGCGAATTCCTGCGGCTATCAGAACCGCCCACGACTGATGGCCATCGCATTATCGTCGATAGCCCCTACACCTTAGGTTACTATCGCTGCGTAATAGAGTTCGATAACGATGACAAAGTACGCTGGGCATCGCTGCAATAGCGGCTATCTCTCAGCGCTCTTCTGAACCAAAGCACTCCTGATAGGTTGAACATTCATTGCAGCTAGGGGCGCGGCATACATAGTCGCCTCCATGATCGCATAACTGCTTGTATAAAAACCGTTTCCACCGCATATTGCGATCATTGGCGTTAAATAGTTGTGGAAAATACCAGGCAAACATACGGCTCAGCCGGGGCCGTTCTGGCAGCCCGAGATCTTTCCACAGGTGGCGGTTGCCCAGGCAGCCGCAGGCGATAACGCTGGCGGCCTGTTCGGCAAAGCCTGATTCAGGATTGGCATGTTCGATGAGCAGCGCCTTCAATTCCCGATATTCCTTTTGGCGCATCAGCAGCAATTGTTGCCTGAGTTGGCGTCGTTCTGACAGATGTTTCTTGTCCAAGGTTTGCCGTAAGACTCGGGTGCGGCTGGTGATGGCGTCATATTCTACCGAAGCCAGACCCAATTGCGGCGGCAGCACTGTGTCACCCGCGATGTAAGACAACATGATTGGCAACCAAAACAGTGCAACTTCGTCTTCGCTGGTCATAATGCAGCTCCCGGACTGATGATACCGGTCAAGCTCCCTTGTGGATTAACCGGCATGTTCATCTCGTTAACGATGGCTTCTTCAATCGGGCAGATACTGGCGCATTGTGGCGCATCATAGTGATCTTCACACCCGGTGCAGCGACGACTATGAATGTGAAAGCGTCCATTTACGTCTGGGTCTGCATATACCGCCTGGCTGGGACATACCAATTGACAGGCATAGCACCCGACACATTTATCAGTAATGGCATACTTCATGGTTACCTCCAGGCGTCAATGGGGTAGCTATTCTCGCGGCGATACTTGCGAGCGCTTCGGTGATTGGCTGGAAAGCAAAATCCACGTTAGGCGTGACTCCCAGTTTTTCCAATGCGCGCCAAGGCGCAATTCCCATGCGGGCACACAATACGGTTTGGCAATCGGCTACCGCATCGATGATCAGTTGTTTATCGCTGTCGTCGTCAGGGCAGGCATGAGTACCACTGCAGTATTGAGCAACCTGGCGGGTTTCCAGATAGATAAACTGCTGTTGTTGCTTATCAAAACGATAAATCTCGAAACGTTTGGCATGCCCAAAATGAGTTTGGATCAGCGCTTCACCATTACCTGCGACGGCTACTTTGTAACTGTGTTCAACCACTGGTTCTTCACTTTGCCCACAACCGCCTCCCAGTGTGCCAACGGCATCGGCACGGCACTGCTGGCAATGGGTCATCTGTGGCATATATTGGGACGAGATGGCGCGAGCGGCTTCCAGTTCGGACGCTGATGGACCGCGCTGACCGCGGATGCCGAAAAAAGTCCCATGCTCAGCTGCGGAGATCAGCGGCATGATGTTATGCATCAAAGCCCCGCGGCGACGCACTTCTTGCGACACCTGCTCAATATGGTGATCGTTAATACCGGGGATCAACACGGTATTGACCTTCACCAGCATGCCAGCTGCTGCGGCCGCCTCTAAACCCGCGAGCTGGTTTTGGATCAGCCGTTCAGCGGCTGCGCGTCCGCGCAGACGTTTATGGTCGTAATACACCCAAGGGTAAATCTGCTCGCCGATTGCCGGATCAATACAGTTAATGGTAACCGTCAGGTGATGCACGCCAGCTGCCGCGAGTTCGCTAGCATAATGCTCCAGCATCAAGCCATTGGTAGAGATACATAACTGCGCTTGTGGGTCTTCCATGCGGATCTTTTTCAGGGTCGCAAAGGTGGCTTGCGGATTTGCCAGCGCGTCACCAGGTCCCGCGATACCGACGACAGTAAGATTCGGCGCGCGTTTTTTAATGCTACGAAACTGCTTCAGGGCACCATCACAGTCCATCAGCCTTGATACCACCCCGGGGCGCGACTCGTTACTGCAGTCATACTTACGGTTGCAGTAATGGCACTGGATATTACAGGCGGGCGCCACCGGCAGATGCATACGCGCATACTGATGCGCCTGCTTGGAATAACAGGGATGGGTCGCGATCTGCTGTTGAATATCTTTAGGCAGCAGATGACGCACCTGACCAGCCGGTCTGGTTGCAGTATGTTGAGTGGTTGATGGCATCGACTGACGTTCCATGGCTTCCTCGGCATAGACGTAAACACTGAAGTACCTGTTGCAAACACTGTTCCTGCAATTTAGTTATTATCTATCAGTAGTTTAGCTATTTTGTTGGTTGCGACTGGCCGGACAATTGTCGCAAACGCGACAACTGAGCCGACAAGCTGCCTTACAGCTGTTTCATTTCGATGTTCATGATTTGGATACGGTAGGCGATCTGGCGTGGCGTCATGTTCAGCAAACGGGCGGCTTTAGCTTTCACCCACCCGGAACGTTCCAGAGCATCAATCACCATTTCGCGCTCGTCCATGCTAGGCTCCGGTTCGCTGAAATGGTTATTGTTGGCCGCATGTACCTTGGCCGGTTGCAGCGGCATCTGGCTTTCTAACTGGCTGAAACTGATCAACTCCGGGCCGATGATGCCGGATTCACACAACACTGAAGCTCGCTCCAAGGTGTTTTCCAGTTCACGAACGTTACCCGGCCAGGTATAACCCATCATCAACCGTAAGGTGTTATCGCTGAGCGACACTTGACGTTGCTGGGCCATACTGAGCTTTTTAGTGATGTGCTCTGCCAGTTCCGGCAAATCCTCAATACGATCCCTTAGTGGCGGCAGGTACATCGGCATGACGTTCAGACGGTAATAGAGGTCTTCGCGAAAATTACCCTGACTGACTTCCTCTTCGAGATTACGGTTGGTGGCGGCAATGATGCGCACATTGACCGAAATCGTGGAGGTGCCACCGATGCGCTCAAACTCCTTTTCCTGCAGTACCCGTAGCAACTTGGCTTGAAATGCGGCGCTGGTTTCGCCAATTTCATCCAGGAAAATCGTACCGTTATGGGCCATTTCAAAGCGCCCTTTGCGCTGCTTAACCGCGCCGGTAAACGCGCCTTTTTCATGGCCAAATAGCTCAGATTCCAACAGATTATCCGGTAGTGCCGCACAGTTAAGTTTGATAAACGGATTGTTGGCACGCGGGGAGTTGTAGTGGATGGCGTTGGCAACCAACTCTTTACCCGTGCCAGATTCTCCGCGAAGCAACACGGTAGAATCCCAACGTGACACCAGCCGGATCTGTTCAAAGATCTGTCGCATGGTCTTGGTGTGGCCCACCAGGTTTTTAAAGCTGTAGTTGTTGCGCACTTTACGCCGCAGGCCGTCACGTTCATCGACCAACTGCCGTTCTTTAGTTTCGACTTTATGAGCCAGTTGTACGTTTTTGGCGATCAGATTGCCGATCATCTCCAAAAATTTTGACAGCGCGGCCAGTGAGTCATCCCGACACTGCGGCGGTTGGGCCGAGAGCGCGCCAATCACTTTGTTGGCCCCGTCTTTCAGCGGCACGCAGATATAAGGTTTTTCATAGTCATATAACGCCAGTTTATCGGCAAAGCGCGCATCGTTGCCGAGTTGACGAATCACAATGGTGCTACCGTGTTTCAGCACATCACCGACGATGCCTTCTCCTACCTTGTAATACACCTGCTTTTCATCCATTACCGGATTAGGTGACGGATTGTGGATCGACTTGATCAGCAGAATATCGCGTTCGTCATCAAGAATGGTCAACATGCCACACTTAAGCTGGCATTCGTTGTGTAAAATCTTCAACACATTATTGGATGATTCAGTGTAATTGAGACTGGTACTCAGCTCGCTACTGATCTTATACATGGCAGCCAGTAACTGCCGTTCCAAATCAAAGAGATTCAATTCTGCAGCCATAATGCAATCACCATGTGTGTTTGGGGAACGTCAGACGAATACTGGCACCACCGATGCGGGCACTGTCGCCGATACTGATGGTGGCGGAATGCTCGTTGAGCACCTGTTGCACTATCGAGAGGCCGATACCGCGACAGCCAGAGAGGTGGCGCGGTTTGGTACTGTAAAATGGCTGGAATATCTTCAGACGGGAATTTTCGTGCACCCCTCCACCGCTGTCTTCGACCAGAATACTGATGTCGCTATCATCCTCGCTGGTGGCGATCAGAATGGTACGTTCTTCGGCTTTGGACACCTGAATCGCGTCGATGGCGTTATCGATGATCTGTTTCAGGGCTAACACCAGTCGATGCGGCATGCCGGAAATTGATGGCAACACGGGTTTAAGGTGTAACTCTAGATGAATACAACTCAGCAGCATCTCATCGGTGCTGATGGCGGTGACGTCGCGGATCACTTGATTCAGATTGACCGGTTGGAAGGCTTCATTGGCGCGCTCAGGAATTGCCTGCTTGATCTCATTCATGGCATTGACAGCATTAATCATGGCTTCATCCATCGCGCCCAGGCCGGGGCAGGCGTGATTGGTTTTCTTGAGAATTTTTACGGCCGATTCCAACATGTTGAACGGCCCCTGCAGCTGGTGCAGCGTTGCCATCAGTGCTTCCTGCATGGCATGCACATATTTGTTGTCGCTGGCCATCAGCTTGACTGAATTAATCCGACGTTCTTCCACCAATAGTTTTTCTTTGGTGCGATCGGCAATTGCCACGACGGTGTAGAATTCGTCCGCCGGATGAAAGTACGCTTCGGCGGTGGTATCGGTCACTGGAATTTTCGCCAGCGCATAATCAAACCAACGCTCACCCAGTGGACCCCGTTCCTCCATGTGTACGCCTTTGTAGCGGTTCTGCCGATTACCGACAAAGTTTTCAATGGCGTCGACGCCGTATTCCTGAAGTAAGCCCTGTGCCAACAGCTCAATCGGTGACATCTGAATGCTTTCGCTGAGATGATCAAAGCGACGGTTACTGAATAAGACGTTGTGGTGACTGTCGATCAGCGCGATGGCAATCGGTGCGGAATTCAGCACCGCCTGAAACATGGTGTACTGATTCTTCTGATGTGTTTGCAGCTTATGGCTTTCAGTGATGTCTTTGTGAATCGAGTAGTAGCAGTGCTGGTCTTCATTGTTTTTAAAGGCAGAAATAGAGATTTCCGCGATGTATGGCTGACCATTCTTGCGCTTATTGATCAACTGTCCTTGCCAGTGATCGCCGCGGGTGATCGCGCCCCACAGACTTTCGTAAACACTGCGAGGGGTCGCCTTATAGGACAACATTGAACAGTTGTTGCCTAGCAACTCTTCCCGGCTATAACCGGTGATCTCCAGGAAGGTATCATTGACCAGCAACAGGTTGCCGCGGTTATCCGTGATACTGATGGCAACTGGTGCATTCTGCAGGATCTGCGCATACGCTTCCAGACCAAATTCCGGAGTGTTAATCCGGGGTACGACTTTGTCTATCTGTTCCATATTCGCCTTCCCGACCATCGCAACTGTTGTCTGCTTTTTTAGGGATACTGCATAAATTAGACCACTGTAACATTTTGCTAACTTTTGCCAGATGATACTGATATCTATTTGTTTTGTATGTGATTGTTTGTTTTGGAACAATTGTTAAATCGACGCTAAAAATTGTTCGTTTTACGACAATTAGCGATAGGTGAATGACAAAATGCAGTGTGGCGATTGCGGATAATTTCACCAAAGCAGTGCGATGTCGCACTGTTGTCGGCGGTGTCGGGGAAGTTTTGACCAGTAACTGCCGCTTGCCTTAGACTGGCAGCGCCTTATTTCACCAAAAGCTGAATAACAGGAGGTCGCGATGTACAGCAACAGGCAAAGCTGGCTATTGATCACTATGGCCGCGGGCATTTTATTGAATGGCGTGGCTAACGCCGCAGCTAAACCCGCCTATGGTCCAGAGCTTGAAGGTTTCAGTTATCCCTGGCCGGTAAAACAGTTCCAGTTTGAATCGCAACAGCAGCCATTGCATATGGCCTATATGGACCTGCAGCCAACCAAGGCTAACGGTCACACCGTGGTACTGTTACATGGCAAGAATTTTTGTGCGGCGACTTGGGAAGATACCGGCAGAAGTCTGAGTGCCGCTGGTTATCGGGTAGTCATACCGGACCAAATCGGTTTTTGTAAGTCCAGTAAGCCGCGAACATATCAGTACAGTTTTCAGCAATTAGCGCAGAATACTCATGAGTTGCTGGCATCATTGTCGATTAACAAAGCGATTATTATGGGGCATTCCACTGGCGGCATGCTGGCAGCGCGCTACAGTCTGATGTATCCCGCGGATACCGAACAGTTGGTGATGGTCAATCCAATTGGTCTGGAAGACTGGAAAGCGAAAGGGGTGCCATTTATCGGGGTGGATGGTTGGTATCGGCAGGCGTTGCAAACCACCGATGAGGGCATTCGTAACTATGAGCGCAAAACCTATTATGCCGGTGAGTGGCAGCCTGCTTATGAGAAGTGGGTACAGATGCTCGCAGGCATGTATCGGGGCCCAGGTAAAGAAATTGTCGCCTGGAACTCGGCGTTGCTGTACGACATGATCTACAGCCAACCCGTCGTTTATGAGTTGCCGGATATTAGCGTGCCTAGCTTATTGATGATTGGTGAAAGGGACACTACTGCGCCCGGTAAGAATCTCGCTTCAGCGGAAGATCGTGCCAAACTCGGCAATTATCCGCTATTAGCACGGGAAGCGGCCAAGCGTATTGCTAATGCTCAATTGGTGTTGTTCCCAAATTATGGTCATGCACCGCAAATGCAGGCCCCCGCGGAGTTTCATAAATCGCTATTGGCACACCTGATAGCACCTTAATCAACTCTTAGTTTCTCTTGGTTCGCAGGTCGTGCTGACTTGCGAACAACTCTTCAGCCTTTATGCCTTATCCGGTGCCTTCATTGCTGTTGGTTTACGGCTGTTTTGTCTGTTTTGTGACAAAGCTGTTGCTGCTTAAATGCCGTGTCTTCATGTTAAAAAATCAATAAAAAACAGTATATTGAACCATAAATGCCGCCGTCAATTCCACTGGCATAAGCGTTGCAAATTCCTTGGCATTGATTGTCAACTGAGACACAACCATGAGCGACGGTTTACTGATATTTCTTGGTGCCGCATTTGTTAACAACGTGGTGCTGGCCAAATTTCTAGGTTTATGTCCCTTCATGGGGGTGTCGAACAAAATCGACAGCGCCGTGGGGATGGGGTTGGCAACCACCTTTGTGCTGACACTGGCTGCAGTTGTCAGTTGGGTATTGGAGTTCGCAGTCCTCAGACCCCTGCATCTGGAATTTATGCGCATTATCGCGTTCATTCTGGTAATTGCTGCGGTTGTGCAACTCACTGAGTTATATGTCAAAAAAAGTTTTCCATCACTGTATCAGTCATTGGGCGTATTTCTGCCGCTGATCACCACCAACTGTGCGGTATTAGGGGTGGCATTGCTCAGCGTGCAGGAGCAGTTGTCACTGATGCAGACCTTTATGTTCAGCTTCGGCTCGTCTATCGGCTTTATGGTGGTGCTGGTGCTCTTTGCCGGACTACGGGGGCAGCTCAGTTTGAATCGGGTGCCCGCGGCATTCAAAGGAAACCCTATTGCGTTTATTACCGCGGGATTGTTGTCGATGGCCTTTATGGGCTTTGCCGGGATTGTCTGAGGAGGCCAGCAGATGATTAGCGTAGTGTTTTTGGTGTTGTTGGGGGCGGCGCTCGGAGCCGCACTGGGGTATGCCTCGCAGGTGTTCAAAGTGGAGAGTAATCCGCTGGTGGACCAGATTGAGGCGTTGATGCCCGGAGGACAGTGCGGTCAATGTGGCGAAGCAGGTTGCCGTCAGGCGGCTGAGGCAATGGTACGTGGGGTACTGAGTCCTGCAGGCTGTCCGCTTGGCGGCGCAAACCTGACTAAACAAGTGGCGGATATGTTGGGGGTCTCAGTAGAGATTGCTGATGAAGATATCCAGTGGGTGGCGACAATTGACGAATCTCAGTGTTCTGGCTGTGGTCGCTGTTATAAAGCCTGTCCGTTTGATGCCATTGTGGGGGCCACCAAACAGATGCACACAGTGATCGCTGATGTGTGTACCGGTTGCAAATTATGCACCCAGGTATGTCCGCAACAGTGTCTGACAACCGTGCCGCTGACTCCCGATAGTCGCAGTTGGTTCTGGCCTAAACCGCAACCCGAAGCTGCCTGAAGGAGGTCATTATGCTGAAATTTCTGCGTCAGCCATTCCGTGGCGGCATTCATCCCGATAGCCACAAGCTGCTGACTTGTAATAATGGTATTGATCGTGAGTTCTGGCCACGTAATGTGATGTTGTCATTGCAGTTGCGTAATGGTGCCAAGCTGACACCGTTGGTCAAACCCGGTGATACGGTATTGCGAGGGCAGAAAATTGCCGAAGGTCGCTCTGAGATGGTGGCGCCGATACACTCTCCGGTAAACGGCGTGGTGACCGGCATTGCCCAACATTTCAATTCTCACCCTTCGAAAGCCAAATGCGACACCATCATCATTCGTGCTAACAGCGACAGACGTTGGGGCGAAAGTGCGCCGCAGGGCAGCTTCTACCAGCTGTCGGCAGACGAGATTATTACTCGGGTGCGTGACGCGGGCATTGTTGGCTTAGGCGGTGCCGGTTTTCCAACGGCTGCCAAACTGAGCTTTGCGCGCAGTGCTAACGTGGACACCTTAGTGATCAATGGCGGTGAATGCGAACCGTATCTGACCTGTGATGATGTGGCGATGCAACAGTATGCGGCGGAGATTGTTGCTGGCGTACGGCTAATCCTCACTGCGAGCGGTGCCAAACAAGCCATCATCGGTATTGAAGACAATAAGCCCAAAGCGATTGAACAACTGCGCTCAGCGGCATCTGAAGATGAAAAAATTCAGGTGCTCAGTGTGCCCAGCATCTACCCCATGGGCTCGGAGCGGCATCTGATTAAATCTGTTACCGGCAAGACGGTTCCGGTCGGTAAACTTTCCAACTCTATCGGTATTCTGACGCATAACATCGCCACCACTCGCGCCGTTTATCAAGCAGTGCGTTTTCGGCGGCCTTTAGTCAGCCGGGTGATTACTGTCTCTGGCCGTGGCATCGGGAGTCCCCGCAATGTTGAGGTGCCAGTAGGCACTCCGGTGCATGAGTTGTTGGCTTGGTGCGGCGGTATCAGCGACAGCACTGCGCGCCTGGTGTTCGGTGGTCCGATGATGGGACAGGTGATTTCGTCACCTTATATCCCGATTGATAAAACTGTCGGCGGCATCTTGGCACTTACCGATGCCGAAGTGCGCCAGCGTCAGCCCTCAGATTGTATTCGCTGTGGGCAATGTGTGCGTGCCTGTCCGATGGGGTTGATGCCATTTCAGATGGCTGCCTTCAGTCGTATCTCCGATTTTTCAGCGGCAGAGGATATCGGGATCCAGCATTGCCTTGGCTGCGGCGCGTGCAGCTATGTTTGCCCTTCAGCGATTCCGTTGGTGCAGTATTTCCTGCATGCCAAGGGTTCGATTAATGCTAATCGCCTCAAAACCCAGCGCTCGGCCAAGGCCAAAGCACTCAATGAAATCCGTTTACAGCGGCTCGCTGAAGAAGCTGCCGCTAAACAGGCCGCGAAGGCCTCCAAACGTCGTGAACGTGCCCCTCGCGCCAGTCGTCCGGTTAAGGAGTTGGAACATGATTAATTACGAACCCTCGTCCGGTCCCTTTGCCCACACTCGTAACAGCAGTGTGCGCATCATGTATACCGTGTTGCTGAGTCTGTTACCCGCCACGATATTTGGCATTTACCAATTCGGTCTTGGCAGTTTGCGTACGGTGCTGGTGTGCTGTGTCGTAGCGGTATTAGCGGAATATGCCAGTCTTAAATTAATGCAACGCCGAAGTGCGGCCTGTATGGACGGCTCGGCGTTACTAACCGGCTTGTTGCTGGCCATGAGTCTGCCTTCCACCGTCCCCATGTGGTTGGCAGCCATGGGCAGCGCCTTTGCGATAATCGTCGGTAAACAGATCTATGGCGGTTTGGGACAGAATCTGTTTAATCCGGCGATGCTGGCGCGAGTGATGTTGCTCATCTGCTTTCCGGTGGAAATGACTAATTGGGCTGTGCCGACGCCACTGGATTTTAGTCACAACCTGGTGACCGTTCCCGATGGCTGGCTGCAGTTTGATGGCGTCACTGCCGCGACGACTTTGTCTGGATTGAGTAAAACACCTGAAACAATATTTTCTATGTTCTTTGGTACAGAAGGCGGCAGTCTCGGCGAAACCAGCTCATTGCTGATCCTTGCCGGTGGTCTGTTGTTGCTACAACGCCGCATCATTCACTGGGCGATTCCGTTGTCATTCCTCGCGGGACTTGGCTTTCCATCGCTGATTGGCCACTGGTTTGCGCCGACGACCTTTTTATCTTTACCCGCCCAAATTTTCAGTGGTGGCGCGATGTTAGGTGCTTTCTATATCGCGACGGATCTGGTGACTTCACCTACCAGTGTGCGGGGGCAGTTAGTGTATGGCGCTGGCTGTGGTTTGCTGATCTGGTTAATCCGTAGCTTCGGCAATTATCCGGAAGGGGTGGCCTTTGCCGTGTTAATCATGAATGCCGCCAGCCCGCTTATTGACCATTATCTGCGGCCGGCAATTTTCGGTAGCCGCTCAGTTGCGGGGAAATAATCATGCTGGCAGTGCTAGAAAAATGGAAAGAAGGGATCAGTTACCAAAGTGGCTTGTTAGCAACCGTGTGCGGTGTGGCCGCATTACTGTTGGTGGTAACTGATACCTATACCAAGCCCTTGATAGCAAAACGGATTGAGGAAGATCAAAATGCCTTGCTGACTGAGGTACTGAACGGTGCCCCATACGCGAATAAGGTGTTTGCCAATGCCGACAACATCCAATTTGACGGCAGTCGCTATGAGATTTATCCGGTGAAAAATGCGCAGGGTACCACCACTCATTATGTGGTGCGTGGCACCACTGAAGGTTATGGCGGCACCATTAGCTTTCTACTGGGGGTGGACAGTGATGGGGTGATTAGTGGTGTACGGATCCTCAGCCACAGCGAGACGCCAGGATTGGGTGACAAAATCGAGCTGGCAAAAAGCCAGTGGATCCTCAGTTTCAACCAACATTCGCTGAAAAACACGTCATTGTGGGCGGTAAAAAAAGATGGCGGCACATTCGATCAGTTTGCTGGCGCCACCATTACCCCGCGGGCCGTCGTTAATGGCGTTCATCAGGCGATGCAGGCATTGATGCAGCAGCTACCGCAAGTAAAGCCGACAGAGGAGACCACTGATGGCAAACAATGATTACCGCCATATCATCGGCGAAGGCCTGTGGCACAACAATATCATTCTCAAACAGAGTCTGGCGCTGTGTCCATTGCTGGCGGTGACTGGCAGCGCGACCAATGGCCTCGGACTGGGATTGGCAACAACGGTGGTAATGGTTGCTTCCAACCTGCTGACATCTATGGCAAAAGGCATTATCAGCAAAGCGGTGCGGATACCCGCCAATATCATCATCATCGCTTCGTTGGTGACTTTGATTGATGCCATGCTCAATGCCTGGTTACATCCACTCCATAAAGTGCTGGGGTTGTTTATTCCTTTGATTGTGACCAACTGTGCCATTTTGGGGCGGGTGGAGTCGTTTGCCGGTAAGTCCCCCGTCTTGCCGTCGATTGTTGATGGCTTAGCAATGGGGCTGGGATTTACTTGGGTACTGACCATGCTCGGCGGCATTCGCGAAATCATTGGCAGCGGGACGCTGTTTGCTAATGCCAGTTTGTTGCTGGGCAGTCACTTCGCCTTTTTGGAAACCACCGTGATCCCCGATTATCGTGGCTTGCTGCTGGTGATCTTGCCGCCAGGCGGCTTTCTGGCGCTCGGCACTGTGCTGGCAATCAAGCAGAAAGTGACCTTAAGACTGCAACAACGCAAAGCGCTGGCCGCCGCGCCGGTATCCGGAGGCTAACCATGAAAGTCAGCGTAGTGTATGCCTTGCCAGCAGAGCAGGTGTGGTTGCCGGTACAAGTGGACGAAGATGCGACACTGTTATCCGCGATTGAGGCTTCTGGGATTCTAGCGATGTTTCCGGCAATCAAGCTCGATCGGCAGAAAGTGGGAGTATTTGGCAAAATCAGCGCTCTGGATGCGTCATTGAAAGATGGCGATCGGGTAGAAATCTACCGGGCGATCACCTGGCAGGCGCCAGATGATGATGACGAAGACGACGATGACGATTGATTGTCAGCTTTGTGACAATTTGTCAGTCGTGAGTGCCATGTTGTTTAATAAAAATCAATTAAATTCAAAATGATATATGAGGAATGCGAATTGCACTGTCATCGCTGAATCCATTTTTTCGCAAGGGGTGAATGATGTCAAAAGTCGGAATTTTTTTTGGTACTGATACCGGTAGTACCCGCAAAATCGCTAAGCAGATTTACTCACTGCTGGGTGATGGTGTTGCCGCCAAACCACTCAATATCAACCGGGTGGATGATGCGGCAATCTTTGATGAATATGACTGCCTGATCTTGGGTACCCCGACTTTGGGTGAAGGTCAGTTGCCAGGCCTATCAGCAGAATGTCAGGAAGCCAGTTGGGAAGAGTTTATGCCTAACTTTGATGAACTGGACCTGTCAGGTAAAAAGGTAGCGCTGTTCGGTCTGGGCGATCAGGTTAACTATCCGGATGAATTTGTCGATGCTCTGGGCGAATTATACGACTGTGTGGTTGAATGTGGCGCTGACGTCGTCGGCAGCTGGCCGCTAGATGGCTATGAATTCAGCCAATCTGCCGCCGTGTTAGATGACCGGTTTGTCGGCTTGGTCATCGACAAGGATAATCAAGCCAGTCGCAGTGATGACCGGGTGGCAACCTGGGTAGCGCAACTTAAAACGGAATTAGGGTTATAAACTAAAGTCCTGATTTGAGTTTTTTCATAAACAGTTTGAATTGTGGGCCGAACTCGCTAAATAGCGGATGTTTACGTTCGGCCAACATCACTTCACTGAACAGTTTCAAACCAACAATAAAATTTTTCGTCTGTTCGTCGGTAAATCCCAGCTTGCCATCCACGCGTTCCAAAATCGCAAACATATCGTCATGGTTAATGGTTTCGAAACTCATTTGTTGTGTGGTGGTTTCGCCGTCGAGTTTTTCGACGGTGATACGGTATTGATGCGGCATGATTATGTGCTCCTGCGCTTAAAACCTGTGATTAGGCATTTTGTTTTGAGATGTTAGTTGATAAAATCAATTAAATCCCATTTAGTTGATAAAGTCAATCAATGAGTATTAATCAATCGTTATTTGCGGTACTGGACTCCTATAAAGCGGCGTTGCAGGAGGCGTTTAATCAGGAGTTGCCGGAGTTGTCGCTGATGTATTTTCGGATGTTGCGCCAGGTTGGCTCTGGCTATGGCATTACACCACAGTTGGTGGCGCAGAAACTACACCGCGACAAAGCACAGGTGACGCGTTTGGCGGTAGAAATGGAGCAAAAGGAATTGCTGCAAAAATTGCCGCATCCGCAAGACCGTCGCAGTGTGCTATTACAGCTGACGGCCAAAGGTGCCACGTTACTGGCACAGGCGGAAGCGTTGCAACAACAGGTTGCCGAACGGATGAGTACCGGGATTTCAGAAGCGCAGTTACAGTTAGTGGATGAGTGCTTGATAAAGATGCGAAATAACCTAAAAACACCGCGCTGAAACGACGGGACCTAACCGGTGATTTCATTGTTGTAGATGGAAACATTGTCCCAACTGCAAGAGTGAGTATGACAGGTCTCTCATTCTGAAGAAATGCGTTGTGAGTTTGGTTGAATTTTGTCAAAAACCGACGACATTATAACCATTCAGAAGATCTTTTATACTCGCTGTAACTGTTGACAAGGATCGGGTCGATGTCTCTCAGCCGGAAGGTTTTATTCGCGGTATTAGCGGTGTTTATTGTGGGATTTTTTATTCTGCAATACGCCAGCTATATCTTTATTCAGCAGGAATCTGAGCAAGAGTTACTGGATTCGGCTGAGCGGATCCGCGCGGTGCTTATGGCGACAAGGCGAGTTTATCATCATCAGTTCTTAGAAAGTGGTGTGCCGCTAAACGATAAAACCCTCGGCTTTTTACCTGCCCATGCCTTGGGACTGATCTCAAAAGATATTCCTAACTGGTTGAATTCCGGCTTTTCGTTCGACAATGTGTCAGACATTCCGCGTAATCCTGATCACGCCGCCGATGCGGTGGAACAGGCCGCAATAAAGTTTTTCAGGGCGCATCCTAAGGAGCCACGCCGATTTGTGCCTTATATCAATGAACAGGGAAAGCGTTTCTACCACTATGCGCGGCCTATCTGGATTGAACCCTACTGTCTGAATTGCCATGGCAGCAAAGCTACCGCACCAGAAACCATTCGCGCGCACTATGACTCAGCTTATGATTACAACGTCGGCGATCTACGCGGTATCGTGAGTATTAAAATTCCCGGTTCTATTATTGAGCGTCGAGTTCAGCGTATTTTCAATATGCAGTTCTGGTGGGTTCTCGGTTCCGGCACTCTTTTGTTACTGTGTATCTTTTTGTTAATTAAGCGCAATGTCATTCTGCCGATTACCCGTTTGCGAAGTGGTATCGACAGTCTCGGCAGCGATCTCAGTGGTCATTCGGTAGAGCCATTACCGGGTGAATTTAACCATATCGGTAAAGCGTTCAACCTGATGGTTGCCCGTATCAATGCCAAAGAAGCGGCGCTAAAAGACAGCGAATCGAAATTCCGCACCTTGGTGGCTGCTGCACAAGATGGCGTGTTACAAACCAATCAGTTTGGCGAAGTGATTTTCTGTAATCACGGCGCAGAAGCGATCTTCGGTTATCCAGAACCCGAGATTGTCGGCCAATCTTTATCCAAGCTGATCCCCAGTCGTTACCTACCGCAAAATTTTGCCGCGCAAGGACTGAAGCTCGGTCGTTCTGCAAGTTATGTCGGCCGCATCAGCGAAGTGATTGGTATGCACCGGGATGGCCATGAAATCCAGATTGAAATGGCGCTGAATAGCTGGCAACAACAGGGTGAGACCTATTATGTGGCGGTGATGCGAGACATCACTGAGCGTAAACTGGCGGAAGAGCGCATCCGTACCCTGGCTTTTTACGACCCGCTGACTGAATTGCCAAATCGACGCTTATTATTGGAGCGCCTGAAAATTGCCCGCAGCAATAGCGTCCGCAGCGGCCGTTTTGGTGCCTTACTGATGTTGGATCTGGATAACTTTAAATTACTCAATGACACCCACGGCCACAGTGTGGGCGATCACTTGTTAGTGGCGATTGCACATCGATTGCTCGAAGTGCTGCCCAAGCAGGATACCTTGGCCCGTATCGGTGGCGATGAATTCGTGATCCTGCTGGAAGGCTTGGCTACCAGTGAAGTAGAGGCGGTCGCCAAAGCACTGGCAACTGCCAACGAGATCCGCATGCAGCTGCAGTATCCCTTTGATATTGAAGCTTCGTTAAATGGTTATTTGGCAACTGTCAGTATCGGTGTGTCGCTGTTTTGTGGCGACGGCATCTCGGTGGACGAGATGATGAGTCATGCGGATATGGCGTTGAATAAGGCAAAGTTGAACGGCCGCAACAATATCCAGTGCTTTGATGCCAGTATTCAACGCCAGTTGTCACAGCGCAGTGAAATCGAAAATGCGTTAAAGCATGCGTTGCAGCAGCAGGAGTTCAGGCTGTTTTATCAACCACAGGTTGATGAGCAGGGTCGTATTTTTGGGGTTGAGGCATTACTTCGCTGGCAAAAAACACCTGATGAACTGATACCACCAGACCTGTTTATTCCCGTTGCCGAAGAATCCGGCCTGATCACTGGAATTGGCCATTGGGTGTTAAAGCAAGCTTGCCAGCAACTGGTAATTTGGCAGCGGTCGTCACTCACCCAAGATATCTCGATTTCGGTGAATGTCAGCGCGCGCCAATTTTTACGCAGTAAATTCGCAGATGAGGTGCTGTCGGTATTGTCGGAAACCGGTGCCCGGGCTGACAGACTAAAACTGGAGCTCACGGAAAGTGCTGTGCTACAAGATGTGGAAGCCTCGAAACAGAAAATCTTGCAGCTAAAAGCGGCCGGATTAACCTTTTCGCTGGATGATTTCGGTACCGGATATTCGTCACTGTCATATTTAAAACAACTGCCGGTGGATCAGGTCAAAATTGATCGTTCATTTGTCAAAGATGTCACCGAGGATGAAGGCGATTCTGCCATTGTGCAGGCCATTCTGGCGATGTGTAACACGCTCGCAATCGAAACTATCGCGGAGGGCGTAGAAACGCAGGCCCAACTGGAATTTTTGCAGCAGCATGACTGTTGCCGCTTCCAGGGCTACCTGTTTGGGCGCCCGGTGCCGATGAATGAGCTGATGGATCGCTTTTTCAAAGTCTAGTGCTGGCTTTTGGCTCTGTTAATGGCGCATGGTGCCAACTAGCTCCATGTCGGATAGGTGTCTCGCAATCCACTCTAAGGTCGCTGGTTGCAAGCCATCAGCTTCCGGCATAAGCTTTTGCTCTCAAATTTAATTGGTAACTGAGGGCTCTGGATGACATCGGCCGGAAACGGATGGTGGCGGCAATTAAGACGTTGGCTTTGGCGTCTGCTGTTATTATGGCTGGGCTTGTCACTGCTGTCGGTATTACTACTGCGGTTTGTTAATCCTCCCTATTGGAGTTGGCGGTTGGCCCGCGCCATTGATCCCCCCGCCAAAATTAGTCAGATACGCCACGACTGGCGGCCACTATCTGCTATCTCCCATAACTTGCAACTGGCGGTGATCGCCAGTGAAGATCAGCGCTTTCCTGAACATTTCGGATTTGATTTCAAGCAGATAAATGATGCTATTGCGGATGCTCGTAAAGGGGATGGGCTGCGTGGGGCCAGCACTATCAGTCAGCAAACGGCGAAAAATCTGTTTATGTGGCCATCGCGCAGTTTTGTACGTAAGGGGTTGGAAGCCTGGTTTACTGTATTGTTGGAACTGTGCTGGGACAAACAGCGGATCCTGGAGGTTTACCTCAATGTGGTTGAGTTTGGCCCCGGTATTTATGGTGCTGAAGCGGCGGCTGAGTATTACTTCCACAAGCCCGCGGCAAAGCTGAGCAGTTATCAGTCGGCTTTACTAGCGGCAATGTTACCAAACCCCTGGCATTATCGCATTGCGCCACCGTCACCCTACATGGAGCAACGCGCAGATTGGATCACTACCCAGATGCGACAACTGGGGCAAATCACCCTGCAAAAGCTGGACTGACAATTTAACCACAATAAAAAAACACCCCAGGGTGGTTTTTTGTGTTTAGGTGATGCTACCTGTATTAAGGTGAGGAGCCCGTTAATAAGTCATAACTGACAGTTTCGCCGTCTGCGCTAGTCCAGTCGATTCGGCTATAGGCGAAGTTGATACTGGTCTGTATTCCTGCAGGTGAAATAGCCAGACTAAAGCCGCTTGAAATTACTTGCTGTCCAAAGGTAATAGTGCCGCCCTGGGTTTTGTTTAGACGATCGTTATTGTCTTCGATCGTGATATTTCCAAGGGCAGCATCACTCATAAAGCACAACATCGGTTCTTGTAGCGGTGCCGTGATTGCCATCTCTGATACTGAATGTGCGAAAAAATGCCAGAGGCAACGACTTCTGGCAGTTACTGCCTCCCGGTGGGAATTAACGGGTGACCATATGGCAAATACGTGCTGCTTTCTCCTCGGGAGTCTCAACATTCGGTTGCGGTATCTGCATGCCGCGTTGTACCGCAGGACGCTGCGCAATTTGTGCCAGCCAGCGTTGCAAATGGGGCAGTCCGTCAATCGCTACACCACTCCATTCATGAATATTGACCCAAGGCCAGGTGGCGATATCTGCAATACTGTAGTTTTCACCGGCCAGAAAACTATGCTGTGCTAACTGTTGATTGAGGACTTCAAACAAACGGCGCCCTTCATTCTGGTAGCGTTCAATGGCTTCAGGGATTTTTTTCGGGAAATATCGATAAAAGACATTGGCTTGACCCATCATTGGGCCAACGCCACTCATCTGGAACATCAGCCATTGCATGACTTGTGTGCGACCTTTGATATCGTTTGGCAGCAGTTTTCCGGTTTTTTCGGCCAGATAAATGAGAATGGCACCTGACTCAAACACCGCAAAATCATCGTTATCGTGGTCGATGATGGCGGGAATGCGGCCGTTGGGATTTATCTGGAGAAACTCCGGCCGTTTCTGATCTTTTGCAGCTAAATCAAGCGCGTGAACACGGTAATCCAGCCCCAATTCTTCCAGGGCAATCGAGATTTTGTGACCATTGGGCGTAGCTGCCGTATATAACTCAATCATGTGAACTCCGCTTACGGTTATAAAAATGCATCATGCTGTTGTAATGCCTGATACCAACTGCTGAGGTGATGATATTCGCCGACGATGGGCAGTTGCAGTCTGGTCTCACAGAAGGTGACAAACACATAAGCGCTGATATCGGCAATCGTCAGCGATTTTCCGGCCAGGTAATGATGTTCTTTAAGTTGTTGTTCCAATACGGGCAGAAATTCAGTCACTCGTTTTTTGCTTTCTTCCCCCCAGGCGCTGATGCAGGTTTCCCGATCACTATAGACACCAGAAAGATTACGAAATGCCTGGAATGCCGGGATCAACCCTTGCCATTCTACGATGCGATTCCACATCTCCACCTGCGCTTTTTCCAGCGCGGTGCGGCCAAAAAGATAGCGTTGATTGGGCGTAATTTCGTCAAAGTAACGGCAGATCGCCACGCTTTCACACAGATGGGTATCGGCATCAATTGCCAGCAGCGGTACCTTCAGATTGACACTCATCTGGCGATAAGCCTCGGACAGGTTTTCTCCACCACGAATATCAACCGTCACGCGCTCAACATCTACGCCAAGGGCTTTCAGAAAGATATTGACCCGGCGACAGCTAGGGGTGGCGGCAACTTCATAGAGTTTCATACCAAGCAATCCTTTTTCAGAACGATCGTTTAGATTAGACTCTAAATAATATCGGAACGATCAGTCAAGAATAACCTGAGGAAATGTTATGGCACGCAGTTGTGGTTTTGACCGCGAACAAAAGCTGGAGCAGGCGATGCAGCTGTTCTGGGAGAAAGGCTTTGCCAACACTTCTGTTGCTGATCTGGTGGCGCAGTTAGGAATTAACCGATTCAGCCTCTATAACAGTTTTGGTGACAAACAGGCGTTATATGAAGCAGCGTTGCAACACTATTTTATTAAGGTGAGCAACGCCCATCTGCAACCGTTATGGCAGGACGGTGCCGGATTGGCACAGATAGAAATGTTTCTGCGCCAGTTTGAACAGTGCCAGAAAGACAATCCGTTTGGCTGCTTTATTCAAAATGCCGTGGTGGAGCATGCCGGAAACCAGGCACGGGTAACTGCCCAAGGCGAGCAACTGTTCAATCAGGTCAAAGCGGCACTAAAGCAAGCATTAGCCAACGGACAGCAGCAAGGCGAAATCAGCCAGAGCATGACCGCCGATGCGCTGGCTTCATTGATTCTAGTGCAGATGCAGGGCATGCGGGTTTTGAGTAAAGCACAGCGGTATCAGGATATTGCGACGGCGGTTGAGAGCCTGTTATGTATCCTGCGCCGCTGATGGTGGTTGCGGCGACACTCATGCACCGACCATCGCTGCTTCGCCTTAACGCCAGCCGCTGGCTCAACGGCTGAAAATTACGATTCTGAGTCTGATTTCGTTGCTGCCAGATGAGCAAAGTCCGGACGCGGCAGGCGATCCAAAATGCGGTAAAGGTAAATCACTATCAACGTAAGCAATGCCGCGGTAGTGAATAATGCCGGGCCGCCCCAATGATCCAAAATAATGCCGCCACCCAATGGCGCCAGTGCGAAACCAAAATCGTACGCGGACGCCGCACCAAAATAGGCGCCGCGCAGATGATCGGGTGCCAGGCGGTCAATGTGGACATTCATGGTCGGAAACAGAATCGTTTCGCCAAGACTCAACACAACAATCGCGCCAATCCAACCCCAGAACAGTTCTATGGGATTCAGTGCCAACCACAGCTGCGACAGTAATAACAGCAACAGCCCGATCTGGATCCGTCGTGTCAGCGGGTAAGATGCCAGTAGTTTCAGCAATACAAACTGTGACGTAATAATCACACAAGCGTTAGTAAAGATAATGCCGGAGATCAGCGCTAACAGTTGTGGTGCCTTGGCCCTGGTCAGGTACTGGATCAGTGAGCTGTCGGTCTGGGCATAAATAAACATACAGAGAATATTGGCGAGGATCAGGCATTGCAGCAGCCGGTCGGCCAATAATACTTTGAACGTCATGCGTAAGTTAACGGCGCTGTCGCTGGTGGTGTCAGCGGCGATTTTACGTACTAACCGTTGTTGACGAAATCCCCAGTACAACATGATTAACAACAGCGCAAATGCCACCGCTGTAATGTAAAAGCTGGATTGCTGTCCGGTGAGTCCCAGCCAGACGCCTGCCATTGGACCCACCGCACAACCGGCATTGACCATAAAATACAGAGATTGCATCGCCAGTTCGCGGGTTTGTGGGTCGTCAATGATATCGCCAATCGTGGCAGCGGTTAGCGGCCGCCAAAGTGATGTGGCAATGGCGCACAATGTCATCACCACGACATAGCCTTTAACCGAATCCACGTGTGCCAGCAGTGAAAAAGAGACGATATACAGTACGCCAGTGAGATACATCAAGGTCTTGCGACCGATACGGTCTGATAGCGAACTACCAATAAAGCTGGTGAAAACGGAAATAATCGCCGCGTTGGACAATACCAGCCCGACCTGCGTTGCACTCAGGGTAAACTTCTCATAGAGGATCACCGCTAAAAACGGCCACACCATGAAATAGCTGCCGCGGGTAAAAAAAGAACCCAATAACAACACCCACATTAGCGGTGGAAACTGTTTCACCCGGGAGAAAGAGACGTCGCTGTACACCTTGTTGCAACCTGGAATGTTAATAAAATGAAAATGAGTTGAGATTGTATCGACCCCGCCGACTTTAAGATAGCCAGTAATAGCGCTTGCAAATCATAGGGCCGTGACTTTTTATAGCAATATGGTTATTTTTCCAATGTTATTGAACAGTTGCCATTTAAGACTGTGGCTGCAGTTTGCGTTAATTATTGTTTGTTGTGTCAGTAAAAGCATGGCGAGTTTTAGCGAGCGTTAATCATCACTTAATTTTTCCCGCCTAGTGTGACACTCCTGATCTAGGTGCCGCGATGGAAGATTTTAGCGGTGCAGTTTCTTCTCAATAACAAGGAAAGCGATGAAATCCCTGTCAATGCTAAAAGCTTCTCTGCTGTGTGGCGTATTACTCTTCAGCTTCAATACTCAGGCAAAAAGTACCGTTGAAACCTCCAGTGATGTTGGCTTGGTACTGATCCCCGCCATTGCCTGGGGATTGAGCCAATGGAAAGAAGATAGTGAAGGTCAGCACCAACTGTACTGGTCTCTCGGAAGTACCTTGGTAACTACTGAATTATTGAAATACGCCATTCATGAACGTCGCCCGGATGGCAGCGGCAATGACAGTTTCCCCTCTGGCCATACATCACTGACATTTTCCGCCGCGACTTATGTACAGCAGCGTTATGGTTGGAAAACGTCGCTACCTTTCTATGCCGCGGCGACCTATGTCGGTTGGAGTCGGGTCGATAGCGACAAGCATTACACCAAAGATGTGCTGGCTGGGGCGTTAATTGGCTATCTGAATGCGCGTTATTTCACCGAGCCTTATCATGGCGTGCAAGTTTCAGCATATTCTGATGCGGGGAGTATCGGTCTGAATTTGCATATGGCATTCTAAGAGCATCACGTTTGTTAACTGGAATGCTGAGTGAAAAATCAGTCTTTCATCAGAAAGTTAGGATATGCCCTTAGTGGTTTTATCTATGCGGTAAAGCAGGAACATAATATGCGCCGTCACTTGGTTGCGGCGCTGTTGGCGATATGGGTATTCGCCTGGGCACAACCGGCGGCTATCTGGTGGGCATTAATAAGTCTTTGTATTGCGTTGGTGTGGGCGGCGGAATTGATTAACTCGTCTCTAGAAGCGTTGATTGATCACCTGCATCCCCAGATCCATCCTCAAATAAAACATGTCAAAGATATGCTGGCGGCGATGGTGTTGGTACTGAGTATTGCCGCTGTCATCATCGGCTTGTTGGCGTTGTATTCCTGTCTATAGTTTATCTTCCTATCACTACTCATCTGGGGTTATAAGCAACAACGAGTTGAATCAATGTAACTATTCAGTTAGTTTGTTACTGAGGTTGTTATTATAAGGATATAGCTGTGAAAGATCGCATTGATGCATTGTTGTTTCAGAACCCCCTATCTTTTTTTTCCAGAAAAGCACTTCACTGTAGTTTATTGGTAGTATTAGTTGCGATGTTTTCGTCAGCACGGGCTGATGACAATCAATTTCATGCTGCCTATGAAGCATATAAATCCGCAGTTCAGTCGCAGGATAACCAGCAGATCCTGACAACTGCAGAGCAAGTGTATAAGTTAGGTCGAGCTGTTTATGCTAAAGACAGCCTTGATTTCGCAGCGCTGACGATGAATTGGGCTCAAGCATTGAGCCATCACTCACTTCGATCATTTGACCGTGACGATGATAGGCGCAAGCAAGCAAATGTCTTGTATCAACAAGCGCTAAAAATCTACCAACAACATTATGGTGACGATTCGGTAAAGTTAGTTGATGCTTTATTGGGTATGGCAAAAACCGAAAAAAAAGCGGTTACTGCTGACACTGTATTTCGAGATGCAATTGATATTGCTGAGGAAAGTAAAGATCAATTGTTAATTGCTGACGTCAAGATGGTAGCGTTTCATGACCTTTACGGTTCAAGGGCATACACCCGTAGGGTTCGTGATTATGCATTTGAAGCTTATGAGATATATAAAGATAAACTAGCGGTAGATGCTATTAGTCGTGTTGAAACTGAATATGAAGTTGCCAAAATACACTTTGTAGAAAAGGATTATACGATGGCTGAACCACTATTTCTGGATGTGGTTCAGCAGTTTTCAGCATTGCAGTATTCTCATCCCTATGCACTTTCGGCTCATGCGATGTTAGTTAGGCTTTATCAGCAACAAAATAGTCCCGATAAAGCGACAGAGCATTGCCAAGCGATCGGCCGCATGACACCGTGGCAAGATAATCAAGAGCAAACGCCGATTTTTAGAGCTGCACCTCAATACCCACAATCTGTAGCTAAAAGGGGGCAAAGCGGGTGGGTGCAACTGGAATTTACTATTGATGAGAGCGGTTTTGTCAAAGATCCAAAAGTCTTGCAATGGGAAGGCAGTAAAGCGTTTGAAGCCCCCAGCATAAAAGCGCTGAAGCAGTGGCGATACGCGCCTAAATTTGAGAACGGTGAACCAGTGGCTGCGATCAGTCGCGTCCAGCTAGACTACAAGATTAACCGCTAACGGCAAGGCAGTAATAGGATTCAGGTGAAAATCGTGTGTTGTTAGTAAAAGTATTGTAACGACTTGATTGCTAGTGCAAACACTCGAGCTGATACATTACTTGGTATAACACCCAAATACATGAATTATGTGGATGGATATGAAAAAGTCATGGATGATAATTGTGGTGTTTATTAGTGTATTTATGGCAGCAGGTTGCTCTACGGTGTATTCCATTTCTAACGGCGAAACAGCACCTTATTCTGGAACGACTCAGAATATTCAGACAATTAAGGCTGTTAGTGGTGAACACCGCCGCTGCGGTTTACCGAATTGCAATAGTAACTGGGAATTGTATGGGTATTTAGCAATGGCTGACTTTCTTCCTGGCATGATCATCGATACGTTGTTGTTTCCGTCTTGCTGACAGCGGATTCCGAGGGGAACGTGCATAAGTCAAAAGACCGGGTGCCGCATTAGCCCATCTGTTTGGTTGGTGGAGTAATCGATTGCTTGATGAAATGGGCTCATTTCGATGAGTCTTGCTGGTTCTAGTGCTAACAACGCTGAAAAATAAGGCACCGATATGGTGCCTTATTTTATGTTTGCTCGATAGCATCCACTACTAACGATATTATGCTGATTTTACTCTGGGTCGTAGTCCAGCACCGGTGCCAGCCATTTTTCCACTTCGGCGATCGTCATGCCTTTGCGCTGGGCGTAATCCGCTACCTGATCGCGACCGATATTGGTAATGCCGAAATAGCGTGATTGCGGATTGGCAAAATACCAGCCAGACACCGCGGCGGTGGGATACATGGCATAGCTTTCGGTCAGTCTGAGATCGATGCGTTGATCTGGTTGCAGCAGTTGCCACAACAAGCCTTTTTCAGTGTGATCTGGGCAAGCGGGATAACCGGGAGCGGGGCGAATGCCTTTGTATTTCTCGCGAATAAGTGCGTCGTTATCGAAATCCTCGTCGGCAGCATAGCCCCAAAATTCCTTACGCACGCGCTCATGCAAGCGTTCAGCAAAGGCTTCTGCCAGTCGGTCTGCCAGACATTTCAACATGATGGCGCTGTAGTCATCGTGGGCAGCGTCAAATTTTGCCAGCTGTTTTTCGATACCGTGCCCCGCGGTGACTGCAAATGCGCCCATGTAGTCCGCAACGCCAGTGTCTTTGGGCGCGACAAAATCTGCCAGACAGAAGTTGTGGTTACCCACACGCTCCAACTGCATGCGTAAGTGATGCGTGGTCAGCAAAGTTTGCTGACGCGCTTCACTGTCGTACAGCTCGATATCGTCATCATTGATGCTATTGGCCGGGAATAAGCCAAACACTGCTTTGGCGGTGAGCCATTTTTCATCGATGATTTTGCGCAGCATGGCTTTACCATCGGCATACACCTTACGCGCCTCTTCACCAACGACCATATCGTCCAGAATATCCGGGAAGTGACCGTGCAATTCCCAGGCGCGGAAGAATGGCGTCCAGTCAATGCGGCTCACCAGATCTTCCAATGGATAATCCTCAAATACCTGAATGCCTAACTGTCGTGGCTTCACCGGTGGATTGGCCTGCCAGTCGTGTTGTACTTTGTTGTCGCGAGCAGCTTGCAGCGGCACTAATGTCTTGCGTTTGGTCTGTGCCAGGCGTTTCTCGCGCATCACATCGTATTCGGCATAGATATCGGCAATTGTCTTAGCCCGAGTGTCATCGTTGATCAGTTTGCTGACCATTGGCACTGCGCGGGAAGCATCGGGAATGTAGATGGCACCGTGAGGGTAGTGCGGGGCAATTTTCACCGCCGTGTGAATTTTTGAGGTGGTAGCCCCACCAATAATCGCCGGAATAGTCAGGCCTTCTCGGGCGAAGGTTTTCACATTATGCACCATCTCATCCAGACTTGGGGTGATAAGTCCGGACATGCCGATGATATCGACCTTTTCCTTACGCGCGGTTTCGATGATCTGCTCTACCGGCACCATGACACCCAGGTCAATCACCTCATAGCCGTTACAGGCTAGCACGACGCCGACAATGTTTTTCCCGATGTCGTGCACATCACCTTTAACGGTAACCATCAATACCTTACCGTTGCTGGAGCCTTGCACCTTTTCCGCTTCAATAAACGGATTAAGGTAGGCGACCGCTTTTTTCATCACTCGCGCTGATTTCACCACTTGTGGCAGGAACATCTTGCCAGCACCGAATAAGTCGCCGACCACATTCATGCCATCCATCAACGGACCTTCGATAACGTCGAGCGGGCGAGTCGCGGCTAGACGTGCTTCTTCGGTGTCTTCATCGATAAATTCAGTAATCCCTTTGACCAGCGCATGTTCCAGTCGTTTGTTTACTGGCCAGTGCCGCCAAGCCTGATCTTCCT
Organism: Shewanella sp. A32; assembly: GCF_029167175.1. Lineage (NCBI taxonomy): Bacteria > Pseudomonadati > Pseudomonadota > Gammaproteobacteria > Alteromonadales > Shewanellaceae > Shewanella > Shewanella sp. A32. The sequence goes on from NZ_JARFTS010000002.1 coordinate 68,920, forward strand.
GCTTATTGGCACCGCTTTGTCCGCCACGGTATTTTTCGGCAATATCCAGCAGCTGTTCGGTGTTACTGGAGCCGACAACCGGACACGGCAAATTCAGCACCACCGCTTCGACGCGTTGCTTCAGCATCGGATCAATATCGTCGTAAATCGCCAGCTGACCGGCGTTGACAATGCCCATATCCATGCCCGCCTTGATGGCGTGATACAGAAAAACTGCATGAATCGCTTCACGTACCGGGTTATTGCCACGGAAGGAGAACGAAACGTTAGACACCCCGCCAGACACCATCGCGTGTGGCAAGGTGGCCTTGATATCTTTCACCGCGTTGATGAAGTCCACGGCGTAGTTATCGTGTTCTTCAATACCGGTCGCAATGGCAAAGATATTCGGGTCGAAGATGATATCTTCCGGTGGGAAGCCAACCTGATCGACCAAAATGCGGTAGGCGCGAGTACAGATATTGATTTTACGCGCGTGGGTATCGGCTTGGCCTTGTTCATCGAATGCCATGATGATCGCGGCTGCACCATAACGTTTTACCAGCTGCGCATGTGCAATGAAGGTTGCTTCGCCCTCTTTCAGCGAAATTGAGTTGACGATACCTTTACCCTGAATGCACTTTAATCCGGCTTCAATCACTTCCCATTTGGAGGAATCGATCATCACCGGCACTTTGCTGATGTCGGGTTCGGAGGCGATGAGGTTGAGAAACTTCTGCATCATCTCCACGCCGTCTAACATGCCTTCGTCCATGTTAACGTCGATGATCTGTGCACCGCTTTCTACCTGTTCACGAGCCACATCGAGTGCAGTTTCAAACTGCCCCTCTTTGATCAGCCGCAGAAATTTGGCTGAACCGGTGACATTGGTGCGCTCGCCGACGTTAACGAACAAACTGTTGGCGTCAATGGTCAGCGGTTCCAGTCCGGCCAGGCGGCAGGCCACTGGCAGCTCCGGCAGTTGTCGCGGTTGATATGGACTGACGGCCTCACGGATGGCTTTGATGTGAGCCGGAGTCGTCCCACAGCAGCCACCAACTAAGTTAACCAGTCCTTCCTTGGCCCACTGACCAATCACCTCGGCCATCTGCGCCGGCGTTTCATCATAACCGCCAAATTCATTCGGTAAACCGGCATTAGGGTGTGCGGAAACAAAGGTTTCACTGATGCGCGCCAGCTCTTCCACGTAAGGGCGTAATTCTTTCGGTCCAAGCGCGCAGTTAAGGCCAAATGACAACGGCTTGATGTGGCGCAGTGAGTTGTAGAAAGCTTCGGTTGTCTGGCCTGTCAGCGTACGACCTGAGGCATCGGTAATGGTGCCGGAAATCATTACTGGCAAGCGAATACCAAGTTTGTCAAACACTTCATCAATCGCGAACAGCGCCGCTTTGGCATTGAGGGTATCGAAAATGGTTTCGACCATCAGCATGTCCGCGCCGCCTTTGATAAGCGCTTCAGTGGCTTGCACATATGCCGCCACTAACGCATCAAAGTGAATATTGCGAAAGCCTGGGTCGTTGACGTCGGGACTAATGGAACAAGTACGGTTTGTGGGACCTAGAACCCCGGCGACATAACGCGGAATCCCAGTAGCCGCAGCGACTTCGTCGGCGGCTTCGCGTGCCAGTTGGGCCGCTTGTTGGTTAATTTCGCTCACCAGCGCCTGCATATCGTAATCAGCCATGGCGATGGTGGTGGCATTGAAACTGTTGGTTTCGATGATGTCTGCACCGGCTTCCAGATATTGGCGGTGGATAGACTTAATAATCTGCGGCTGAGTTAATACCAGCAGATCATTGTTACCTTTGACGTCGCAATGCCAGTCGCGGAAACGTTCACCACGATAATCTGCTTCTTCCAGTTTGAAGCTCTGGATCATGGTGCCCATTGCACCGTCGATAATCAAAATACGCTGGGTTAGCGCATTGTGGATTTGCTGTGTTGCAGCGATGGCAGAATTGCTAATCATTGGAAGCCTTAATTACTTGTTCCTAAAATAAAAATTAACAAATACAAACTTTTAAATTTGAGTTATGATCCAGATCACATTACTGTGATTATGATAGTAAACTTGCATCATAGTATGGCTGCGGAATAACTACAGGGTTGTTTTGGATGTTTATACGTATAGACGTCCATAATAAGGATTCCGGCGTTCTGCGGCAAGGTGAAATTGTTGCCCCTTAGCCCGGGTAGTTAAATCGAAGGAACCATCATGTCCTGCTACAGAAAATTGACAGTATATCTGATGCGTCACGGCAGCTGCGCCGATGGCGATATTCTAAGAGGCCGTACCGAGTCGCCTTTGAGCGAGCAAGGTGAGGCAGAAATGTGGAACGCTTGGCGAGAGCTGTGTGAGCATCTGCCTGAAGGTAAATTGTTGTTGCTGAGTTCTCCACTGCAACGTTGTAGCCAGTTCGCCGATGGACTGGCCAGCGAGATGCCGGAATTTTTTGACAGTCCGCTGCAAACAGCCGACTGGTTGCAGGAGCTGAATTTCGGTGAATGGGACGGTAAGTCCTATGCGTCGCTGCAGGCAGATTATCCGAAGGCCACTGCCGCCTATCAGGCTGATCCGTTAAACCATACGCCCCCAGCGGGTGAAACCGTGCGAGAACTGTATCGCCGGGTAACCCGCGGTTGGGAATCGTTAATCCAGGAATTGCTGCATGGTGAGCAGCACACCGCACTTTTGATCACTCACGGTGGTGTGATGCGCACATTGATCAGCGAAATGCTGAATCCAGGCGAATTACCGCTTAATGGTGTATTCAACGGTCTGGAACTGCCTTATGGTTCCGTGCTGAAGATAGAAGTAGACGCTCATGAAGTGGATGGCGAATGGGAATGCCAGCCAAAACTGCATTGGCAGCTGTAAAAAATGCCCAAATGTGCTGCTGCCAGCACTGATTGCTGGCAGCAGACAGTCTTAAACTGTTAGCCTACTGCACATGTAATGATATTTTTGGTGGAGGCGGCCCATGGTGCCGGCCCTGACGGCAGTTGATGTTTCCTGGTCGGTAGCAGACAAACAGATACTCTCTGGTGTCAGTTTTAACTTGATGCCAGGCAAAATGCTGGGATTGATTGGTCCGAATGGTGCCGGTAAGTCCAGTTTATTGAGATGTCTGTATCGGTATATCCACCCGGATGCCGGTAATATTTGCTTGTATGGCACCGATATTTTTAGCCGGCCACTGAAAATGTTTGCCCGCGAAGTTGCGGTTGTGTTGCAGGAGATACCACCACAAGCGGATGTGAGTGTGTGGCAGTTAGTCTCCACCGGTCTGACCCCTTATAAAAGGCTTTTCGAGCGGGATTCAGCAGAGGATAATAGCGCCATTGCTGCCGCTTTGGTGCAGGTGGGATTAGGCGATAAGGCCGATGCCGCATTGCAGCATCTGTCTGGTGGTGAAAAGCAGCGTGCGCTGATCGCCCGGGCCATTGTTCAAAAGCCAAAATTACTATTGTTGGATGAGCCAACCAATCATCTGGATATCCGATATCAGATCCAGATCCTTGAGTTGGTTAAAAGCCTGGGTGTGACCGTCATCGCGTCGATTCACGATCTTAACTTAGCATCAGCAATGTGTGATGAACTGTTGTTGCTGAATCAAGGCGAAGTCGTTGCTGTCGGCGCGGTTGAGAATGTATTGACGGAACAGCGTCTCAGTGAAGTGTTTGGTGTCTGTTGCGAGATTACTCGTCATCCACAGACAGCGAAACCACTCATTCATTATTTTTATGGTTATTCGCCGATAATGGCGGGTAGTAACGGCGTCGCTCAGCGCCAAATGGGTAATGCTTATGCCCATAAGTGAGCGCTTGCCATCGCCGGTGGATAAGCGATTGCAAGTCTGTTGGTTGAGTATGTTGTTATTGCTGCTGGTGACGCCACTGGCAGCGACAGCATTCGGTGCGGCTGATAATATCAGTATGCTGGATGTGGCTCGGGTACTGGGCCATAAAATATTGGGCATGGGGCAAGTGCCTGATATCAGTTTGCGGATTGTATGGGAACTGAGGTTACCAAGGGTGTTGTTGGCCTTTATTGCCGGGAGCGGTTTGGCAATCTGTGGCTATGTGCTGCAAAGTGTGACTCGCAATCCATTGGCTGACCCGTACCTGTTTGGGATCAGTGCTGGCGCTTCTTTTGGTGGTGTGCTGGCACTGACATTGTTGGGTGGTAGTTGGCTGGCATGGATGTCATTGCCATTAGGGGCATTTGTCGGTGCCTGCTTGTCAGTATTAATCGTACTGGCGATGGCGGGTTCACGAGCAGACAGTCAGATTGAACGGCTGTTATTGTCCGGTGTGGCGGTGTCCTTTATGTTTGGCGCATTTACCAGTTTATTGTTGTATTTTTCTACGCCGCAGGCGACTGCATCGCTACTGTTTTGGACGCTGGGGAGTTTTGCCCGGGCGGATTGGAGCAGTTTAGGCATGCCGGCACTAGTGGTGGTCGTGGCACTGGTGCTTATATTAGGGTACCAGCGGCAGATCCTGGCGATACTTGGCGGCGATGAGACCGCTCACACCTTGGGGGTTAGGGTGATGAAGTTACGCCTGGGAATGCTGTTATTGTGCTCACTGATAACGGCAACACTGGTGGCGCAGTGTGGCGGTATAGGTTTTGTGGGGTTGATGGTACCTCACTTGCTGCGTTTGCTGTTGCCTGGTAGGCATCCCATGATGCTGACCGCGCTCGCAGGCGGATTATTTATGGTGTGGGTGGATGTGCTTGCGCGCAGTCTGTTACCTACCCAGGAACTACCGGTCGGTATTATTACATCGGCAATCGGCAGTGTGTTTTTCTTGGCTGTTCTGCATCGGCGCAGGCAGTATTAATCAGGATAAAGGTTTATTTATTATGTATTCGGTAACTCCCGTTAATCACTCATTTGATGAAGCCATCAAATCACGGATACACCATAAAACTAAGTTACGTGGTTCTCTTGGCAAGTTGGAAGAAGTGGCGTTAAAGCTCGCCCGCATTCAATTTAAATCTCCCGAAGATAAGCTGGCGATTAAAAAACCAGTGATGTTGGTATTTGCTGCAGACCATGGTGTTGCTGACTTTGGCGTTTCCGTCGGCGACAGTGAACTGACCGCCGAAATGATCGAGAATTTTGTTAAAGGCGGCGCTGCAATTAATGTGTTCTGCCGTCAGAATGGTCTGGATCTGGAAGTGATTGACTGTGGTACTCGCCATCAGTTGGACCTGCCACAGGTGGTCAACCAGCGTCTGGGGGATGCCACTAAGCCTATCCATCAGGAAGAAGCCATGTCCATTGAAACCGTATTTGAAGGTTTCAAAATGGCGAAGGAGCTGGTGAAGCGCCATATCTATGATGGCAGTAATATGCTGGCTGTCGGTGAAATCGGTATTGGTAACACCACTTCCGCCTCTGCGGTGATGGCGGCGCTGACTGGCATTCCGGTTGCTGAATGTACCGGCCGTGGCTCAGGTATTGATGAAGATGCCCTGAAACACAAACGTATGATCGTTGAACGCGCATTGCAGCTGCATTACTCCAATCTGACTGATCCGGTGCGTGTGTTGGCATGTCTCGGCGGGTTCGAGATCGTACAGATGACCGGTGCGATGCTGGCGGCTGCCGAATTCGGTGTTCCTGTCGTAGTGGATGGCTTCACTTCATCTGTGGCTGCACTGGCGGCGGTGAAACTGGCTCCTGGAGTGCGTGAGTATCTGATTTTTGCCCATCAATCAGCCGTTTATGGTCACAAACAACTGTTGGCACGTCTGGATGCTCATCCTATGTTGCATCTGAATTTGCGTCTGGGTGAAGGTTCTGGGGCTGCGTTGGCGATGCCGCTGCTGCACTCTGCGGTGAACTTTTACAATGAAATGGCTGCCGTCGACGGTGTTGACGCTGCTCAAGGCAACGATTCCGGAGCAAATTAATGGGCAAATGGGCTTTCTGGCTAGAGCAGCTGCGGCTGTTTGTCATTGCCGTTGGCTTTTTTACCCGTATTCCTTTACTGCGACGCATCAGTCCTGACAATGAAACCATCAACCGCGCCAGCCGTTATTATGGGCTGGTGGGAACCTTGGTGGGAGGTTTGTCAGCACTGGTGTTGTGGCTGCTTTCGATCTATTTGCCGTTGTCAGTAGCGATTGTGCTGTCGATGATAACCAGTGTCTGGCTTACCGGTGGTTTTGATGAGCACGGGCTGGCCGTAACCGCCGATAGTTTTGGTGCTGGTGATTCAGCCGGACAGAAACTGCAAATGATGAAAGAAAGACGCCTTGGCAGTTATGGCGTACTGGCGTTGGTGCTGGCGTTATTGCTCAAATTTGAGCTGTTGATGGAACTGGCATTGTACGATCCAACACTGACCGCTTTGGCGTTAGTGCTCGGGCATACGCTTAGCCGCGTTACCGCCGCCAGCCTGATTTTCGGTGAAACCTGTGTGCATGAAGAGGGGCTCAGCCGTCACCCGGTACAGCGTCAAAGTGTCAATGAGCTAAGTTTTCTGTTGGTCACTGGTCTGCTTGTGACACTGTTGTTTTCGCGCGGCCAACTCATCCCGTTACTGGTGGGGTTAGTGTTACTGCGGTTTATTCTGGCGCGTTGGTTTCGTCATCAAATCGACGGATACACTGGCGATACCTTAGGCGCCGGGCAACAGTTGGCAGAGGTGTTGGTCTACATTATTGTGCTGGCTGGCTGGAATGCCGCCACTCGTAGTTAACCCAATTTTCAGGACAATGTTGTGACAGACCAACGTGATGACAATGCCCGCCACCAGGCGCGGCAGCAGAAACTCAAGCAAGCTGTGGATGCCAGAGTCGCCGCCGCTACCGAAGAAAAAGGTATTTTGTTGGTAGTGACCGGTGATGGTAAAGGTAAGTCCACGTCGGGGTTTGGCACTGTCGCACGTGCTGTGGGGCATGGTAAGAATGCGGCAGTGGTGCAGTTTATCAAGGGCAACTGGGACTGCGGCGAACGTAAATTACTGGAAAATGCCGGTGTTCGCTTTGAGGTTATGGCAACCGGATTTACCTGGGATACCCAAAACCGTGCCAGTGACACTGCCGCCGCAGAAAAAGCCTGGGCCGTTGCTGAACAGTGGTTAAAAGATCCAGCAATAGACGTGCTGCTGCTGGACGAGCTCACTTACATGCTGAGCTTCCACTATCTGGATTTGCAACGAGTGTTGAACGCGTTGAAAAATCGACCGCCTCTGCAGCATGTGATTGTCACTGGCCGTAATTGTCATCGACAGCTGTTAGCGCTGGCCGATACCATTAGTGAAATTCGTAATGTCAGGCACGCCTTTGATCATGGCGTAAAAGCTCAACCAGGTTTTGATTATTAGTGCCATATATTGGCTGTGATTATCCGCGGTCTAATTAGTTTTAGTGATGATTGGAAGCATGGTGGAGCGGAAGGCCCCACCCTGTTATGGCGGCTAAAAGTCGATGACTTAATTCAGTTTAAACCCGGCAATTGATTGCTTTAATTGCACACCTAGTGCCGCCAGCCTTTCAGTCGCTGCAGCAGTTTCATTAGAGGACATTGCGGTTTGCACAGTAATGTCATTCACTTGGCTAATACGTCGATTAATCTCTTCAGAAACAATGCTTTGTTGCTCAGATGCGGTAGCGATTTGCTGATTCATTTGCTGCACTATGGTGACTGAGTCTGCAATATTGGCAAACAGCGTGCCTAAACCCGAGGCATTTTGAGCATTCTGGCTGGCAATCTCCTGACTGCGCTGCATTTTTACTAATGCTGCCTGTGAACCCTGTTGTAACGTCTGGATCAGATCCTCAATTTCGAGCGTGGACTGCTGCGTGCGCTGGGCCAGATTGCGAACTTCATCAGCCACTACGGCAAAGCCACGTCCTGCTTCTCCGGCACGCGCGGCTTCAATGGCAGCATTAAGTGCTAACAAATTAGTCTGCTCAGCCACGGTTTTAATCACTTCCATGATTTTACTGATCCCTTCGGTTTGGGTGGCTAACTCCGACATGGCGTTGGCAGAACTATTGGCCTCATTACTCAATTCGCTCACCAAGACTAACGCTCCGGAGATCTCCGCATTACCAGCTTTAGTGATCTGCTCGGCATTGGTTGTGGCCGCAGCCGCTTGTTCGGCATTGGCGGCCACATCCTTGACTGTTGCCGTCATTTCATTCATTGCTGAGGCAATCTGCTCGGTTTCAATCTGCTCGGTTTCAATCTGCTCGGTTTCAATGTGCTGCTGTGCCATCGCTTGTTTATTCTGGACGGGACATCACGCTCAAGGCGTTTGATAGTTTGTGCTGGGGTTTCTTTTGAATTAGGCATAAGGGGATGCTGAAAAGGTTTCGACCAATTGAGTCTACCATGCTTTCTGAGCCAAACGAGTACGGTTGTCTTACCCTGAATGCCAAAGCGCTGCTGGGCTTGTTTGTACGTCATCTCGCCTTTTTCGACACGCTCTACGACACCTAATTTAAAGGCTAAGGTGTAATCACGTTGCGTGCGCTTACGGCTTGAGTTAGTTGATGTCGCCATAAAGAAGTCCTCTTTATGTCAACGTATTTCAGGACGGGACAGTCAGCGATAAAAAGGATGGCGCGGATGCCATCCTTTATTTAATTCTCTTTATGCCAACGCTTTTGCCAATGCTTCTTGGAAAACCTCAGTTGTCACGGTGATATCCGGCGCAAAGCGGGCCAGTACCGTACCGTCTTTTCCTACCAAAAATTTCTCAAAGTTCCACAGTACATCTTCTGGATGTTTCGGCGCCTGACCAAGTTCGATTAACTTAGCTTTGAGTTTGCCATCAGGCGTTGCAATAGCCTTGGGCTGTGACAGAATCAAGGCTTGGTATAATGGATGCCGTGCTGGTCCGTTGACATCAATCTTGGCAAACATTGGGAAAGTGACGCTGTAATTCAAACTGCAAAATTGTTGGATCTCTGCTTCATCACCTGGTTCCTGTCCCAAAAACTGATTGCAGGGAAAACCAAGAATTTCCAACCCTTCAGTGGCTTTATCTTTGTAGAGTTTTTCCAGATGTTCGTACTGAGGCGTTAAACCACATTTGGAGGCAGTGTTGACAATCAGTAGTACTTTACCGTGAAAATCAGCCAGTGCTTGTTGCTCACCGGTAATAGTTTTGACCTGGATGTCATAGATGCTCATGATATTTACCTTCTTTGATATTTGATCGAGATCACATTGCCTGAGTTGATTGTCATTCGCAAGTAAGATGACCGTATTCCTGATTGCAACAATCTGCGTATGGTCGTTGCCCATGTAATTAATCGCGCTTTGGGGACCTTACAAGCGCTTCGCAGTAGTTGTTAAACAAGGTAATCTTGAAACTATTCTTTCGAAAATGCTCTATGTCAGTCACGGGAGGACAAATTGCCTGTTAACGGTTTAACTTGGCTGGTAGTTCTGCAATTACTCGGTGCTTTGCTGCATCAATGGCTATTGCCAACGCTCCCCGGTCCAATCATTGGCTTGTTGTTGCTATTCGTCTGGTTGCTGCTTTATGGCCGGCTTCCCCCGACCTTGCAGGCAGCGGCATCTCCCTTGTTGCAGTACTTGCCGATGTTGCTGGTGGTTCCTTGCGTGGGACTCATGAGTAACCTGGATGCGCTTTGGTCACAATTGCCGATTATTGCCGTCTCATTGTTGGGGGCTATGTTGATCACCATTCCTTTCTGTGGCTGGCTGATGCAACGAATGATCCGGCGTCAACAAAGGCTGAGGGGAGGCAAGCATGATTGACAGCTTGTTAGCCAGCTTGCAGTCATTGAAAGCAACACCAGAGTTTGCCGTAGGCCTGACCATGGTAGCGTTCCAAATAGCATTGTGGTTTTATCGCAAAACTAAAATCGCTATTTTGCAGCCGGTCATCGTGGCGGTGACGATTGTGATCATGGTGCTGCTGATATTAGATGTGCCATATGCCGATTATCGTGTTGCAGCAGAACCGGTGGCGTTTCTGATTGGCCCAGCAACCATTGCCTTGGCTGTACCGCTTTATAGTCAATTGCGACGTATTCGCCAGTTATTTGGACCGATTCTGATCACTTTGGTCTGTGGCGGGGGGCTGACGGTTGCCTTAAGCGTACTGTTTTGTTGGTTGTTAGGTGGGTCCGAAGTACTGCAGATGAGTCTAGCGCCAAGGTCCGTTACTATGCCTATTGCGATACTGGTATCCGACAGTATTGGCGGCAATATTTCATTAACGGCGGCGTTTGTGATGATTACCGGCGTATTTGGGGCGGCAATGGCGCCGTGGTTATTTAAATTGTTTCAAGTGACAGAGCCCGCCGCGCGTGGCCTGAGTTATGGCATAAATGCGCATGCGATGGGCACAGTACAGGCCTTGGATGAGGGCGAAGAATGTGGTGCCTTTTCGGCCTTGGGAATGGGGCTGTTTGGTGTGCTAATGGCAGTAGTTTTGCCATTGCTGCTTTAGTCAATTATCTGGGGATATTGACGCACTAGTTGCCCAACATTTGCTGGTGGACACCGGTGTCTTGGCCAATAACGCATACTAAATCCCCGTTGAACGTTGAGTTTTACCCGCAAGTTACTCTTACCTACTACAGTTTTACCGTGCTCCAGCCGATAAAGATTTCATAGTTACCTTGCGGTTAATTTTTATTCGTTATACTTGAGACTAATTCGTCACGCTCTTTGTTCTCCATAAACTAGAGTGTGACGTTTACCTCAGTTAATAAGTTGTAATTTTTAATAATAAACATGTTTTGTTTAACACAGTGAGTTCCCTCCATCAAAGGATAACTGCCAGCCAAAGGGATATTGTTTATGAGATTACTGACCCGTTTATTAGATAACATTGCTGTATCGAAAAAATTAGGGCTGGGGTTTGGCCTGGTACTGTTATTGACATTTTTCGTCGCCGGGATGGGTTACAGTGGTGTCCAGATGATGATTGATCGTAGCGATAAAGTGGCAATTGCCTCATCACTGACTGATACCCTGTACAAGGCTAAAATTATCCGTCAGGACTTTCTACAAACTGGTAATGAAACGGATTTACAACAATTTGATTCTCTTGTCGAAAAGACACGACAAACACTGACTCAAGAAGCCAAGTTCTATCTGGATGTGGCGGATCAGAAACTCATTAGCGATGCACTATCCGCCTTAGGCCACTATGAAAATGGGTTTAATCAGGTTAAACAACTCAAAACTAATAGAGCCGAGTTGCGTAAAACCTGGGTGGCGACGGGTAATGCTGTTATCAATAATTTTTCGCAGGTGGAGCAACAGCTGACACAACAGGCACAGCAAACCGGTGATTGGCAAGTCGTCATCGGTGCGTCTCAGATAAACCAGCAAGTGGCCATGATGCGTTACTACGTGCGCGGTTATATTTTTGAACCCTCGCAGAAAAACCTTGATGGCGCAAAACAGCAGATCAGCAATATCCAGCAACAAGGTAAAACATTGTCGGTTCCCACTGCACAGCAAACTTTGCTGAGTAATGCACTGACTGCGCTTGATGACTATACCGCCAAACTTGACCAGCTAGTTGCCGTGGACAAGCAAATTGAGAATGTTAAATCTACCTTGGATCAAGATGCTACTGTATTGCTGTCCAGTGTGACCGGTCTGGTTGATTCACAGTCAGCTAAACGCCTTGCTGATGGCGCAAGGGCAAAAATGCTGGTGATTGTTGTGTCAGTACTGGTGCTGTTGCTGGGCATTGGCTGCTCATTGTTGATTTCAAGTCAAATCGTTAATCCGTTACACCTGACCGTGACGGCTGCCAGAAGGATTGCTGATGGCGATTTAACTCACCGTATCGGCAGTGAACGCAAGGATGAATTAGGAACCTTGCTGCGCGCCATGGGGGAAATGAATGACACCCTAAAAGATGTGTTGGGGCAGATTGACGGCAGTGTGGTGCAATTAGCCAGTTCGGCAGAACAGTTATCGGCGGTATCAGAACAGAACAGTGCCGGCATGCAAAGTCAGCGTAGCGAGACCGATCAGGTAGCGACAGCTATCAATGAAATGACTGCCTCTGTGCAAGAGGTGGCCGGTAACGCCGAGCAGGCCGCGCAGGCGGCAATCGAGGCCGATACTGTGACTTCAACCGGCAATAAAAAAGTGGCTGAGGCCGTGCGACATATCGAGCGGCTATCGGCTGAAATTGCGAGTACCGCTGAAGCGATGTCGGAGTTAAAGGCTGAGAGTGACAACATAGGTTCGGTGCTGGATGTGATTAAATCTGTGGCAGAACAGACGAATCTGCTGGCGCTGAACGCCGCGATTGAAGCGGCTCGCGCGGGTGAAGCCGGGCGTGGTTTCGCAGTGGTCGCCGATGAGGTGCGCAGTCTGGCTAGCCGTACCCAGGCATCCACCGAAGAGATTGAAAAACTGATATCTAACCTGCAGCATGGCACACAGGAATCAGTGCAGAAGATGGATCGCAGCCGCGAACTCAGTGATGAGGCCGTTGGTTTGTCACGCGATGCGGGCAATATGTTGAATGATATCGCCAGGGCCGTTGCCAAAATTCAGGATATGAACCATCAGATTGCCGCCGCTGCGGAAGAGCAAAGCGCGGTTGCGGAAAATATCAATCAAAGTGTTGTCCGAGTTCGCGATATCGCAGAACAAACTGCACAAGCATCTGAAGAAACTGCGCAGGCAACTGAGGGCGTAGCATCTTTGGGGATGCAATTGAAATCGTTATTAGGTCACTTTAAGTTATAGCGGTCGCGGTATGCAGGCGACAACTTGTGTTTGTCGCCTGACGCCTTGCAATGATGCTCACGTCTCTACGCGTTGATCTTTGTTCTGCTTCACTATACTGTCCCATCTCTTCCCCAAAATAGGGTTCTGGCTAACTGTTGGGCAAAGGATGTCGATGAAATCTTTACTGCTGCTACTGATGTTGGGTTGTTGTGTGCTGCCGGTATCGGCTAAGGACCCTGTAGCTAAGCGCATTGTGGCATTGTCGCCGCATATTGTGGAGCTGCTGTATGCCATTGGCGCCGGTAATGCGATAGTGGCAACCACGGATTTTGCCGATTATCCGGACGCGGCTAAGTCGATTCCGCGTATTGGCGGTAATTATGGTATTCAGCTTGATAAACTACTGACGCTTTCTCCAGACCTGGTCGTGGCCTGGGGCGATGGTAATCAGCCCCAGGATATTGCCAGAATGCGAGAATTGGGTCTGAATCTGTATATCAGCCAGCCTCGACAATTGCAGGATGTGACCACCGAGCTGTTGCAACTGGGCAAGCTTACGGGGCATGACGCAGAAGCTAAAAAAGCAGCAACTGCTTACCAACAGCAACTGCAAGCTATCCGGCAGCAAAATGTGGATAAAACACCGGTAAAGGTCTTCTATCAGTTATGGTCGAATCCATTGATGACGGTGGCAAAAGGAAGCTGGATGCAGCAGCTGCTAGAGGTCTGTCATGGAGAAAACGTGTTTGCTGATGCTGTCACCGCTTATCCGCAGGTGAGTCTTGAAGCGGTGCTGTTACGCCAGCCACAGGTGATTATTCTCACTGCCGAAGCAGGTAATCCGCAGACTGTTAACTGGCAGCAATGGCCCGAAATCCCTGCAGTCAAGTACAAGCAAATTTACACTATTGATGCGGATTTACTGCAGCGGCCAACACCGCGATTGCTGGTGGGACTGGAGCAGTTGTGCCGGGATCTGGAACAGGCGCGTAAGCCTGATAGCCAATCATAATTGTTGCCGATGGTATCGTCGGCAACACCATATATAACTGGCCTTTGCTGAATTTTGCTGGCGTGACGCAATTTTAAAGATCGTCGATTTTGCGCTTAAGCTGATAGCTTTCATCGGTAACAATGCTTTCTAACGTGATGAGACGTTGTTTCATCTCATTCATTTCTTCACGCATTTGGGTCAGCTCCTGCTCCGCTGCGAAAGCACCTTTATGTTGCAGATACGTGTTGGCAATCTTATAGATGATGCCACATACAATGGCGACAACCGCCACTTCAAACGGTCCCATGGTTCACTCCCTGTTTTTATCTACAATGGATATTAAGCAACGCAGATGCCGTATATAAACGATAAATTTCAATCAATTATATAATTAATCACGTTATCTTTAGTTATTTCTCGCAACTATTGCGAGATTTCGTCCACTTTATTGGTTATCAGCGGCTGCTGGATGCCTGCATGAAACTCCAATTAACGTAGCAGATACTTCAGCAACAGCTTTTGCCACCAACGATGATAGGGTGGTTGCATCAATTTTGCTGGGTTGACGCGCTTTTTGCTTAGCACTGTGCGGGCATGGCTAAACTCAAGAAAGCCTTCCCTGCCATGGTAATGCCCCATACCTGAGGGACCAATACCACCAAAGGGGGCATCGTCTGCCGCTACATGGTATAGCGCATCATTAATACAGACACTGCCAGAATGAGTTTGCTGTAACAACTGTTGTTGTCGTTGTTTATCGAACGTCAGTAAATAAAGCGCTAACGGTCTCGGTTTTTGTTGAATGTAACGCAGTGCTTGTTCCCAGGATTGGTAACCGATAACCGGCAATAACGGGCCAAAGATCTCCTGTTGCATCACGGCCATGTTGTCAGAGACCTCGGTAAGTAACACTGTAGGCCATTTGCGCAATTGTGTTAGTGCCTCAAGACTGCCTAATGCTGGTACACATTGAGCTCCCTGCACCTGAGCATCATTCAACAGTGTTCGTAATCGCTGATGGTGACGCTCGTTAACAATAAAGCTGTAATCAGCGTTGTGGGCAAAATCTGGGTACATACGGTTGAATTTGAGCTGCCAACACTTAATAAACTCGGCCACCTTGGCATGCGGACACAGCACATAATCCGGTGCCACACAGGTCTGTCCGGCATTGAGCGTTTTCGCATACAACAGCCGCTCAACCGCCAGAGATATTGGCATATCATCAGCGATGATTGCGGGTGATTTGCCACCAAGTTCTAAGGTGACGGGCGTCAGGTTGGCAGCGGCGGTGCGCATGACGGCTTTACCAACGTCAGTCGCGCCAGTAAACAGCAAGTGATCAAATGGCAGGGCTGAAAATTCAGCGGCGACGCTGGCATCGCCTTCGATCACCGCTACCTGGGATTCCTCAAATGCCTGTGCCAGCAGTTGCCTTAGTACCCGATTGGTGTGCGGGGTAAATTCAGAAAGCTTCAACATTACCCGGTTGCCTGCCGCTAACGCCGCCACCAGAGGGCTGAGTGACAACATGACCGGGAAGTTCCAGGGCACGATAATGCCGCACACGCCTTTAGGTTGGTAATGAACTTGCAGTTTACTGGGGAACAATAACAGTCCACTGTGGCGTCGCTGTGGTTGCATCCATCGCGGCAGTTGGCGTTGACAATACTTGAGGTTGTTGAGTACCGGCACTACATCGGCCAGCAGGCTGTCGTATTCACTGCGGTGACCAAAGTCCTGGCTCATGGCAATGAGTAATTGCGGATATGCGGCTAACAGCGCCTTTTTTAACGCCCCCAAGGTTGCACGACGTTGTGCTAAGGACGGAACAGGCAACGCCTGAAACGCCTGTTGCTGGCGTTGCCATATCTGGAACAGTGTAGTTTCTGATGAGCTGGAAGCGTTAGATGAGTCCATGTCCTAGTGCCCGTTTAGCCCGTCTGACAGGATTCATGCTAAGACAGTTCCAGTGAGCTGACAACCGCGAAATGATGTTGATCTTTATCACGGAAAACGCACAGTTCGCTGACTAGACTTATACTTATAGAAGTTGCAAAACCGGCGTACAAGGAGTTGACTATGAATATGAAAGTTCATGGAATTTCCGTTGGTATTGAGAACTATGGCGGAGATGACTTTGTGCTGTTTATCAAAGCAACCGGTACGCTGACCCATGACGATTATGAGTATATGGTGCCGGTACTTGAAGCTGCGATTGGCGGTGTTGTTCAGCCGCAGATCTTTGCCTTGATGGATGTAACAGAGATGGATGGCTGGGAAGCCAGAGCAATGTGGGATGATCTGAAACTGGGACTGAAACATGGCCGGGAGTTTAAAAAGATCGCCATTTTAGGTAATCGTGGTTGGCACGAATGGATGGCCCGCATGGCTGACTGGTTTACGCCTTCGGAAGTGAAGTTTTTCAATGATCGGCAGGAGGCCGTGGTCTGGTTGCAGGAGTAAATAGCAACCCAAAACTAGGTAGTTGCCAGACGGAGTCTCGGCGGCAACCTTGCAATTGATACTCTGGGAAACAATCCCGCAAGGAGGTCATGATGCGCGATAAAGATATCCTATGGCCGACAGATTTTTCTGATACGGCATCTCATGCTCTCAGATACGCCATTGATATGGCGAATCACTACAAAGTGGGATTACGTATCCTGCATGTTGTGGATCAGCCCGTGGCAGATGCTAGCTACCAACTGCTGGTGGTAACACCGGAAGAGTTGGCGGAGAGCATGGAAAAAGCTGCGGCAGAGAGTATGCACAAGCTGCTGGCAGAGCTGGATACTTCGCTGCATGTCGAAACCATCATTCGTCGTGGTGATCCGGTAGAAGAGATCTTAACCGAAGCCAAAGACGCGGATGTTGGGATGATTGTACTGGCAAGCCATGGTCGTAGCGGCCTGAGCCATTTTCTGAATACTAACGTATCGGAAGATATTGCTAATCAGGCAACATGCCCTGTGCTGGTAGTGAAGTAGCTTGAATGTGGATGGAGCCGCGGATTAACGCCACGGTTCCACGCCAGGCAGTCACGGCTATAACCTATCTTTACCGGCAATCATATTGCCGGAGGGAGTGTGCGTATCGGTGTGAGCCAGCGCTTGCTGTGTGAACTTTGCGCTTGTATTTCAGGTGTCTTATCTATTAGCGTTAGTCGATTGAACTTATAACAAAATGTTGGCGCAGCCTTTTGGGGCGCACACAGCGGATCAAGTGTATGTTGCAGTCTGAGCATGTCACCAAACAACAAATAGCATTTTTGCGAAAACTTTATCTGGCTCATCTTATCGATGATCAGCAGCACAACCTGTTGTCATTGCAGAAACAAACCGGGATGCCTCGACGCACGCTGCAGGACGCTATTGCCGCATTTGGTGATATTGGTATTGCGGTGGAATTTGTACAGGATGGCGGGCGCAACAACTCCGGCCACTATCACATCAAAACCTGGGGACCGGTTAACAGCGCCTGGGTGGGGACTCATTTAGTTCAGATCGAGTCGATATTACAGTTGCCTAAAGCTTAAAACAGCCAACTGGCAGCGAAAATCAGCCAACTTAATAACAGTAATGCCCAAGGCAGCCACACGCGGACAGTGGACGGAGCTATTTCGGTAACTTCCGCGATGTCGTCATCGGCTAGTGCTGTTTTATTGGCGCGCAGTTTTTTGGCTAATCTGTCGCGTTCTCTGGCCTTGGCTTTTTGCTGCTTTTTATATTCAGCGATCCCTTTTTCTATGCCTTGAGCAATCAGCTTGGTCTGTTCTTTAGTTTGACCAGGCTTCTGCGTCGCGCGCGCAATCTGCAGTGCTTGTTCCTGCGTTTCAACCGAAATAGGCATTTTAGTGGGCATAACCACTCCATAAGTTTGGCGTTGCTCGTCATTATACTGCCATTCTGCCGTCTTGCTGGACGCCAGCGCAAATTACCGCGACAATCATCTCAGGATTTATCAGCGGGATGAGTAGTTTGTCCGACCAACAATATTCTGGCAGCGATGATGCCACAGTCCTAAGCAATAGTGCGGCATCTGCCAAGGTGCTGCCGTGGATTTTTAGTTTCCTTAAGCCTTATCGTTGGCGTGTCATCGCGGCCTTGGTATGTTTGCTTATCGGCTCGTTAGCCTGGCTGTCATTAGGGCAGGGGGTGCGGCTGATGGTGGATCAGGGCTTTGCTGCCGGAAATCCACAACGACTCAACCAAATTATTCTGTTTATTTTGGCGATTACCGCTGTAAGCGGCTCCGCAGTCTTTTGCCGTTTTTATCTGATGACCTGGCTCGGCGAAAAAGTCAGCAATGATATCCGTCGTTTAGTCTATCAACAGCTGTTGTCACAAAGCCGCGATTTCTTTGCCAGATTGCGCACCGGTGAGGTGATTTCTCGCTTTACCGCCGACACCACCTTATTGCAGACCGTTGTCGGCTCCAGTTTGTCGATGGCATTGCGTTCATCTGTCACTGTGATTGGGGGGCTGGTAATGATGGGCGTGACCAGTTGGAAGCTGACCGCCTTGGTATTGCTGGCCGTGCCGTTGGTATTAGTGCCGGTTGGTGTGCTCGGACGTAAAGTTAGGCGGCTGGCTCGTAGCAGTCAGGACAAGGTTGCGGATTTAGGTGCCTTTGTGGATGAAACCTTGCACGAGATCCATACCGTGCAATCGTATGGGCATGAACCCAGCGATAAAGTGCGTTTTGACCAGCATTTGGCTGAAGTGTTAAAAGCGGCCAGTGGCCGGATTTATTATCGGGCACTGCTGATCTCTGGCGTGATGTTACTGAGTATCGCTGCCATTGTCTTTGTTACCTGGGTGGGGGCGCATGATGTCATGCAGGGACGGATTTCTGCCGGACAACTCTCTGCTTTCATGTTTTACGCTGTGATGGTGGCAGGCGCGGTGGCGACTATCAGTGAGGTCGTGGGCGATATCCAACGTGCCGTCGGGGCGACGGAGCGGTTGTTAGAGCTGGCTAATACTCCGGTCACGATTGAGGAGCCGCTCAGTCCGCTACCCTTACCACAACCACTTAGCGGGGAATTGGCCGCTCACGATCTGCAATTTGCATATCAGGTGGGAGATCCAGTGTTGAAGCAACTGAATTTTACGGTGAAACCGGGAGAGCGCGTCGCCTTAGTCGGCCCAAGTGGTGCCGGTAAAACCACCCTGTTTCAGTTGCTGCAACGTTTTTACCTGCCCACATCGGGGTTTATAACCCTGGACGGTGTGGATATTTCAAAAGTCTCGCTAACACAGTTGCGTGCCCAGTTTGCGCTGGTTCCTCAGGAGTCGGTGATCTTTGCGGACAGTGTGCTGGAAAATGTGCGTTATGGACGTCCACAAGCAAGTGAGGCTGAAGTCATTGCCGCATGCGAAGCCGCCCATGCTGATGAATTTATCCGTGAATTTGCCGATGGCTACCACACATATCTGGGAGAGCGCGGAGTGCGCTTGTCTGGCGGTCAGAAACAACGGATCTCTATTGCCCGTGCAATCCTGGCAGATCGGCCTTTGTTGTTGCTGGATGAAGCCACCAGTGCCTTGGATGCGGTCAGTGAAGTGATGGTGAAAAAGGCCTTAGACCGACTGATGGCCGGGCGCACCACCTTAGTGATTGCGCATCGGTTAGCGACGGTATTAAACGCGGATCGCATTTTGGTGTTTGAGAAAGGGCAGCTAGTTGCCAGTGGGACTCACCCGCAACTGTTGGAACAAAGCCCGTTATATCGAGAATTTGCCACTCTGCAATTGCTGGCCCCCGAGGCCGTTGGTACTCCCTCGATACTGCAGTAATGGCGGTTGGCCAAGTCATCGGGTGAGTTATTTTGCTGTTTGCGTATAGACTGTGCGGCAGTTTCCCGTTTAATCACACCAGCCAGCAATAGAGTATTGACGATAGATGTTTCTAACTAATTATTTTAAAAAAGAAAATAATAACATTGTAATCAGCCGTAAACAGGCTAGTGACTTTGCCAAGGATATTGCCGGCGACTTTAACCCCTTACATGATGAAGATGCCAAGCGTTTTTGCGTTCCTGGAGATCTGCTGTTTGCCTTAGTGCTGGATAAGTACGGGCTCAGTAGCAAGATGCAATTTCGCTTTGAAGGTATGGTTGGCGATGCAGTACCTCTGCATTTCCCCGATGCTTGTGGTGAGCAGGTGTGCATCGAAGACGAAAAGGGCAAAAGCTATCTGAAAGTAAGCCGCGAAGGCGAGCAGCGATACTGTGAAAAGCAGTTGGAAGCCTTTATTCGCAGTTATGTGGCGTTTTCCGGTCTCAATTTTATTCATGTGCTGGTGCCGCTAATGCAGGAATATCAGGTGATGATTAACCCGGAACGGCCGCTGGTTATTTATGAAACCATGAGTTTTGAATTAGACATCCTGGCATTTGAAGAGATGACACTGGAACTGGTCAACAAGCAGTTACAGGTCGATGGCAAGCGCGGTGACGTGTTGTTAGAGTTTGCATTGCTGAGCGGTGAGCAGCAGGTAGGTACTGGTCGTAAAACTATGGTGCTCAGTGGTTTACGCCCTTATGAACAGAATGGTCTTAACGGCATGATCACTGAATACCAACGTCGCAGCGAAGCGCGGTTGTAATTACGCGTTATTCAGCGACTGTCGATACGCTTTGATCTTGGGTCGCAGTATTTCTGCGCGTTTTAAGCTGTCGTCACGCCACACCTGCTGGCGATCGTAATATTCGGCAAAAGTTGGCACTGATTCCGGCAATAGTACCCAGGGCTGCTTAGTCGAAGTAAAAATATGTACATCCGGCGGCAACTGCTGCGGGGTATCTAAGGTGCCAACGCGCACGAATGTTGTCAGTGGACCACTACCCGCATAGTGGCTCCACAGCGCGACTTGGCACTTTGGGCAGCGGGCAATCTGCTGTCCCTGACCGCTGGCGGACGGGGTGTCAACAATCATTGGCTCACCACTCAATAACTCCACCTGATCAGATTCAATCATGGCATTGAGTGCAAAAGCGGAACCCGTTTCACGCTGGCACCAAGTGCAGTGGCAGCAATGGACTACTAAAGGCTGGCACTGCAGTTGATAGCGGATAAAGCCACAGTCACAACCACCGGCTATAGGATATTGTGTTGGCATGGCGCGTCCTTTTTCTCACTTTGATAGACAGGATCTAGCATCCAACTTACTCATTTGCCGACGGCAAATACAAGCCTGACTTTGGTCCAACACCGTGCATTTCTCTGCCAATGAGTTTTGTTGCCATTTTCGAGAAACCGAAAACTCAGCGGTCAGGCACTAAGGTAATGTGTATTCGTTCATTTAACCAACGGCAGTGCACTAACCAATCGTTTCAAAAGCTAAATGATCACTAAAAATTTGGTGGATTAGCTGTAGATATTAAGTAGATTTTGCCATTTACAGTTTAAATGAATAATGGCTTATTGCTATTTTGAACGCACTGCCATAGGGTTGGCTATCTGAGATCAATGCCAGGAATAAGGAATGTATTATAAAAAACGCCTGTTAAAGGCTTCGCTGTTGGCTTTGTCCACTATTTCGCCCTTCGTTACTACGTACTCTCTTGCTGCCTCATTACCACCTGTTGAAGCCAAAAATGGCATGGTGGTGTCTTCTCAGCGTTTTGCTTCAGAAGCCGGGGTAGAAATTCTTAAAATGGGCGGTAATGCCGTAGATGCCGCTGTCGCAGTGGGCTATGCCCAGGCGGTGGTCAACTCTTGCTGCGGTAACATCGGTGGCGGTGGTTTTATGACACTGCATCTTGCTGATGGCTCGGATCACTTTATTGATTTTCGTGAAATGGCGCCGGCAGCTGCTAGTGCCAAGATGTACCAGGATAAAGACGGCAATCTTATTCCACATGCCAGCACGTTAGGTTGGGGCGCAGTAGGCGTCCCCGGTACGGTGCGCGGTATGGAATTGGCGCTGACCAAATATGGCTCAGGCAAACTGACTCGCGCACAAATTATGGCGCCGGCGATCAAATTGGCGCGTGAAGGTTTCGTCCTGACTCGCGGTGATACGGATGTGATCGACTCCAGCTTAAGCAAGATGCGTGGTGACAAACAGGCTGCCAAAATCTTTTTGCATGCGGATGGTACGCCGTTAGAACCGGGCGATCGGCTGGTGCAGTCTGCATTGGCAGACACACTGGAAAAAATTGCGAAAAATGGCCCGGATGCCTTCTATAAAGGCGATATTCCTAAAGCAATCGAGAAAGCCTCAAAAGCCAATGGGGGTTATTTAACAGCCAAAGATTTTGCCAACTATGTGGCTAAGGAACGTACACCCGTCAGATGTTCTTATCGTGGCTATGACTTTATATCAGCCCCACCGCCAAGCTCAGGTGGCACCACCATGTGTCAAATTCTGAATATTCTGGAAGGCTACGATCTGAAATCCATGGGCTATGGTTCTGCAGACGCTATTCACTTCACTGCTGAAGCGATGCGTCATGCGTTTGTGGACCGTAACAGTCTGCTTGGCGATCCAGATTTTGTGAAAGTCCCGATGAAGAAATTGCTGAGTAAGGAATATGCCGCTGAGATCCGTAAAACTATCGATCCAGTAAAAGCCACCCCTTCCAGTGAATTAGCGGCAGGGGTGCCTCCTCATGAAAAGCCGCAGACCACACACTACTCGGTGCTGGATAAGGCCGGTAATGCAGTGTCGACCACTTACACTATCAATGGTCGCTTTGGTGCCGGTGTGATGGCTCCAGGTTATGGTTTCTGGCTGAATGATGAGATGGATGATTTTACCTCGAAAGTCGGTGAGAAAAACATGTTCGGTCTGGTACAGGGTAAGGCTAACGCCATTGCTCCGGGCAAACGGCCTCTATCCTCTATGTCGCCTACCATTGTCACCAAAGATGGAAAAACCTTTATGGTGGTTGGTTCTCCAGGCGGTTCATTGATCATCACCATCACCCTGAACACCGTGATGAACGTGATCGATTATGGGATGAACTTACAGGAAGCTGTGAATGCACCACGTATTCATCAGCAGTGGTTGCCTGATGTTGTGCTCTATGAAAAGCGTGGTATTTCACCTGATACGCTGAAAATCCTCAAAGAACGTGGCTACAACATGGTTGAAAAAGGCCAGTGGGGGGCTGCGGAAGCAATTATGATCGGTTTACCCAGCGTGGTCAGCGGTGATGAACACTCTAACGTCAGCGATGCTTCTGTCTCCGGTAAAATCCGTGAAGGCTATATCTACGGCGCTAACGATGCACGTCGGCCACAAGGTGCTGCTGTCGGCTACTAACCGCAGCAATTTTGGCATTGAAGCCCGGGCATGATGACCCGGGCTTTTTTTATTTAACCGGCGCGCCTTTACCTTAGAAATCACAACAAATTTTTTCTTGGCTGAACTGACGGCGATTGTATTGGTCGTAGATAACATGGACCTAAAACAATCTTCATTGGTTTGTGAATGCAGTGAAATAGGTCCGAATGAGATAGCGATAGATGCGGCGATATTGGGTCGTGCCGTGAGTAAGTTGTTGCTTACCCCTTAAGCCAGTGCGTGAGCGTCTTGTGGTGACAGAGTGTCCGCAGCAACCGTCTGCATCAAACCTAAACGTGGTCACCACCAAATACGGTACGGTAACTGGTGCTTCACCTCCCTATTCTGCATCAGTTCCCATAAAGGAAGAGTTATGCATAAATCACTTAGACTAGCGGTAGCCATCGCGCTGGCGTTTGGCTCCGTTACCTTTCCAACGCTGGCCGCAGTTCAACCACAGGCTCAACAGCAACATCAGGAAATCACCCGCACCACGTTAAAAAATGGCCTGCAAGTGGTGATTGTTCAGGATAAATTGGCACCGGTAGTCACCACGCAGGTGAATTACCTGGTCGGTAGCAATGAAGTGCCAGATGGCTTTCCGGGTACCGCTCATGCGGTGGAGCATATGATGTTCCGGGGGAGTCCGGGGCTGAACAAAGATCAGATTTCCGCATTGGCAGCCAATATGGGAGGCCATTTCAATGCCGAAACGCGTGAGGATTTGACCCGCTACTTTTTCACGGTGCCCAAGCAGGATTTGGATGTCGCGTTGCGTATTCATGCCATCCGGATGAAGAGTGTGGATATGAGCCCCGCGGAATGGAACGATGAGCGCGGTGCCATTGAGCAGGAAGTCTCCAGCGATATGTCCAGTCCGATATTTAAGGCGATGACCGACATTCGTCAGTCGTTGTTCGCTGGTACCCCTTATGTGCATTCCCCCTTAGGAACGCGGCTATCTTTTGATAAAACCACTGCCGCTGCGCTCAAGCAGTTTCGTGATACCTGGTATGTGCCCAACAATGCGGTGTTGGTGATCGCCGGTGATGTTGACCCGCAGCAAGTCTTGCCAGAAGTGCAACAGTTGTTTGGTGATATTCCGGCAGGGGCATTACCACCGAAAGCAGCATTCCATTTTCAGCCGGTAACAGCGAAACAGATTAGTCTGGATACCGACACGCCTTATGGGTATGAGATCCGGGCGTTTCGTATGCCTGGATTAACCTCCAGTGAATATGCTACTGCGCTGGTGTTGAGTCAGGCGTTGGGTTCTCAACGTGCCGCTCTGTATGGCATGGGAATGGATGGTAGTGCGCTGGCAGGAGGCTTCGACACCGAGTTCCTGCCTCATGCCGGGATTGGCTACGCCATCGGGATTTTCCCGAAGGGAGCCGACGCCATCAAACTGGGGCATCGTATCGACAGTATTCTGCATATCGCCGCTACGCAGGGGATTGACCCTGCATTAGTCAAAGCGGCAAAACAAAATGCCATCGCCAGTCTGGAATTTGCCAAAAACTCGGTCAATGGCCTGGCAAACGCCTGGTCTGATGCGCTGGTTGAACAAGGATTGACATCTCCGGATGCTATTCGTGATGCCATTGCGGCAGTCACACCCGCGGCAGTCAATGCGTTAGCCGCACGGACCTTTAAGACGGAGGCGATGATCAGCACTACCTTAACGCCGCAGAGTTCCGGTAAGCCAGTTGCCAGCAAGGGTTTTGGGGGGGCGGAAAACTTCAGTAGTGCACCCGATAAACCGGTGGTGTTGCCCGATTGGGCACAGCAGGCGTTCGCCAAGCTGTCGGTGCCAAGCTCCGATTTGCATCCTGATGATTTCACCTTGCCTAACGGTTTACGGGTGATAGTTCAGCCGGAAACCGTCAGCGATACAGTGTTAGTGACTGGTGAAGTGAAAACCAATGAGGATATGCAGGCTAAAGCAGGACAGGAAGGGATCAGCGATATTCTCGACGGTTTATTCCGCTTTGGTACACAAGATCTCAATCGCCTGCAGTATCAGCAGGCGCTGGATAATATTTCGGCTGAGGCGGTGGCGGGCAGCAGCTTTTCGCTGTCGGTTCCTGCGGCAAATTTCACCCAAGGTATGCAATTGCTGGCAGATAACGAACTACATCCGGCGTTGCCACAGCAGGCATTTAAGATTGTGCAGCAGCAACAAGCCTCCAGTACTGCCGGGGAGTTGCAGTCGCCCGATTATCTGAATCGTCAACATCTGTTACAGGCGCTTTATCCTAAGACCGACCCGAGTCTGCGACATCCAACACCGAACTCCTTGATGCAGCTGACTTATCAGGATGTAACTCAGTATTATCAGCGGACTTTCCGTCCGGATATGACCACACTGGTAGTCGTCGGTAATGTGAACCCGGCACAGGTAAAACAGGTCGTCAGTCAGTATTTTGGAAGCTGGCATAGCACCGGCGCTAAACCGAATGTTGATTATCCCGCGGTTCCGAACAATAAGGCGGCGCAGTTTAATACGCCGGATAAGTCAGCCGTGCAGGACAGTGTTGCATTGGTGCAGACCGTGCCCGTCACCGAGAATGCCCCGGCGCGCTTTGCGCTGAATCTGGGGAACGAAGTGCTCGGCGGTGGTTTTTATGCCTCGCGTTTTGTGAAAGATCTGCGTGAAAAAAATGGCTTGGTTTATACCGTCGCTTCCGGTTTTTCGCTGGATAAACATCGTGGTACCTATCGGGTTTATTATGGCTGTGATCCTGACAAAGTGATGAAAGCTAAGGCGCTGGTGGTGAAAAATCTGCAACAGATGCAGCAAACGCCAGTGACTGAACCCGAACTGAAGCAAGCGAAAGGCATTATGCTGCGACAGATCCCTTTGGGTGAATCCAGCTTCGATGGGATTGCTGAGCAATTGTTGCAGTTGTCGATAGAAGGTAAACCACTGGATGCCATGTCCAAAGCCGCTGCAGCCTATTTCCGTTTGACAGCAGAAGACGTCCGCAAGGCCTATGCACAATACCTCCGCCCGGATGACTTTGTTATTGCGGTTAAAGGCCCTGCGCCGCAGGCCTAAGTCGCATAATATGGTCTCTAAAGCGCCTTTTTGTACAAAGGCGCTTTATCTCTCTGCCATCTCGCCTCAAAATCAAGACTATAACGCTGACAGGTTGTGACTTAGGGGTTTACAACCGCAGTACGTAAATGAAACTACGCGTTGGTGAACGAGATGACTCAGGGATTCAGCCAGGCCGACCTGCAAAAAGCGCTGCGGCAACAACAGAATGAAATTAATGATTTCACTATTTATACCGTGTTGGCCGCCTTGCAACAGGAAGATAAGAACAAGAAAATCTTTGAAAAAATTGCCAGAGAAGAACAGCAGCATTACCAGTTTTGGGTGGGCATTACACAACGGGAATTAGCGCCACAGAACTGGCTGGTGATGTGGTATGTCTTTCTGGTGAAACTGCTCGGCACCTCTTTTGCGCTGAAAAGTCTGGAGAAAAAAGAGCTTGGAGCGGAGCAGTTTTATAAAGAGTTATTCGATACCTATCCGCAAGCAAAGACGATTTATCATCAAGAGGTCAGCCATGAACTGGAGCTGATCGATATGCTCCATGACAAAAAGCTGCTGTATACCGGTGCCATCGTCTTGGGGATGAATGATGCCCTGGTGGAACTGACCGGGACGCTCAGTGGTATTGCGCTGGCATTTGATAAAACGCTGGTGGTGGGGGCAACTGGCTTGATCATGGGGATTGCCGCCTCGCTGTCGATGGCAGGCTCGGCTTATCTGGAGTCGAAAGAAAATCCCAATCCGGATATCAGCGCATTGTCGTATTCAGCCTATACCGGAGTGTCCTATATCATCACCACGGCGATACTGGTGCTGCCATTTTTTGTGTTGCAATCGATGCTAGCGGCATTGTCGCTGATGTTTGCGTTAGCACTGATTGCGATTGTGCTGTACACCTTTTACATCTCTGTTGCCAAAGATCTGAGTTTTAAAAGCCGCGTGATAGAGATGTCATCGATCACCTTCGGGGTAGCAATTATCTCGTTCTTTATTGGTTATGCGGTGAAGTATTTTCTCGGCGTTGATGTATAAACATACCGATTGATTGGATCACAATTAAGTAATGCAGGCAATTTATCAAAGCATGTGGCAACAGGCCACCGCCGCCATTGGCAGCGGCAACTATCAGACTGACGCCCTCATCAATAATCCCGCCGATGACAGGCGCGGGATTACGGCGCTGTCGTATCTGCAGTCGAGTGTGCCGCTGTTGCAACAGATTAATCAGTTTTTACAAGGCATTAGCGAATTGGAGCCGCGGCAATACCGGCAGCCAGTTGCGGATATGCATTTGACGATGTTGTCGATTATCTCCTGCATTGCTGGATTGCAACTGCGGGATCTTAACGTTGCTGCCTACTGTGAGGTATTTCAGCAGGCTCTGGCAGAGGTAGAGCGTTTCGAGGTGGTATTTCGCGGAATTACCGCATCACCAAGCTGCATTTTGTTGCAAGGCTTTGTGGCTGATACCGACCAGTTATCGCAACTTCGACAACGCTTGCGTCAAGCCTACCGTGACTCCGGTTTGCCTTGTAGTATCGACAGTCGCTACAAAATCGCCACCGCTCATGCCACTTTAGTGCGTTTTAACGCGCCATTGCAGCAACCTCAGCGACTATTGGATTATCTGACGCAATATCGTGACTATGCTTTTGGTTGTCATGCGGTGACGCAACTGTCACTGGTATTCAATAACTGGTACCAACAGCAACAACAGACAACACTGCTGGATACGGCCTTGTTGCGCTGAGAACTACCCGTCATTGGTTATTGATGTATCAGGTATTGCCCCGATAACTCGGGACAACACCTTGTTCGCTGGCGATCAGTCTCGGGCGGGATTGTGATTGCTGCGGCGGGGATTATTGCCACTGCGATTACCTGATGGCCGCCGTTGTTCGCCGGGTTTTCCAGGCTTGGGCGCATTGGGACGCGGTTGCCCATCATTGGCCGGTTTATGGCGGGGTGGTTTGGTCTTTGCCGGACGTTCAGCAGTGGCTTCGCCTGCTTGGGCTTCTCTTGGCTGTTTGGGCTTTTTCGGTTTCTTGGGCTTTTTCGGGCCATTAGCACGCAAACGGGTTTCCTGTAGCGGCTTGTTAGGCGCAAATTCCGCAACTGTTTCGCGGGGAATATGCTGTCCAATCAGGTTTTCGATATCAGCCAGTTGTTTCAATTCTTCATCACAGACCAGTGATACGGCATGCCCAGAGGCTCCGGCGCGGCCGGTACGACCAATACGGTGTACATAGTCTTCGGCCACGTTAGGCAGATCAAAATTCACCACTTGTGGCAGTAGGTCGATATCCAGGCCGCGTGCCGCAATATCGGTAGCGACCAGCACTTTTACTGCACCATTTTTAAAATCGGCCAACGCGCGAGTACGAGCGCCCTGACTTTTATTGCCGTGAATCGCCGCAGCGCTGATCTGTGCCGCCTCCAACTGTTTAGCCAGACGATTAGCACCGTGTTTGGTTCGAGAAAATACCAGTACTTGTGACCACTGCTGCTGTTGGATCAGCTGGATTAGCAGCGCCGTTTTTTTCGACTTATCAACCGGATATAAGGTTTGGGTGACTTGCTCGGCAGTACTGTTAGGCGGTGTTACCGAAATCTCGGTTGGATTGGTTACCAGCCCCTTGGCCAGTGCCCGGATATCATCGGAGAAAGTGGCGCTGAACAGCAGGTTTTGCCGTTTCACAGGCAGTAACGCCAGGATTTTTTTGATGTCGTGAATAAAGCCCATGTCCAGCATGCGGTCGGCTTCATCCAGCACCAGAATTTCCAGACGGTCAAATTTGACGGCGTTTTGCTGATACAGATCCAGCAAGCGTCCCGGGGTTGCCACCAGAATATCCACGCCGCGGCGCAGTGCCAGCATCTGTGGATTAATGGAAACTCCGCCAAACACCACCGCACTGCGCAGACTAAGGTTTTTACCGTGATCGCGGACATTGTCAGCAATCTGTGCCGCCAGTTCCCGGGTAGGTGTCAGGATCAGTGTACGGATTTGATTGGCTTTAGGTCGCACGCCACCACTCAACAGTTGCAAAATGGGCAAAGTAAACGCTGCCGTTTTGCCAGTACCGGTCTGCGCGGCAGCCATGACATCATTGCCTTGCAGCACGGCGGGAATCGCCTGTTGTTGAATCGGGGTCGGGTCGTTGTAACCCTGTTCGATAACCGCATTTAGAATCGGGGTAGATAAGCCAAGAGAGGCAAAACTCATGCAATAGTCTCAATTAGGTGGCATGTAAGCCGGAAGCTGGAGCCATTTCAGGCGGGCGGCAAGTGTACAGCAAAAGCGCTGGTAGTACCATGAGCAGCGCATAATTCATCCGCGGCTGTCAGCTTGCTGAACCAGATCACAGTTCAGGCTGCCAATACCCGGAAATTTGCAGTATCTTGATGCTGTTGCAACCAAAGGATAAGGGCAATGACAGCAATTGATTTTATCGGCACTCAGGCACAGGCTCGGCGGGATAACGCTATCGGGCTGATCCGTAATGTGCAGCAGATGTCCGCGATTGCCACGCCCAGACTCAATCACGGTCTGCTGAATTTAGCGCAACATGGTCGTATTGCCTTTCATTTTCATCCCGATCGTCTCGATTATCGCGGTTGGCCGGTGATCGCCGGTTTGCTGTCTGATGGCGAGTATCGCAGCCAGTTTGAAACCCGCGTATCTAATGGCAAATTGTCACCGCAGCTTGGCGGTGCCCGTGATCACTGGGAAAACCAGCTTTTCGGTCACTGTTATGTCGGTGCCAAGTTGCGGCCAAAATATGGTGCACTGGATATCGGTTTACACCAGAGTGGTCCTTCAGCGCGCTTTGGCAGTTGTTATCTGCTGTCATCGCCGGAACTGCTGAGCCAATGTACCTTCTGCTACCTAGACTCCTGTCGCGAACCGCGAGCAAAGGGCACTCTTGCCTGTTTTGAAGATGTTTTCGCGGCGTTGTTCAACGAATCTTTTGAACGCGACGCGGCTTTGGGCGTTAATGCACTACGACCGCCCGCCTTGGTGGACTATTTGTGTGACGAGTTGCCCCGTGGTGTTGACGCCCGCTTTTTGCGGCCAATGAGCCGGGATCTGGATCATTACATTGAAGCGCAGTGTCACGGCGAATTATCGTTGGCGCAGGACATGGATGTGCTGGTGGCAGACCCCTCGTATAAAGACACCGCGATCGAGGTGTTAATGCAACGTCTGTGTGATCGCTATCAGTTGCGTCTTTGCTGGCATCAGGGCTTTGTGATGAAAGCGGCCGACGTGCCGGCAGATTTCCGAGGGGCCTCTATGCCGCAATTGGCTGCCAAAGTCGCCCGGGATGGCTTGTTGACGCCAGCAATTCTCGGTGAAGCAGAAGTCTCGGTGCGGCGTGAACCAGAACGTTGGCGTGGACTGGGTAACGAAGCGGAATTATTACAGCAGTTCAAACTGCTGTGGCACGTGCTGGTACGTTTTGGTGCCGTGGGCGCCTGATCCCTAAAATCCCTGACATCGCGGCAATCTCACCGTACAAAATTCCCCGTAAAAAGAGTGATGAGATGGTTTATTCTCATGGCAATGCCTGCGATACTGCCTAGCGAATTTAAACGCTTCGGTCAAGCTATCGCATGATGCTTTTGACACCGATTACGTGTTCCTCTCTTTCGCTGTAAATAGTTTGGATATTCATGGATAAATCCCTGGAAAAACAACTGGCCGGATGGCTAAGGCTACAAAAGGGGGCCTGTGGCCCTTATCTGAAACTTTCCATGACGCTCGGGGTTGCCAATGGCGTAGCGTTGGTGGTGCAGGCGTGGTTACTGGCCACTATGCTGCAGGGGCTGATCATCGATAATCTGCCGCGGCAGCAGTTCATTCCTTATTTTATTGGTTTCGCCGTACTGATTTTCGTGCGCGGGGCATTGGCCTGGGGAAGAGAGCGCGCCGGTTTTGCTGCCGGACGGCGTCTGCGCAGTACTCTGCGGGCCGCGGTACTGGACAAGTTGGGTCGTTTGGGGCCTGCCTGGGTTAACGGTAAACCAGCAGGTGCCTGGGCCAGTATTGTGCTGGAGCAGATTGAGGATCTACAGGATTTTTATGGCCGCTATCTGCCGCAGATGACGCTGGCCGGATTTATTCCGCTGATCATTCTTTGCTGTACCTTTCCGTTGAACTGGGCGGCAGGGTTGATCCTGCTGACCACTGCGCCGTTAATTCCACTGTTTATGATCCTGGTGGGGATGGGCGCTGCTGATGCTAACCGAAAAAATTTCAGTGCGTTGCAGCAGTTGAGTGGGCATTTTATGGATCGCCTCAAGGCGCTATCGACACTCAAGCTGTTTTACCGTGCGGCTGCCGAAGAAAAAGCGATTGCCAAGGCTTCCGAAGATTTCCGCGAGCGTACTATGACGGTGCTGCGACTGGCATTTCTGAGCTCTGCGGTACTGGAGTTTTTTGCAGCGGTGTCGATTGCCGTGGTAGCAGTGTACTTTGGTTTCTCTTATCTGGGTGAACTGAATTTCGGCCATTATGGCGTACCTATCAGTTTATTCGCCGGCATGTTCATACTGATTATGGCGCCGGAATTCTATCAACCACTGCGTGATCTCGGTACACACTACCATGCCAAGGCGCAGGCCATTGGCGCGGCAGAATCGCTGATGGCGCTGCTGGAAGCTCCCGAGCCACTCAATCAGGGACATGAAATGCTGACAGGTAGTGTGCTCAGCATCGAAGCGCGCGATCTGCAAGTGTTCAGCATGGATGGGCAACCGTTGGTTGGTCCGTTGAGCTTTTCAATGCGAGCAGGCGAAAAGCTGGCATTGGTGGGACCAAGTGGGGCGGGTAAAACCAGTTTGCTTAATGCGTTACTGGGATTTTTACCTTATCAGGGCAGCCTCAAAGTTAACGGCATTGAACTGCATCAGATAGCGCCCGCAAGTTGGCGCCAGCAGCTCGCCTGGCTGGGACAGAATCCCCAACTTTTTCAGGGCTCGATTGCTGACAATGTGCGCTTAGGCCAACCCGAATTGGATGATGCCGCGCTCTGGACGCTGCTGGAGCGAGCCAAAGTCGCGGATTTTGTGCGGGCACAGCCAGCAGGCTTAGCGCACATCGTACAGGAATTCAGTGGTGGTTTATCTGTGGGGCAGGCGCAACGTATTGCATTAGCGCGTGCTTTAGCGCGCAATGCTGAGCTGTATCTGCTCGATGAACCCAGTGCCAGTCTCGATAGTCAGAATGAGCAATGGGTCTTGGATGCACTGTGGCAGGCTATGCAGCAGCGCAGTTGTCTGATGGTGACGCATCGTCTCGATCAGCTGGATCGCATGGATCGAATCTTAGTGCTGGATCATGGAAAGCTGGTACAGCAGGGCAATTTTGCTGAGCTGTCACAACAGCCAGGACTACTGGCAACCATGCTGGCACAACTACCGTTAGCTCTATCGCTGGATGATGTGGAAATCGCGGGAGGCGTGCAGGCATGAAACTGTTACTACCATTTTTAATGCTGTTCCGTCGCCACTGGTTGATGATGACCTTAGGGCTGCTGCTGAGCGTGCTGACCCTGATTGCCGGTATTGGTTTGCTGTCACTTTCGGGTTGGTTTCTTTCCGCAACGGCGGTTGCCGGGCTGGCGGGTGTCGGCATGAACTATTTTACCCCGGCAGGTGGCGTACGTATGTTTTCGATTATGCGTACCGCTAGTCGTTACGGCGACCGGGTGCTGACGCATGAAGCCACCTTCCGTATTCTTACCGAACTGCGTTGCTGGGCCTGGAAATCGCTGCTACCGCTAAGTGAACGCAACCTGAGTGGTATGCGTCGCGGCGATCTATTGAATCGGCTGGTAGCGGATATTGATACGCTGGATCATCTGTATCTGCGGTTAATGACTCCGCTCGCCAGTTATGTATTGATGCTGTTGTTACTGTTTGCGTTTGTCGGCTGGTTTGATTTGCACCTGGCGTTTCTGCTGTGCGGTGGTTTGTTGCTGGCAGCCATCGTGTTGCCATCACTGTTTTATCAGCTAGGAAAAGCACCAGGACGACAGATCATTGAGCAGCGACGCCATTACCGGATCCGTTTACTGGAATGGTTGTCAGGCCAAGCCGAATTGACCCTCTTTGGGGCGGCGAACGATTATCGGCAAGCATTGGCGCGCGTGGAGCAACATTGGCTGAATAGCCAACAGCGCATGGCCACGATTACGGGGTTAAGTCAGGGGCTATTGATCCTGTTCCACGGCAGCCTGGTGTTGCTGATGTTATGGTACGCTGCCAGTGGCGTAGGCTCCGCGATACCGCCAGGACCATTGCTGGCGTTAGTGGTCTTTTGTGTCCTTTCCAGTTTTGAACTGATGATGCCTCTGGCCGGTGCATTTCAGCAATTGTCCGCCACCATGCTGGCTGCCCGGCGAGTGGCCGATATTACCGAGCAAACGCCAGATATCAACTTTCCGGCGGTGAGTCATGGCAGAGCGGCCAATGGGGAGATACTGATTAGCGACTTAGGCTTTAGTTACTCACAAACTCCGCCGGTGCTGCAACATCTGTCACTGAAGATCGCGGCGGGTAGCAAAGTTGCGCTACTGGGTAAGACCGGTTGTGGCAAATCCACCTTGTTGTCGTTAATTACCCGTCAGTGGCAGGCACAGCACGGCACCATTCAATTGGCGGGTTTACCGCTAGAAAGTTATGACGAGCAAAGTCTGCGCGCTTCGATGACTGTGGTCAGTCAGCGTGTGGCACTGCTCAGTGCAACTTTACGCGAAAATCTACAGCTAGCACTGCCGGAAAAAGTCAGTGACGAGCGACTGTCCCAGGTGTTGCAACAAGTAGGATTAGCTAATCTGCTGCAGGAACCAGGATTGAATGCCTGGATTGGTGAAGGTGGCCGGCAGTTATCTGGTGGTGAGCAGCGGCGTATCGGCGTCGCCAGAGCATTGTTGCGGGACACGCCATTGTTATTGCTGGATGAGCCAACCGAAGGCCTGGATCGACGTACCGAGCAGGAGATCCTGCGGTTATTGTTGGCACATGCTAAAGACAAGACATTGTTGATGATCAGTCACCGGTTGACGGGGATGGCACAGATGGATGCGATCCATCTGCTGGACGCCGGGCAGATTGTCGCTAGCGGTGCTCACGAACAATTGCTGAGTAGCACCCCGGCGTATGCGGCGTTATACCGTCAACTGCGTGACTAGTAAGTCATATCCTCCTCAATGAAAGGGATGTCAGCTGCATCCCTTTTTTACTGAAGCGCTATCTTCAAATCACCTCGGTAAATTCGTCATAGATCACAGAACTGCCTCCCCAGATCTCCAATAATGCATTTATTGGCATATGCCAATAAATTAAATGCTGTGACTGAGCAGCACTGAAGCATTTGGAGTAGAAGTCGATGATTGTTATCCCGATGACACGCGGTCACTTAGCTGGCCATTTTACCAAGGCGCAGCAACTGGCATTTTTTAATGCTCAAGGGCAGTTGCAACAGTTAATCGATAATCCGGCGCTGGGCGGTAACTGTGCGGATAAAAGCGCCATGCTGAATCATATCAAGCAACAAGGAGCGCAGGTGGTTATCGTCAATCAGATAGGTGAGCGTATGCTTGGCAAATTGCTGGATGCTGGGATCAGTGTTTGCCGGCCTAAAGAGCGCAATAGTTCACTGGAGCAACTGTTGTTAGCGGCAAAAGATACCAGTTTGCGATTGTTAGATACCAGCAGCGCCAGACCTTCGCTGCATCATCAGGCCAAGGGCGGCTGTGGTGAGCCGTGTGGTTGTCATGGTAGCGGCGGCTGTCACCATCACAACACGACCCAGAGTGTGTTATTGCAATCGAAGCAATATGTTAGCGAAGCTCACTTCAGCGGATTTAGACCGCAGAAATAGTCCGAGGACGATCGATTTAGTGATGAGGCAAAACGCCATTCGCTTGTAAGTTGTCATTTTCTGTTATCTCTTCTCTGTTGCCGGCCCGAAAATGTAATTTTCCTCTTTCGTGCCGGCCTTTTTATGCATCTGCGGAATTTTCTGTGGTAACTTAACTTGTTTTTACAGTTTGCCATTCCGGGGTTCCCCGAAGGCCAGAACAGGAAGATAACAATAATGAAAAGAAAGCATTGGCTAGGCAATATTGGCGTGCAAGTGGTGTTTGCCATGATCCTTGGTGCCATAGTTGGCTGGGCCATGGGGGATGGTGCATCGATATTTGCGCCTCTCGGAACGCTGTTTATCCATCTGATTAAAATGCTGGTGATCCCGCTGGTGTTGGTGGCGATTATCGCGGGTTCCGCTAGTCTCGGAAACACCCCCTCTGCCGGTAAAATCGGCCTTGGTACGTTTATCTTTTTTATCGGTACCTCCGCACTCGCGGTTGTATTAGCTCTGGTGCTAGGGCATGTCTTCGAACCTGGCATGGGCACTGACATTACCGCGCATGCTAAAGGGCTTGAGGCGGTGACTGCAGAGCAGGGCGCTCTACCGGGGGCTGTCGATACGATTATCGGCATGATCCCCACCAACGTATTTGAATCGCTCACCGGCGGTAACATCCTGCAGATATTGGTATTCAGTATCTTTTTTGGCATTGCGCTGACCAAAGTGAAAGGCGATGGCCCCAAGCAGGTACAATCGGCGTTAGCGACGGTGCTGGAGGCGTTGGTGTGGATGATCACTAAGGTGATGCTGATTGCGCCATTAGGGGTATTTGGATTGATGGCTGATGCGGTTGGTAGCTTCGGTTTCGATGCCATGCGCGTAGTGCTAAACCTGTTCTGGGTGTATCTGCTGGGGATCGTGATTTATACCTTCCTGTTTTTCCCGGCAATGGTGCAACTGATGTCACCAGTGTCAGCACTAAAATTCATTATGGTGATGAAAAAGCCACAGGTAATGGCATTGTCTACTGCATCCTCAATGGCCACCTTGCCCGTGAATATGCAAACCTGTGAGCAGGATCTGAAGGTCAGTAATGCCACCGCGTCATTTGTGCTGCCGCTTGGCGCTACCGTGAACATGAGTGGCAACGCCATTTACTATGGGCTGGTCGCCATTTTCTTCGCACAGATGTACCACGTCCCATTGGATATGACCGCCTATGCCGCGATTATTCTTACCTCCACGTTAGGCGCTGTGGGGCAGGCCGGGGTGCCGGGGCC
This sequence comes from Shewanella sp. A32, assembly GCF_029167175.1. Lineage (NCBI taxonomy): Bacteria > Pseudomonadati > Pseudomonadota > Gammaproteobacteria > Alteromonadales > Shewanellaceae > Shewanella > Shewanella sp. A32. The sequence continues at coordinate 105,140 of NZ_JARFTS010000002.1, forward strand.
AACCTTCCTGGTGGTAGCTGTCTTATTGTCTGCGGGTATTCCCATTGATGGTTTGCCATTGCTGTTCGCGTTGGATCGAATTTTCGACATGATCCGTACCGCACTTAACATCACCGGGGATGCCGCCTGTGCCGTGATTATGGATAAATATGCACCTGCTAAAGCGAAGCCGGTGATTATCGCAGATGCTGATTAATGATTGATTATTAAAACAAAAATGCCACCTTAAACGGTGGCTTTTTTGTTGTTACTGCGGGGCTTATTGCGCATCACCGAGTGATAACAAGGTGGCGTTACCACCAATTGCGGTGATGTTGTTGGTACGGGTTTTCTCGGTCATAAAGCGTGGCAGATAGTGTGGGCCACCGGCTTTGGGTCCGGTACCGGATAATCCCTGACCGCCAAATGGTTGCACGCCCACTACCGCGCCAATCTGATTGCGGTTGATATAGACGTTGCCCACATTTACCTTATCGGCGATATCCAGCGCATGGCCCTCGTTACGGCTGTGAATACCCAGTGTCAGGCCAAAGCCGGTGCTGTTGATATCATCAATTACCTGTTGCAGCTCACTGGCTTTGTAGCGGATCACATGCAGTATTGGACCGAAGTTTTCGTTCTGCAACACTTTGATGGAATTGATTTCGACGGCGGTGGGCGCAACGAAATGCCCGTGGGCAAAGCCGCTGGGTAATTCAACCTGCTTAATCAACTTGCCAACCTGTTTGATGTGTTCAATATGCGCATTGAGATTGGCTTTAGCCGTGGCATCAATAACTGGCCCCACATCGGTTTTCAATTCTCCAGGATGCCCAAGTGTCAGCTCATCCATTGCGCCTTTGAGGAGCTCGATGACGCGCTCGGCAATGTCTTCTTGCACATAGAGAACTCGTAATGCCGAGCAGCGCTGACCGGCACTGGTAAAGGCTGAGGCCACAACATCGTTCACAACCTGTTCGGGCTGTGAGGTCGAATCCACCACCATGGCATTCTGACCGCCAGTTTCAGCAATCAGCGGGATAATCGCTCCATCACGGTTAGCTAAGGTGCGGTTAATCGCTTTAGCGGTAGCGGTTGAACCGGTGAAGCAAACACCACCAATCCGCGCATCAGCTGTCAGCGCTGCACCAACTTCCGCGCCTTTGCCAGGTAACAGTTGCAGCACGTTTGCCGGAATGCCAGCCTGATGCGCCAGCTGTACCGCCCGATAACCAATAATCGAAGTCTGTTCGGCAGGCTTTGCCACCACTGTATTGCCTGTGGCCAGTGCTGCCGCAATCTGTCCTAAGAAAATTGCCAATGGAAAGTTCCACGGGCTGATGCAGACAAAGACGCCGCGGCCTTGCAAAAACAGTTCGTTCAGTTCGCCAGTAGGGCCAGGCATCAGCTCGGGTTTTGCCATTAGCTTTTTCGCCTGAAGTGCATAATAGCGACAGAAATCTACCGCTTCGCGGACTTCATCAATGCCGTCTTGCAGACTTTTACCGGCTTCGCGGGTGCAAAGTGCGATGAGCTCTTCACGGTTTTCTTCCAATAAATCGGCCAGCTTTTGTAACGACGCAGCACGAGTGGCGACCGGCGTCCGACACCACTGCGGGAAAGCGGCAACGGCGTTAGTGACCGCCTGCTTTACCGCCAGACCATCGGCCCAGACGACGCGGCCGACCTGCTCTTGGGTGTTATAGGGGCTAACGACCGATTGTGATTCTCCGCCGAGGGTTTCTCCGCCTATCAAGGGCCCGACTTGCCATTGTTGATGCAGGAACGGTTCGAGTGTCTTAAAGAACGGCGCAGCTTCAGAGATGATATTCATGTTCAACCCTCTGGAGTTTTTACGCTCACTGCCGTAGAGATCCGCTGGTAGAGCGATGTTAGTGTTTGCCAGTGAAGCATAACTACGGGCAGTAATCATCGGGTGGGTGATCAGCGACGCTATCGGCGTGTTAGGGTCCACCAATTTATGCACAAACGAGGAGTTGGCACCATTTTCTAATAAGCGTCTCACCAAATAGGGCAGCAGATCTTTATGGGCGCCAATCGGCGCATAGATGCGCACTGCCTGGCGGCGATTCTCTGCCAATACGGTATCGTATAGTTCCTGCCCCATACCGTGTAAACGTTGAAATTCAAATGCGCGATCTCCGGCCATATCACTGATAGCGGCCACCGTCTGCGCATTATGCGTGGCAAACTGAGGGTAGATAGCCCCCTGAGTGCGCTCGGATAACAGATAACGGGCACAGGCCAAATAGGATAGGTCAGTATTTACCTTGCGGGTATACAGCGGATAACCGCGTTCCCCCGCTTGCTGCGCCCACTTCAGTTCACTGTCCCAGTAGGCACCTTTTACCAGGCGAACGGGAATGACATCGCCCTGAGATTTCGCTAGCTTGGTGATCCACAGCAACACCGGCAGCGTGCGTTTTGAATAGGCCTGCACGACTAAGCCCAGTAATCCCCAACCTTTAGCGGCTTCGGATTGATACAGTTGCTGAAAGAGTTGCAGTGATAATTCGAGGCGATCGACTTCTTCGGCATCGATTGAGATCCCCACATTTAGCGCGCGCGCTTGTTCTATCAGCTTAACCACTGTGGCATATAATTCGGTCATTACTCGGTCTTTGTTTGCCACTTCATAACGCGGATGCAGCGCTGATAACTTAATGGAAATTGTGGGCCGTGGTGCATCGTTTTCATCGTACTGCTGTGCGCCTAATTCACTAATAGCATGGGAATAATCAGCAAAATACTTTTGTGCATCTTGCCGCGTCAGCGCTGCTTCACCCAGCATGTCGTAAGAATGGGTATAGCCGTCTTTGCGGCGTGTTTCACTGTTCTTCAGCGCTTCTTTTACCGTACGCCCTAAGACAAACTGCTTGCCCATGATTTTCATTGCCGCATACATCGCCTGGCGGATAACCGGTTCGCCGAGGCGATTGACCAGACGCTTTAACAAGTGACTGGGCGTGCCATCCAGATTGCGATCCAGTTGGATGATTTTACCGGTCAACATCAGTCCCCAGGTGGAGGCGTTAACCAGTACGGAATCGCTTTTAGACAGATGCTGATCCCACTTGGCGCCGGACAGTTTATCTTCAATCAGTGCATCGGCGGTTTCGCTATCGGGGATCCGCAGTAATGCTTCAGCCAGACACATCAGAATGATACCTTCCTGAGTTTCCAGACTGTATTGCTGCAAAAAAGCATCAATGCCGACCATCATGCCTTTTTTATCATATTGACGAACTTTGGTGACCAGCTCGTGGGCGCGACGGGTAACGCGTTCGATGGTGGTATCGTCGGCGGGAACAAGTTTTATCAGATCTGACAGATATTGCGCTTCGTCGACAATATAGTTGTCACTGATGGCAGAAAAGAGGTCGTCGAGAGTGGCATTATCATAATGGCCAGCCAGTACTTCACTCGCTTTAAACATAATTATCGTTTCCATCTAAGCCGGTTAGGCAGTTAAGGGCTGCGGAACATCTCAGACGCAAAGGGCGCTTATCGTTGTTGTATACCATTAAGAAGGCGCGTGCGCGGGCCGATTATACAAACAAAATGTGATCTGCGGCACTATCTGGAAATCAAATGTGACAATTGTTTAAACACCTGGTTTGAGCACTTGCAGGTACTAGGCAAACAAAAAGGCCGCTGTTTGAAAGCAGCGGCCTGTCAGTAAATATGTACGGCTTACATCCAGCGATTGCGGCGGCGACGCTGTGGTCGTGGCAAGTAGACCAGGATCACCCCAAGGATCAGACCGCCAGCGGCAATCAGGCCACCTTGTTGCCACATGTGAAAGCGTGCATTGTCCTGCATGTTTTCGAGTTTAGCGATAGCATTATCACGTTCAGTGGTCGCTTTTGTCAGGTCGGCCTGAGTTTTATTCAGTTTGCTTTGCAGGTTATCTAGCTGCGTGCTGACATCACTGTTCTGGCTGGAAATTGTCTGCAGTTTTGACTGGGCATCGGCTAACTGTTTTTCCATATCGGCCATACGGTAGCGCATTGATACCTGCGTTTGCAGTTTATCGGTGCGTACCCAGCCTTCACGACCTTTGGGGTCGACAATTTTGGCATAATCGCCATCAGTTTCCGGCAACAGGGTAATTTTTTCGCCGGCTTCAATACTGCCGAGAATTCGGTACTGGTTGCCCGGACCTCCATGGATAAAAATATAAATATCGTCAGAGATATAACGGGTCTGGCCTTCGGCCAACAGGGACGGGGAAAGGAGCATAGCTCCGACTAGTATCAATACTCTCAGCACGGGAATTCTTCTCTGTCGCAAAATATTGCCAACATGCTATGGATTTGTGCTTACCAATGCAAGAGGGACGTCATCTGACGTCCCTCTATCATGCTGATTTACCGTGGGTTGCACGGAATAAATCAGTTAAAAATGCCTTTGATGGTGAAGAAAAACAGGATGGATAATCCGGCTCCGGCAGGCAGTGTAACCACCCATGACACCACAATATTGCGCACCACGTTAATATTAATTGCGGCAATGCCGCGCGCCATACCAACGCCGAGTACCGCACCTACCAGTGTTTGTGTGGTAGAGATAGGTAACCCGGTACCAGAGGCAATCACCACGGTACTGGCAGCCGCTAATTCAGCGGCGAAGCCGCGGCTCGGTGTTAAGTGGGTGATATTCTTACCGATGGTCTGCATTACGCGCTTACCGAAAATCGCCAGACCGAGCACAATCCCGAAACCACCCAATGGTAAAATCCACCAAATCAAGGGAGATTTAGCCGTGATAATACCACCACTGTTGACCACTGAAACGACTGCTGCCAATGGGCCGATAGCATTTGCAACGTCGTTAGAACCGTGTGCAAATGCCATACAGCAAGCGGTCATCAACATCAGAATGGCAAATACTTTTTCAACGTTATTAAAGTTAGTCTGTTTGCCAGGGGCATTGGAGAGTTGCAAGCGGGAGATCGCAATTTTACCCGCAATCCCAATGAGCACGGCAATCAATATCGCCAGTAGATAAGCCTCACCAGCCGATACCTTCAAACCGACATGCTTAAGCCCCTTAGTGATAGTCACCAATGACACGACAAAGCCTGCGAAAGCCATGTAGAAAGGAACATAACGTTTGGCATTAGCGAGCGGGTTATCAGTGTTGAAAATCAGTTTTTGAACGCTTTGGAAAATACAGAAGGCAATAAAGCCGGAAATTGCGGGGGTGACGATCCAGGAACCTACGATACCGGTTACCTGACTCCACGCCACCGAATCAGGTCCGACACCCACCGCCGCAAAACCGACGATGGCACCGACGATAGAGTGGGTGGTTGACACTGGCCAACCAAGGGCCGATGCCACGACTAGCCAGATACCTGCTGCCAGCAATGACGCGATCATGCCATACACCAACAACTGAGGCGATTCGGTAAAGTAGGAAGGATCAATAATCCCGTTACGGATGGTGCTGGTTACTTCACCGCCCGCCAGGTAAGCCCCGGCGAATTCGAAGATCATGGCAATAACAATTGCCTGCTTGATGGTAACGGCATTTGCCCCTACCGAAGTCCCCATCGCATTTGCTACGTCGTTGGCCCCAATACCCCAGGCCATCAAAAAGCCGACTACGGCCGCAGTTCCTATAAGCCAGGGACCGCTAGTGATCAATACATCAACCATGCTGTGTATACCTTTATTATTAGACGCGAGCCAGCATCAGCTCTAGGCGGGAACCCACACGTTCGGCAAGATCTGCCAGGTCTCCCACCCATTCAATAATTTTGTAGAGGAACATGACGTCGATGGGGTTTAACTCCAATTCGATGGCGTATAACTGTCGACGCACCTGGATTTGCAGCTCGTCAGTGTCCTCTTCCAAGACATCGAGTTCACTAATCATTTTGGCTACGAGATCCACTTCTCGGCCACGGAAACCTGCTTCCAGCAGATCGTCCAATTCATTAATCGCTTCCTTGGCCAGCGCTGCTGCGTCGAGACAACGTTGCAGATAAGCGAGGAAAGGAGTCTGAATGGCTTCGGGAACCAGCAATTCCCGGCCGATGATGCGACCGGAGATATCTTTGGCTTTATTGGCGATTTTGTCCTGTTGGGTTAGAAGTTCCAGCAGGTCAGTACGTTCAACCGGCATGAATAATCCGCCGGGTAGGGTAAGACGTATTTCACGTTTGAGGTTGTCAGCGTCTTTCTCTTCCTGACTAATTTTCTTTCTGATGGCAACCGCGCTGTCCCAATCCTTTGCGAACGTTGCTTCAAAAAAGGGGACCAGCAGAGAAGCACAGTCAAAAACTTTGTCTATATGCTCCTGCAGAGGCTTGATCGGCGATTTTGCAAACACGCCTAAAATAGAGTTTACTGGCATAGCCGTTTACCTATGAGCTCATTCCACTATTGGAAACGCGGGCGGAATGGTACCTTAAGCGTCCGCGTATTGAAACTGTGTTTTCAGCGAAAACATCACAGCTTTTATATTAACGGGTTATATAACACCCGGTGCAAAATAGTAAGACACTTTTATGACAGCATTGTGACATTAAGACATCCTGATGACATATAAGTGAATTTTTAATGACAAAACAGGCCGTTTAACTGATGGAACATGACAGTAATCATACTGAAATTGAGCTGAAACTTTTTATTCTGCCGCAATATAAAGCGTTATTGACTCATTATCTTGATCAATTGCCCGGGAGTGATGCCAAAGGGTGTCGCCAACTCAGCAACAGTTACTTTGATACACCACGGCTGGCACTAAGACAGTTGGATATGGGATTACGGGTGCGAGGTTGTGACGGCAAATACGAACAGACGATTAAGACTGCTGGCAGGGTGATTGGCGGCTTACATTCTCGACCAGAATATAACGTTGATATCAGCGGTACCCATCCAGAGTTAGCGCTGTTCCCGGCTGACATCTGGCCTGCCACACAAGACATTTCAGTGTTGCAACAACAGTTGCGGTGTCTGTTCAGTACTGACTTTCAACGTTGTCGCTGGATGATAACCGAAGGTCAGAGCCTGATAGAGGTCGCCTTGGATCAAGGGACTATTGCTGCCAATGGCGACAGTGAGCCACTGTGTGAAGTGGAATTTGAGCTGATTTCGGGGGTGACGGCGGACTTATTACCGCTGGCACAGAAAGTGGCGCAGCAAGTTCCGGTGCGGCTTGGCAAAGCCAGTAAGGCTCAGCGTGGTTACCGGCTGGCCAATCAAAGTAGCCCGTTAGCGTTAGAGGCGCTGCAGTTTATTCAGTTGCCAGCAGGCGGTGATATTAATGCCAGTCTCATTACCGTATTGGAAACTGCGCTTGAACGATGGCAGCTGCTGGAAGATATGATCCAGCAGAGCTTAACCGACACTATTCAACAACCCGCACTATGGCAGCGCTTACGTGCCTGCATCAGATTATTGCGATTGACGTTGACGCAATTTGGTTTGCATTCCGAGATTACGCTGAAGGATTTTCAATGGCTGGAACAGCAGTTAGCGTTTATCGATGAAGGACGTTATCTCGCCTGCTTATGCTCTGATCGGGCACAACTGAATGAGCTGCCACAGTTGGCAACCATAAAAGCGGCTGCCCAACAGACGTTGCAGCGCATGGACTTCGAACAACAGCTGCAATCACTTTGGCAAGACAATCGATATGGTGAACTACAGTTGGCGTTGGTACGGTTGCTGATCGAATTGCAGGGCAGTGAGGTATTGCTAGATGTAGGCGACAACCTGCAACAATTAAGCGATCGTTTGCAGGAGACTTCCTGGCAGCAATTGTTATCGGCAATGCCGGAAGCGTTGTCCACCGCAGCGTACCTGGCACTTGCTAATACCCTGGATGAGGCCATTCTGGTCGGGCTGGCCTTTGGTAGTCTTTATCCAGAGAAAGCGCGGGATCAGTTTCGTGCGCCATGGCAGGATCTGAGCGATGGGATTGTGATCCTCGGGGCTTACCATTGCGCCGAGCAATTGGTTCCTGATGCTGCGGAAGCATTAGCCGTTAAGCAACAAAGTCTGCGTTTTGCGATGGAGCATTCACGGTTAGCGGCGCTGCAAAAAATACCGTATTGGCGTTAATGCCCAATGGTGCAGGCGGCTATGTGCCGCCTTATTTATGTTGTTGGTCGAGTTGTTGTTTAAGCTCAGTAATTTCTTGCAACATCTGCTGCTGATTTTGTTCTATGCGAAGCAGCATATCATCCATCTGCTGTTTAAATTGCTGCCGCTGTGTTTCAAGGTTTTCCTGCTCATCCGGCGCGACAAAAAGTGACGCCATATAACCGGAAATTACCCCGAAAAAGCTCACGCCGCAGAGGATCACCAATCCACCAATAATATGGCCCACAGTCGTTACCGGGTAAAAATCACCATATCCCACGGTAGAGATGGTGACCAGCGACCACCAGATGGCATCTTCTGCGGTTTTAATATTCGAACCGGGTTCACCATTTTCTACTAATAGTACCAGTACCGAGGAAAACGCCACGATAGTGACCATCGCCAACAACAGACTTGCCAGCGTGGTCTGGCGCCGTTGTTTCAACAATGAGCCCAAAATAGAGCGGCTCATCCGTAGCAGACGAATAACGCGTAAAATCTGAAATAACCGGGCAAATCGCAGCGGTTCGATCGCCGGAATACTGGCAACAAAATCAATCCAGTGTTCTTTTAAAAAGAGGGGTTTGTTATCGGCTTTTATCAGGCCAACGAAAAAATTAATCAGGAAGATGCAACAGATGCTGGTGTCAAGGAAGAACAACAGTTTGCGGGTTTCTTTGTCCATGGGCAGCAACACCATGCACAAGATGAGTACCACTGAAAACAGCGATAGCAACATCATCACCAGTTCAAATGGTGACAATTGAATGTTATTAGCCCAGCGTCCTTTCAGTTTCATGGTAAATCCCTGAGGGGAAGTCCTTGCGGTAACCACAGGGTAAAAAAGCTACCGCGCTCTGTAAATCTATGGATTATGCATTGTCGTCGACGAAGTTAACCAGATCTTCCAGTACCCGTCTTTTGATTTCTAACTGGGCTTCCGCTGGCAGACCATATTTTTCCGCCAACTGAACGTAATCCTCTGTACTCAGCGAAACGGTCAAGCGTGGCCGTTTGGGCCGTTTTGCTACGTCTAATCCGAGGATCATGCGAATTTGATCAGAGGGACTGACCCCCCGGTCCAGTGCGGCTTTGCGGATGGAGTACTGAAAGCGCTCATCCAGGTCAAACGCTACCTGAGTTGCTTTGGCAGCTTTTTGGTTTTGCAGCCATTTTTCTGGAAACGGGTGGTCTTTACTCATCTGGCGCTAGTCTCCTGGCCAATATTCACGAATGTCTGTTAATGGGCGATAAAGGGTCAGTAACACATCGGTATCTCCATCTTGGTAGACTTCGATATCGATAGCTCGGCTTTCATCGCCATCCAGTAACTCGTAGGCTTCAAATGCGTCACCTGGGTTATTTTCCATAAATTGCGACGGTTTACCATGACGATAATCCTGTCGATGAAAATATCCAAATTGCGCAAAGGCAACCTGATGGTATGCATCTGCCAACCACTGTGCATAGGGTTCTGTGGCAGCGGTGAGCGGCATAGTGTTGAGTGTGGCTTTACCGGGTTCTTCGAAGATTTCAGCAAAAGCGTCCAGATCAAACAGCGCTTCCACTTGCGAGCGATGCAATTTAATGGAAAATGCCAGCCAGGTTTCGTCATCCTGCTCCAGCCCCATATAAACAGCGTCACCCGAGTTGCCTTTCAGCACAAACTCGGGTTCCTGGCTATGTTCATACTCGTAGGTGTTTACCGCTTCTACTCTGAACTGCTGCCCTCGCAATTGCGGGGGCAGGGCAAAGCTATCGTCCAGCGTCACCATATCACCTACGCGCAGATCCATTGGCTGCGCGAGCTGACGGGTAACCGGAGCATCTTTGCCGAATAACTTACCGAACAAGCTCATAAATTATGAACCTTTCTTGGCTTTCAGACGTTCCAGCACATCGTTCGCAGAGGTTTTCTGCTCGCCAATACCCGCTTCGGCCAGTTTGGCTTTTAGCGATTTGTCGCTGTTGTCAGTTTCCAGTTCTTCTGCCGCTTTCAATCGGTCGTCAAACTGTTGCTGCCGCGCTTTAATACGTTCCAGCGAGTCTTTGGCATTCAGCAGCTTAGAGTTGCTGGATGCAAAGGAGTCTGTAATAGAGGCTGTCGCTTTCTGTACGCTTTCAGTGGTTTTTACCATCGACAACTGGCGTTGATAATCTGCGAGCTGTCGTTCGGTTTTCTTCACCAGATCCTTCAGCCGCGCAGCATGGTCACTAAAGCTGGCGTTGGCTGTCTGCTGTTCTTCTAACTGCTGTTCCAGTTCGGCAATCTTCTGCGCCACTTCTAACGCCAGTGTTTCATTGTTTTTTTCCAAGGCTTGTGTTGCGTAGCCTTCATGCTCGGCGATGGTGCGCTTCAGACGTTCGACTTCGCGTGCAGCCTGCATCTCTTTTGCCATCACGTCGGTCAATTCGCGCTTGGCTTTGGTTAAATGCTTCTCAGCATCACGGATCTCCTGTTCGAAGATTCGAGTGGCGTTCGCATCTACAATGTTTTGGCCGATTTCGGTGGCACCGCCACGGAAGGCTGTCAGAATTTTATTCAGAATACCCATAAGTTGGCTCCTTATTTCAAATAGTCGGCCATTTCGTCGATCACTTCCAGACAGTTGTCTGATAGTACCGACAGCTCTTGCTCAATCTCCAGCATGCTGGAATCCAGCGACAGAGCACCAAACAATACATATTTGTCATCAATCTTGGCGAAGGATGACAGCGGCATCGGAATGTTCAGCCCCAGCATGGTTTCGAACATCTCAGTGCGGCTTTCCTGCACCACTTCGTCTTCACCCCAGAGGTAGCTGATGCACAGGATTTGATTCTCGGTTGCGGACACGAAAATCGGGATCTCTTCACGGCCTACCACGTTGACTTGTAAAACTTCCACATCCCCATCAATGGGGTAACAATCGAACCGTTGCCCGGTTGAGCTGTTGTCGCCAAGTCCATTGAGGTGGTTGGCAATAGTGTGAATATTCATTATTGTCCTCGCTGACATATTATGTCCGTGAATAAAGATAACACCGAGACATATTATGTCAAGCATTATCTTACCTTAAAAAGTCGCGACGCCCTGGCTGTCGCTCCATGCTTGCAGATGGTAATGATACAACTGCAATGACCCTATGGTATTGGCCTTAACCTGATCATTTTTACTGTAAAAATTTTTCGGAAATTCAAACGCAGCACGGATAAGTCCAGGCGTTAGCCAATCGTCATCTACTGGCAGTTTTTGTAAGGTTTGCAGACGACTGCGGGCATCTTTGCCACTGAGAGTGCCTATGGTCCAGCCCCATTCGCCAAAGCTTGGCACATTGTGGTGATATTGATCGACTTTGAAGCCGGCTAACGCCAGCGTTTTACCGATGGAGATAAACGCTTTGGTGGCGTGATATGGTGAAGTGGACTGAATACCAATAGCACCATCGGCGCTTAATAGTTGTGCCAGCTTGCGATAAAACAGATCGGAATACAGCTTGTTGAGGTCCGGATGGGACGGATCTGGCAGATCCACAATAATGGCATCGTATTTCTGCCCTTGTTGTAGCAGGGTATCTACGCCATTAAAGGCATCATTAAACATGACCTCTACCCGCGGGTCGTTAAACGCGTTGCCATTTAACGCCAGTAACGCATGTGCCAGCCGTTTCGGCATGTCATCCGGTGGGGTTTTAAAAAGTGTCACCACCTCTTTATCCAGATCCAGCAAGGTCACCTGATGCGGTTGCCATTTGTAGATTTGGCGCAGGGCTAAGCCATCACCGCCACCAATCACCAGCACTTTGTCATGACGGGCACTGGCTGCCAGTACCGGATGTACCAAATAGGCGTGGTAAATGTGCTCATCAATAGAGGAAAACTGCAACCGACCATTGATATACATGGAATATACCGGCGGTAGATGATTGCCCATCAACCGTTCGGTAAAGTTCAACTGCTGAAAGCGGGTCGCCTTGCTGTAAATAACATTGTCTTTATACAGCAGGTTGTTAAACGACTGTTCCCAGATTGGGCCTTGGGTCGCAAGGAGCAACAATAAGCCGGTTGCCAGCAGGTGTCCGGCTAGCAGCCAGTTGGCATGGCGGATGCGCTCACGAAAACGCAGAATAAACAGTAAGCCAGCCAGTAGGTTAAACCCTGCTGTCAGTGCGGCCGCTAATTGGGTATCGAGCGCCAGCATGAAAGCAACCCAAATGGCGGCTCCGATGCCTGCGCCAATGTAATCCGCACCATAAATTGTGCCGGCATTATGCAGCAGATGTTCATCGCTCAACGCCTGACGTACCCTGGCAATCAGCGGGATTTCCATACCGATCATTAAACCCAGCAGCACCCCCCATAAATAGGGAAGATAGACGGCAATGGATTGAAATTTACCGATAAAACCGCCATCGGGGATTTGATCCGGCGGTAACTCCATGGTTTGAGCAATCAGTTTTGGGAGTTCATGACCGAAACCGATAACGGCGGCGGTGATGAGGATGGCTAACGACCCCAGCAGCGCCACGCTCAGTTCTAACCTGGCAAAGCCGTCAAAAGCTGATTTGATTTTACGGGCGGCAAAGGCTCCGAACCCCATTGACACGATCATCAGACCGATCATGGTGTAGATGGCAGCTTCTAACGCCCCAAGGATGCGCCCGGCGTAATGAGACAGCAGATATTCGTAGATGAGACCACAGCCAGCAAGAATGCCCATGATCCCCAGCAGCAGCATATCATCCAGCCGAGTCAGGCCGTTGCGCGTTACCGTAGTAGCTGTTACCACGACTTATGCCATCAAACCAGTCAGAATGAGTGCCACAGCAATACTGATGGCCATTTCAACAGACGCTAAGCCGATGTTCCGTTGTCGTTCTACCTCTTCCGACAGGTCGATTTTTGCTAACACCAACCATTTGACAATTTTTATTAGCACAGTCAGTACTAATAGCATCATCACAGAGAACAACAGCCAACCTAACAAATTGCTGAGGTAGGCGGTGGGGGCATAATCCATAAAGTGGCTGGCGGCGTTAAAGCTCAGGCCCATCGCAATCATCGTACCTGCATGGCGCAGTGCCAGCGCTGTGTTGCCTTCCATCAATGCCAGCTGCAAAGCGGCACCTTGATTACGGCGGGCATAGGCAATTTCCAGTCCGCGAGTCAGCACTACCAGCATTAGCTGTGATACGGCAAAGGCACTGAAGATAGCAATAAATGTATTTACGGTCAGATCTTCTGCCCACAGCAACACTGCGCGAATCACCAGTGCGGTTGCGATGGCGGCGGCGGCATCGACTATCGCGACGGAGATATTGCCTTTAAGCACTAACTCATCTTTATTGAACTGATTGAGCGCGACTTTATCGTGCAGGAATCGCCCGAGCTTAATCAGAATCAGTCCGCAGAGGCCGTAGGCAGTCATGCCAATCGCTTCTTGCAGATAGGTATGCGCTGCGGCACCGGTAATCGCCCCGGTCAGAACGATGCCGAGTGCCGCTACGGCTCCGGCTGTGCTGATGCCGAAGGCAAAGTTATCACGTACCGCCAATTCTTCGTTACTGTTGACCTTTACGCTCCAGCCCTGCATATAGCGCATCAGTGCCAGCAGAATCACCGCTATCCCAAGATCGATGGCGAGTATACCCGCCAATTGCGAAGTGATACCGAATTCCTGAAAGAGTGTCATCTTAATTCCTTTACTGTTGCTGTTTACTTACCGCGACTGATGCCTCGGCTGGTGCGAAAACCTGAATTACGGAAACTACTGTCTTTGGCATAATTGGAACGAAACTTACTGCCGCTGCCAAAACTACTATTGCTTGTTGGCGTGCTGATACTCTGCCGCGATAGCGCTGTTGAGCCAGTACGTGATTTGGCATAGGGACTATCAAAACGTTTCCCTTGTGAATCAAAGCTTTTTTTAGTGCGTTGATAGAGCTGGTCCTGAGTCGTGGCTTGTTTAGGTGAGGTATAACGGTAGCGACCAACATCGTTGTAATAACTGTAGTCACGATAGCGAGACCAGTTATCGTAGTAGATGGGACGATTGAACAAGTTGGAAAACATGGCATACATGCCATACCATTCCCAAAAAGAGGTCCCATTGGAACCACTTACCCAATGGCCATAAGACGGGTTACCGACCAACTGGCTGCCAGGACCGAAGTTTTTCGCATTGTTGGCAACGGTAGAGGTTTCCTTGCTGACGGCATTTACTCGCGCTAATTTACCGTTAGACATATCGGCAACCACATTTACCTGATCTGACAGCATATCGTTGTACTGACTCGGATCGGTTGCCTGATAGATATTTTTCAGCTCCTGCAGTTGCGCATCCAGACCGGGAAAGTTTGCGGTGTTACTGGCATCTTGTAGTCGCTGTTTGAGTGCACTGAACATGGGGCCGCTGTTCCCACCATCCTTGGCCATCTCGGTCATCAAGGGTTGCAGGTCGGGCCGCTCGGATGCGAGTATCCGAGTATATTGAGTTAACAGCATGGCGTTGCGTATCTGTCCAGCCTCTAGTTGTTGAGACAATTTTTGCAGACGTTGACTGTCAAGTTGCTGTAGCTGGGTAATTTGTTCGGGTCGGTCATCTCCACAAGCGGTGAGAGACAACAACATGAGCACTGTGACAATACGGGTAAGTATCCCTGCCATGTTTTCTCCATCTTTAGTTAGATCGGCGTTATCCAGATTTTATCTGGACCATAGGCCGGACCATCAAGTTGGTGTAATCTGTTCCGTAAGGTATTAACACTGTTTAACAATGCCATACCGGATAGATTGTGTTTAGCTTGCTTGGGGCAAGCCATACTTGGAATTATCTATAACATTATTGACATATTATGTCGATCTGATTTTGACGTACTGGGAGCAATATGGGGACTGCCACAGGCGATCTAAAGCCTTCTTATCCACTTCTTGAACAAACTTCGGACAAGCATCTGCAGCATCTGCGCAGTCGTGCGCCGGAGGTAGAGGCGGAATTGACCCCAGAACAGCAGCATGAATTGAAGCAGGTACTGGGGCTGAGTGATTTCATTGCGGAGCAATTGACTCATCATCCAGAATGGATCCAAGAGTTTTTTGCCGAAGATTTTGCAAAGCCGGAACGACAATTTTTCAGCCAGCAGTTGCAGCAGTTGATGCAGAACGTCAACAGCGAAGAACAAGCCAAAGCGGTACTGCGATACTTCCGTAACAAGCAGATGACCCGACTAGCATGGCGTGATTTCATGGGCCGGGCTCCACTGGAATCCTCGCTGTTGGACCTTTCGGTACTGGCGGAAGCCCTGATCATTTGTGCACGTGACTGGCTGTATCAAGACCTGTGCAACACGTTAGGAACGCCTTGTGATAAAAAGGGTAATCCGCAACCACTGATGATCCTCGGGATGGGAAAGCTCGGTGGCCGTGAACTCAATTTTTCCTCTGATATCGATCTGATCTTTACGTTCCCAGAGCATGGCGAAACGCAAGGTGGCCGTCGGACCTTGGATAACCAGCAGTTTTTTATCCGCATGGGACAACGCTTAGTGAATCTGTTGGGGCAGGTAACCACCGATGGCTTCGTATTTCGGGTGGATATGCGATTGCGTCCTTATGGCGAAAGTGGCCCGCTGGTGGTGAGTTACAGTGCGTTAGAGGATTACTACCAGGAACAGGGCCGAGAGTGGGAGCGCTACGCGATGATTAAAGCGCGAGCGCTTGGACCATGGAACCGCTTTTCTGACCAGCTACACGATCTGTTACGTCCCTTTATCTACCGTCGATATATCGACTTTTCCGCGATTGACTCTTTGCGGCGCATGAAAGCCCTGATCGCGCAAGAAGTGAGACGGCGGCAACTAACAGATAACATCAAACTGGGCGCGGGGGGAATTCGCGAAGTCGAGTTCGTGGTCCAGAGTTTCCAGTTGATCCGTGGTGGTCGTGAACCTGACTTACGCGTTCAAAACCTCTTTACTGCGATCAACACGCTTTATGAGCTCGGGCAAATCGACTACTTGTCGGCGGAGGAATTACGCCAGAATTACTGTTTACTGCGTCGGGTAGAAAATCTGATGCAAGCGATAGCGGATCAACAGACGCAGACACTGCCCAGTCATCCGCTTGACTGGCAGCGCTTATGTTTTGCGCTGGAAATGCAAGATGAAAAGCAGCTGCGAGACGTGATCACGGGTGCCATGCGCAGCGTGCATCGCCATTTTCGCGCCGCAGTTGGTGGTGAAGAGAGCACCGATGCTATCAATGATTGCTGGACGGTACAGTTGTGGGGTTGTCAGACACCAGAGCTGGCACAGTCGATGTTAGCGGAACATGGCATTGAGGATAATGAGTTTGCGCCGTTGCTACGCGCCTGGTGTGACACTATCAGTCACCGCACTATCGGTCCGCGCGGTCGGGAAACCCTAGATAAGTTGATGCCAAAATTGCTGGAAGAGATTGGTTTACAGCCGTTACCGTCACACGCGCTTAAGCCCGTGTTAGGGGTGTTGGAACAGATCCTGACGCGCACGACTTATCTGGAGTTGCTTTACGAAAACCCGGGTGCCAGACAGCAACTGATAAGCTTATGTTTGGCCAGTCCTTGGATTGCCTCTGAAATAGCGCATTTCCCGATGTTGCTAGATGAGTTAATTGATCCTTCGCAGCTTTACAACACCACATCACTCGATGACTACGCCAGTGAACTGCGGCAGTACTTGTTGCGCATTCCCGAAGATGATCTGGAACAACAGATGGAGGCGTTGCGGCAGTTCAAGTTGTCACAACAATTAAAAATAGCGGCTGCCGATGTTACCGGGGTCTTGCCGGTGATGGAGGTCAGTGACCATCTGACGTTTCTCGCGGAAGCCATTATTGAACAGGTGATACAACAAGCCTGGCGCCAAATCACAGAACGTCATGGTAAGCCTATAGGTTTAGAGGCCGGTCAAACCTCATTTGCGGTAGTCGGTTACGGCAAACTCGGCGGTATTGAACTGGGCTATGGCTCGGATCTGGATTTAGTATTTCTACATGACGGTGACAACAGCGGTATGACCGATGGCGAAAGGCCGCTGGATGTCAGCCACTTTTATGTCAAATTGGCGCAGCGGATCCAGCATCTGTTCACCACCCGCACAATGTCTGGCACCTTGTATGAAGTTGATTTGCGGCTACGTCCCTCAGGTTCATCTGGATTGCTGGTCAGCAGTATCGAGGCGTTTGCTGATTATCAGTTTAATGAGGCCTGGACCTGGGAACATCAGGCATTGGTGCGCGCGCGGTTTATCTACGGCGATAACAGTTTAGCGCAACGCTTTGCTGATATTCGCAGTCAGGTGTTGCAGTTGCCACGAGACCAGCAACAGCTATGTAACGATGTCAGAAATATGCGACAGAAGATGCGTGATCATTTATTGAAAGCCCCTGCCGATATGTTTGATTTGAAGCAGAGCCGGGGGGGGGTCACCGATATTGAATTCATTGCCCAATATCTGGTGCTGGCCAATGCGCACGCTTATCCAGAACTTTGCGTGTGGTCGGATAATGTTCGAATATTTGAAGTATTGGCTGATCTGGAATTGCTGCCAACCATGACGGCACAGTTACTGACTCAGGTGTATTGTGAGTTGCGCGATGATAATCATCGACTCACGCTGGCTGGCAAACCCGGTTTGTTGCCTTTGGTTGAGGTTGCGCAAAAGACGCAGCAGGTGTACGAAATTTTTGAACAGGTATTGCTACCTGGTGATGTCAGCCATGATCAAACTCCACCAGTGACTCATTGATGGAAAACTGAAAGCCAAGGAAAGTCATGAATAGTCGCACCCCTTATCAAACATTTCGCTGGCACTCAGAAATTTTTGATTGTTACAGCAATGATATAGAACAGTTTGAGCGTCAGCTGCTGCAAGAAACCGCACGACTACAACTCAAGCCTCGGGTTATCGGGCATATTGATGGCTGGCCACTGCAGCTATGGCAGTCACCTGCGGCCAATGCTGGCTTGCCTTCAGTGTTGATCAGTAGCGGATTTCACGGTGAGGAAGCGGCGGGTCCATGGGGCATGTTGCATTTCATGTCTGAGCTAACGGACACGATTTTTACCCAGATAAATCTGACCTTGTTGCCACTAGCAAATCCGACTGGATTCAGCAAAGGTCATCGATTCAATCGCTTTGGTGAAAACCCTAACCGTGGTTATTTATCGGTTGGTGATGGTGCAACACCGTCAGTGGAGGGCAAATTGCTGCTGGCTCA
Source organism: Shewanella sp. A32 (assembly GCF_029167175.1). Taxonomy (NCBI): domain Bacteria; kingdom Pseudomonadati; phylum Pseudomonadota; class Gammaproteobacteria; order Alteromonadales; family Shewanellaceae; genus Shewanella; species Shewanella sp. A32. The sequence goes on from NZ_JARFTS010000002.1 coordinate 123,472, forward strand.
TGCGCAATTGTTATTGGCGGCCAGTCGTGATGGCATTCTTACCTGTCATGAAGACATCTTATCACAGCAAACCTACCTTTATGCCTTTGAGCCCAGTAAGCAACCCGGCGCGTTTAGTCAGGGGTTATTAGCTGCACTGACGCAGTATTTCCCGGTAACAGAGGCCGCAGTTATCGACGATTGCCCCGTTGAAAACGGCATTATCTTCAACCATTTTGACAGTTCTTTTGAAGCCTGGCTGGTACGCAGTGGCGCTAAAGCCGGGGCGTGTAGTGAAACACCAGCTAAAGCGAATTTTGATCGCCGAATATTAGCCAACAGTGCGGTCATGCAACAATTTATCGCTGGCTACCATAACTAAAAAACGCCCACAAAGCAGTGGGCGTTTAGTTCAAAGGCATTTTATGCATCAGTTGATGCGAGTGGGTACACCACTGCGGTCATCTAACACACGTTTTAATACCAGAGAGTTGGTATCGCGCTGTGCAATGAACCGGCTGATTTTGGGAGTAAGTTGCAACACTGTCGGCTCGGCAGAATTAAATTCTGCTTCGGTGCGTGATAGTGGGTTATGCACCTCGACCCAGCGACTGCCATCCGGCTCCAGCGCTGTCTTTATCGGTTGATTGACGAACTGTACTCGGGTACCGACCGGAACAGTTTTGAACAAATGTTCGATATCGTTATTACGCAAACGTACGCAGCCATGGCTGACTCGTAAACCAATACCAAAACTGGCGTTGGTGCCGTGAATGGCATACAAACGTCCCACATACAGCGCGTAAAGTCCCATCGGATTGTCAGCACCGGCTGGCCAAACTGGCGGCAGGGTTTCACCTTTTGCTGCATACTCTTTGCGCATCGCCGCAGTCGGAGTCCAGGTAGGTCCGGCTTTTTTACGCTGGACTTTAGTCACCCAATTTTCCGGCGTATCTTTACCTAACTGACCAATACCGATAGGCAATACTTCTACGCTATTGCGCTCTTTGTGATAGTAATACAAGCGCATTTCCGCCACGTTGATCACGATCCCTTCCATCGGCGCATCTGGCAGGATCAGTTTATGGGGAATTAACAGCGTGCTGCGTGGCTGGGGCAGAAAAGGATCAACCCCTGCATTGGCTTCCAGCATGTTGGTCAGCCCCAACTGGTATTCGGCAGCGATGCCTTCAAGTGTCAGTTTTTTCTCTGGTACCACATAGTACTCATTGTGACCAATCAACCGACTACCATTAGTGGGTAAAGAGTATTCAATGGCACTGGCATTGACACTACATATCATCAGGCCCAAGGACAGGGCGGTATAGAACAGATTACGCATAGGAATTTTGGTTTTTACCTGCTGAATTTGACTACTGCTTTTTTAACCCGGAGCAGGCATCCTTCCCTAATTGTCGAAGAATTTCAACCGGGAGAGGCATTTTAGTGAAATTTGCTCAGAAACTATAGAGCTGCCAGCAGATATTCTTTGTTTTGCTGATTGCGGGTGTCAGATGATGCCGATTGGAACTTCAATATATGCATTAATGGCATTTAATGTATGCCTATCACTAAAAATTTTATCAAACTGTTAAAAATCGAAATTAACTTTAGCTATATGGGGTCAATAGCTTTATAAGAATTTAAAATTAATAACAAAAATATTTTTAATAACTGAAAGTTATCATGTGATTATGTTACAGTGACTAGGGTCATGATAATTACGCAGAAAATGTCATTAGGAGTGACTTTTATCAAGATATAAAGCAACAACCCGGCGGATAAAAGGAGGTAGTTTTGGACGCACACACGATCAATAGTCTTTTTCTGATTGGCGCATTACTGACGGCAATCAGTGTGTTGATTAGTCCGGTATCTTCACGCTTGGGTATCCCTATCCTGGTGGTGTTCTTGGCGGTTGGCATTCTGGCCGGAGAAGACGGCCCTGGTGGGATTGTTTTTGACGATTATTCAACCGCCTATTTAATCAGTAACCTCGCACTGGCAGTCATTTTACTCGATGGTGGTATGCGAACACGTGTCGCTAGTTTCCGCGTAGCGCTGTGGCCTGCGTTATCGTTGGCAACCGTTGGGGTAGTGATCACTACCGGCCTTACCGGCATGCTGGCTGCCTGGTTATTTCATTTACAACCATTGCAAGGGCTATTACTAGGGGCAATTGTTGGGTCTACCGACGCCGCCGCAGTATTTAGTCTGCTCAAAGGTCGCAGTATTAATGAACGTGTGGGCGCTACTTTGGAAATTGAATCCGGTAGTAACGATCCCATGGCGGTGTTTCTGACGGTTACCCTGATTGCGGTGCTCGGTAGCACTAGTCATGAGGGGATCTCGGCAAGTTTTCTAGCACTCAGTTTTATCAAACAGTTCGGTTTCGGGGGACTCTTTGGACTGGTGGGGGGCTGGTTAATCTGGCGCACGGTTAATCGTACTCAGCTTGCTGATGGCTTATATTCCATTCTGGTGCTCAGCGGTGGTCTGATTGTCTACGCTATCTCCAATGCGCTCGGTGGCAGTGGCATCCTGTCTATCTATCTGGTCGGATTGTTTTTGGGAAACCGAGCCACCCGTGGCAAACATGCCATTCTCAACGTGCTGGACGGCATGACCTGGCTGGCGCAGATTGGTATGTTCCTGGTGCTGGGATTGTTGCTGACCCCTTCGGAACTGACGGATATCTGGCTGCCGGGACTGTTGTTGGCTTTTGGCATGATTTTTATTGCTCGTCCCATCGCGGTGTGGATAAGCCTTTGGCCGTTTCGCAGCTTCCAAGCGCGTGAATTACATTTCATTTCATGGGTGGGACTTCGGGGGGCCGTGCCGATTATTCTGGCGGTATTTCCGATGATGGCCGGCCTACCTAACGCCCAGTTGTATTTTAATCTGGCATTTTTTGTGGTGTTGGTTTCGTTGCTTTTACAAGGCAGTACATTAACGTCAGCTGCCCGGTTGGCGAAAATTGAGTTACCACCTAAGCCAGAGCCGGTGTCTCGTGCGGGGATAGAGATATACCCAACTAGCGAGTGGGAGATTTTTGTGTACCGCCTAAAAGCCAGTAAATGGTGTGTCGGCGAGCCACTACGGCATTTATCCATGCCAAATGGTACTCGCATTGCAGCGGTATTCAGAGATCATGAACTGATGCATCCGTCAGGGAGTACCCGGTTAGAAGCTGACGATATCCTTTGTGTGTTAGCGCAAGAGAAGGATCTCGGGCCTTTGAGCCAACTGTTCAGTGAGGCGCCTCAGAAAAAAGATTTGCCGCGTTTTTTCGGCGACTTCTTTATTGCCATGGATGTAAAACTGGCAGATATGGCGCCGATTTATGGGTTCACGTTGGATGAAACACACTTGAGCCTGACGATTAATGAGTTAGTACAGGAACAGTTGGGCAGTTCTCCGGTGGTGGGCGATCAGTTTACTTGGCAGGGCGTCGGCTGGATTGTGGCAGATGTTCAGGATGGCCAAGTTGTTCGCATGGGGATCCGTCTACCGACGCAAGAGTTATGAATCCGCAAGAGTTATGAATCCACGGGGCGTCAGCCCCGTAGGTTTAATGAACTCAGTTTCATTGGTAGAGCGATGGATCGGTTTGTTGCGGCCGAGTTTTAAAGCGTCGGTGTAACCACATGTACTGCGGGATATTACGACTAATCAGTCTTTCGATAATGTGATTGCCACGAATAGCATCGGCTAACTCGTTTTCACCCGGAAAGTTTTCTAACGGTGCTTCAATTTCAATAGTGTAGCCACTGTCATCGGCATTACGCTCCACGAAGAAAGGTAAGACCTTGGCTTTGCCCAATTTTGCCAGCGTCGTGCCGCCGGTGATGGTGGCGGCTTCCTTAACTGCAAAAAATGGAATGAATACGGCACTGGAGCGGCCAAAATCTTGGTCGGCGGTGTACCAGATCACGTCGGGATTGCGCAGGCAACGTACCATTTGTCTTAGATCGCGTTTAGGGATCAACGCCTTGTTGGAACGCAGCCGGCCGCGTACCTGAAGATATTCCATTAATGGGTTATTATGGGGGCGATATACACCCACCCCGGGATGAAACTGACCGAAAATACGAGCGCCCATTTCTAATGGTAAGCAATGCACTGCAAACAGAATTACGCCATGACCGGCATCAAGCGTCTGCTGCACATACTCTTGTCCTTTGATCTGCATGTGCCGCTGGATACGCGCATCACTCCACCACCAGGCATTAATCGTGTCGAAAATCGCTTTGCCAGTTTCTTCAAAGTTACGGAGCAGCAGATGTTGCTGTTGCTCTGCAGTTTGCTCAGGAAAACAGAGTGCCAAGTTACGTCGGGCGATCTTGACCCGACTCCCCGCAAGTGTCATCGCCAACCGCCCCAAGGCCGCCCCTAACTGCATCTGCCATTTAAGTGGCAACATGGTCGTGAGTTTGGCCAAGCCGATACCTAGCCACAGCAGCCAGTATCTGGGATGTAATAAATGAGCCGAAAACTGCGCCTTTTCTACCACGGTATTCCCAAGTGTTACGAAAAAATTAGCGGCTATTCTAACGCAAATTCTTCGGAAAATTAGGTACAATCAGCTTTATTTTGCCAAGACTGGATAAGTTGCAGATGAAAGTGACACTGCCGCCTTTTGAAAAAGCCCGAGTATTGGTCGTGGGCGACGTGATGTTAGACCGGTACTGGACCGGCCCCACTGGCCGTATTTCACCGGAAGCGCCGGTGCCTGTGGTGAAGATTAGCCAGTTAGAGGACCGCCCCGGTGGTGCCGCCAACGTCGCGCTGAATATCGCGGCGCTGGGCGGGCAGGTAACACTTTGTGGCATAGTGGGCAATGATGAAGCGGCGAGTGCGCTGTCGGTGGGGCTTAAGGCACAAGGCGTGGTCCCAGGTTGGTTGCAAGTTGAAGACAAACCGACCATTACCAAGTTACGCGTGCTCAGTCGTAACCAACAGTTGATCCGTTTGGACTTTGAAGAAACCTTTAGCGTGGCGCAGAGTCAGCAACTGATGGCGAATGCTGAGCCACAGCTGGATAACTGTGATGTTGTCATTTTGTCTGATTATGCCAAGGGGGCTATTAGTGACCCGCGGCTCTTTATTCAGACTGCGCGCGCCAAAGGGATCAAAGTATTGGTTGACCCTAAAGGCAGTGATTTTTCCCGTTACCATGGCGCGACGTTGATCACGCCTAATCTGAGCGAGTTTGAAGCGGTTGCCGGACCGGTATCCTCTGATGCCGAATTGGTTAGCAAAGCTCGCCAGCTGATTGTTGAACACCAACTGGATGCCATGCTGATTACTCGCTCCGAACAGGGGATGACTCTGATTACCAGCGCTGGCGATGAATTGCACATCCCGACGGTGGCCCGTGAAGTCTATGATGTCACCGGTGCTGGCGATACCGTCATTTCCGCGTTAGCGAGTGCGCTGGCCGCAGGCAGCGAATTGGCTCAAGCTTGCGCTATAGCCAATACGGCAGCGGGTGTGGTGGTTGGTAAATTGGGCACCTCAACGGTTAGCCGTATTGAACTGATTGAAGCATTATCGTTGAGTCACGGGGAATCCGGGTTTGGTGTCGTCTCCGAAGAGCAATTAGCTTACGCACTAGAGCAAGCCAGATTGCGAGGCGAAAAAGTGGTAATGACTAATGGTTGCTTCGATATCTTGCATGCGGGACATGTTTCTTATCTCAAAGAAGCCCGCGCGTTAGGTGATCGCTTGATTGTAGCGGTCAACGATGACGATTCTGTGCGTCGTTTGAAGGGCGATGGTCGTCCTGTGAACAATGTGGCGCGGCGTATGGCCGTATTGGCCGGTTTAGCTGCCGTAGACTGGGTGGTTCCATTCAGTGAAGACACCCCACAACGTATTATTGCGCGGTTATTACCCGACCTGTTAGTTAAAGGTGGCGATTACCGGGTGGATGAGATTGCCGGTGGTAAGGAAGTGATCGCTGCCGGTGGTAGCGTTAAAGTGCTGGGATTTGAAGATGGCATCTCCACTACGGCAATCATCCAGCGCATTATGGATAAACCCTGATGTTAGCCAGCTTGCTGACGGCCACACTGTTTTGGGCTGATATCGGTCCCAAACAGGCGTTGGTGTGTCCGCCAGCGGTTATTACCCAGTGTCTGGCAACCCTGCCAGATAAAGTCCGTCAGCAATTGCCGAGTGATAAAACTCGTTACAGTGATGCATTAGCGCTGCGTGCAGCGATGGCCATTCCCGTTAATGACCCTGCTATTGCCGGTATTGTGTTGTGGGCTCCTGAACAACTTGCCTCTAGTCAGAGTGCACTTTGGAACGGGCAGGTTTACCAACTGCCGCTGGAGCAGCAGCCCTTGCTGACGTTATGGCATGAGCTGGGGCATCTGGAGATTAAGCGGTTACAGGGAAGTGTGTTGCCGATGAATTTGACCACTTTGGAATATGAGTGGTTGGCTGACTGCTATATGACCTGGCGCAGCGCCAAAAGCACCGGAACGCTGGCGTTGGCCTGGCAACAGTATGATCGCCGCAATCTTGGGGTGATTACCGATATCGATAACTTATCGCACTGGAGTGCATTATATCTGTTACCGGTGCTCACTGATTACAGTGCCGCACAGATTGCCAGTTTCCCGACTTTTAAAGATTTTGTCGCAGATTTTTTCCCGAAAGTTCACCGTTTCGATAATGATGCCGTTGCGGAGTTTTCCAGTCTGTTGCAGCGGGTGTTCGGCTCCGGTAGCGTGCATCCGTTACCGGGCTATATGTTCTGGCGTCGTCCAGCCTTAGGACAGATTCTGCGACCGACGTTTTCCAGACTGATGGGCGAATCAGCCGCTAAGAAATGGTTGCAGCAGCAACGTATGCTGACTCAGACACCGTCATTGGTTCAGGTATCTGAATCTGCCCTGAACAAACCTTAAAAACCGCTCCATGAGTGGGTTTTGGTGCAAGCCATCGCGAAAATCCTTTGGTAAGCTTTGGTTCGATTGAACAGGCGACAGTATCAGAGGACAGTCATTATGGCGAAGCGATCAAAGGCACAGACCGAACTTACCATTCAGCAAATCATGGATGAAGCATTCCGTCAGATTCTGACCATTGGCTTCGAAACTATGTCCTATTCTACGTTGGCTGATGCCTTGGGCATCAGCCGTACCGGTGTAAGCCATCATTTCCCGCGCAAACTGGATTTTTTATTAAGACTCAATGAACGCATCGGCGAGCATTTTATCTCTGCACTGGATTTCTCTAGCAGTGAAGCGCTGCAATATTCGTGGCAACAGGCCATGACCCGGCCGGAACAGCAAGCGGTGCTGCGGCTGTTTTTCAGCATCTGTGGCCGTGTTGAAGATGAAATGTCGGAGTTTATTGCGGTTGAGCAGGCATTGCGGCAAGCCGAGTCTGCGCTCGGTGTCGCCGGCCGCGAACAGGTACAAGAGTTATTAGGTGCCACCGCATTGCAGTTATCTTCCTGCACCTTGCTGGCAAAAGCTGCCTAAAGGGTAAGATGTAACATATTGCTTACATTGTATAAATATTCCTAACAGACGGTTGTCAGGATTACTCTGGCAGCCGTTTTTTTAGTCGTTGCATCTTTACTTCAAACTGTGCTAGTGTCGAAGCATGTTCAAAAGTGAGACGTAGGTCACACATGAAAAGAATGCAGCAAGCAATCACTCTGTGGCTAGCCAGCGTAACGCTGACGTTGTCGCTTGCTGTCATTTCTGCCCCCAGAGATTTGGCTGAAGGTTCGTTGCTATTTGCCGACGACCAGTCAATGCTGCAGGCAATTCTGCCGGATAACTCGTTACCCGCGCTGTTGCTTGAGAATGCTTTTGAACCCATCGAACCAGTTATTCCGCGTACTCGCACTAAGCTGGCGCCACGTAGAGTTCTCAGTAGTGTATTGCCACAGTCGGAATATAAACGTGCACTTGTTAAGACATCGGTCTTTCCGCAAGCGCTGACCCGCGCTCCCCCTGCCTTTGCCTGATATCCCAATAACGTTGTTCAATTTTTGGATTCAAGCAGAGGTGTATTATGAAAACACTGCAAACTTATACTCTTAACTCTTTGGAAATAAACGATAATAGCCGTTTATTGAAGGAAGATTCTAAAGCAACTGCTGCGTTGATGAATTTCAGCTACTCAACTCGCATGGCATTAAATGCCGATATGCCCGTACCTGATGCCTACCAAATCATGACGGCTGAAAACAGTCAGATCAATTATGTGGTTAATGATCATCATGAACTGTTGGGTATCGTCAGCCGCAACTGGCTATCCAGTGACAATCTGATGAAATATACCGATAAAAATCATGGGCCTTCGTTCTGGAGCGTATTTGACCTGATGTTACCTATCTCTGAACTGCCAGCTGTTGATGACGCTCAGTTACAGGATGTTACGGTACTTGATGTGCTGGAAACATTCCGTAGTATCCAACGCGATTTTATGCTGGTATTGGATAGTAATGGTCAAATGCGGGGTTTGCTGAGTGCGGAAGATATGATCGCGCGTTTAGAGCATGCACCGACATTTCGTGATAAAGGCGGCGAAGTACTGGAGATTTTACGGCAGTTACGTGAAAGCCATGGGTTGGAGCCACTGCAAGTCGTTAACGGTTAACCGTTTGCCCTAATAAAAAACCGGTGGCATGCCACCGGTTTTGTTATATGGGAAGCAGAGTCGCAGAATTACAGTGCGTTAAGAATTGCAGTCACAGATTCTTTGGCATCTCCGAACAACATCTGGGTGTTATCTTTGAAGAACAGTGGGTTCTGTACGCCTGCGTATCCAGTATTCATAGAGCGTTTGAATGCGATAACATTCTGTGCTTTCCACACTTCCAATACCGGCATACCGGCAATTGGGCTACCTGGATCTTCTGCCGCAGCAGGGTTAACGGTATCGTTGGCACCGATCACCAATACAGTGTCTGTGTCTTCGAAATCGTCATTAATTTCATCCATTTCCAGCACGATATCATAGGGCACTTTGGCTTCAGCCAGCAGTACGTTCATATGGCCTGGTAGACGACCGGCAACCGGATGGATACCAAAGCGGACTTTGACGCCCATTGCACGCAGTTTCTGGGTGATCTCTGCCACAGGGTATTGTGCTTGCGCAACCGCCATCCCATACCCGGGAGTGATGATCACTGAGCTGGAGTTTTTCAGCAGATCGGCAACTTCTTCGGCAGTAGTTTCACGATATTCACCCAGCTCTTGGTCGCCACTGCTGGTAGCACCATCAGTACCAAAACCACCGGCAATAACAGAGATAAATGAACGATTCATCGCCTTACACATGATGTAAGACAGAATTGCACCTGAAGAACCTACCAACGCGCCGGTTACGATCAGCAGATCGTTCGACAGCATGAAGCCCGCCGCCGCAGCAGCCCATCCTGAATATGAGTTCAACATTGACACAACTACCGGCATGTCAGCTCCGCCGATAGAAGCCACCAGATGCCAGCCAAAGGCCAGGGCAATCAGGGTCATCAACAATACCGCGAAGGTGTTACCACCGGCATTTACAAAGTACAGCAACAATACAAATGCTACGACAACTGCCAGCAGATTCAGCTTATGGCGATGCGGTAGCATCAGTGGCTTGGAGGAGATAATGCCACGAAGCTTACCAAAGGCCACGATTGAACCAGTGAAGGTTACCGCACCGATAAAGATACCGAGGAAGATTTCAACCAGATGGATGTTAAGCATTGCACCTGTCAGCTCGGCATGCTGCGCGGCTTTGGCGGCTTCTTTAAAGGCTTCAGTTGCGGCATCCAATGTTGCTTGCAGATCTGAACCCGCAGTCACTACCACACTGGTAGTGGTTGCCGGATGCAGGTCGATAAAGCTGTTGAAACCTACCAGAACCGCTGCCAGACCTACGAAAGAGTGTAGGATAGCGACCAATTCTGGCATCTGAGTCATTTCTACTTTTAGTGCCAGACGTACGCCTACGGCACCGCCAATCACCATCGCCAGAATGATCCACTGAACACCTGTGGTTTCGGGGTTAAGGATAGTGGCAATCAAGGCGATCGCCATCCCGGAGACCCCTAGAATATTGCCCTGTTTAGCGGTTTCCTGCTTGGAAAGCCCAGCCAAACTCAAAATAAAACACAGCGCTGCAATGATATAGGCCGCTGTTACCAGTCCTTGAGACACGATATCTTCCCCCTTAACCTTTACGGAACATCTTCAGCATGCGCTGAGTGACCGTAAAGCCACCAAAGATGTTAATACTGGCGATCAGCACCGCAAAAAAGGCCAGGCCAGTAACCAGCGCTGAACCCTGACCAATTTGCAGCAATGCACCCACAACGATAATCCCGGAGATAGCGTTGGTGACCGACATCAGCGGGGTATGCAGTGAGTGAGTCACGTTCCATACCACGTAGTAACCGACGATGCAGGACAACAGGAACACGGTAAAATGCGATAAAAACTCTGGAGGTGCGACAGAGGCTACTGCTGCAAAGGCAATTGCGCCGACTGCGCCCAACACATATTTCAGTTTTGATGGGGCTTTAGGCGCGGCCGCTTGTTTAGCAACCGCGTTCGCCGGCTGCTTCTGCGGTGCCGCAGAGACTGAGATCTTTGGTGGCGGGAAGGTCACTTCACCCGCCTTGACCACAGTCATATTACGCATCACGGTATCTTCAAAATCGATAACCGCATTGCCATCTTTTTCTTTGCACATCAGCTTCATCAGGTTCACCAAGTTGGTGCCATAAAGCTGTGAAGATTGTGCCGGTAATCGGCCTGGGAGATCGGTATAACCGATAACTTTTACACCATTAGCGGTGACAAACAATTCACCCGGCTGGGTATATTCACAGTTGCCACCAGTCGCCGCAGCCATATCAACAATGATAGAACCTGGTTTCATGGTGTCGACCATTTCCTTGGTGATCAGCCGTGGTGCAGGGCGTCCTGGGATCAGCGCGGTGGTAATGATGATGTCGACTTCTTTGGCCTGTTTGGCAAACAGTTCCATTTCGGCCTTGATGAACTCTTCGCTCATCACTTTGGCATAACCGTCAGAAGACGCTCCGTCCTCACCACCAAAGTCTAGCTTGAGGAATTCACCGCCCATCGATTCAATCTGTTCAGCCACTTCCAGGCGGGTATCGAATGCTCTGACAATCGCGCCTAATGAACCGGCGGCACCGATTGCGGCGAGACCCGCAACCCCGGCACCAATGACCAGCACTTTAGCAGGAGGCACTTTACCGGCCGCAGTAATTTGACCCGTAAAGAAACGGCCAAATTCATGAGCGGCTTCGACGACTGCGCGGTAGCCCCCGATGTTGGCCATGGAAGACAACGCATCCATGGATTGGGCACGAGAAATACGTGGAACCATGTCCATCGCCATCACATTGATGTTGCGTTTGGAGAGTTTTTCCACTAATTCGGCATTCTGAGCCGGCCAAATAAAGCTGACCAGGGTGGCACCATCTTTAATCTTGGCGATCTCTTCATCTGTAGGTGCATTGACCTTAAAGATGAAATCCGCTTGCCAAACTTCGGGTGCGACAACAGCGCCTGCGGCTTCAAAGGCTGCATCGTCAAAGCTGGACAGCGCCCCCGCGCCTACTTCTACGATGACTTCGAAGCCGAGCTTTTTCAATTGCTCGACGGTGGCCGGGGTCGCTGCGACCCTGGTTTCACCGGGGAGAATTTCTCTCGGTATTCCAATTTGCATGACTGATTCCTGATGATTGATAAATAAACACCTGCCCGCAGTGCTCCTTCTGCAGGCAGATAAAAATCTGCTTTTCCCGGTCAGTTATCGGCAACTATGTTGCAATCAAGTGATAAATAATTACCTGAACAGCCGGTCTATTAGACTACTCCGTTTTTTGAGAACCGACAGTCTTCCTTTTGCCACACATTTAGTGCTAGGGCATTGTCGCAACTCTTTGCTCGGAAACAAGCGCATATTGCTCAAGCCGAGTATTTCTTAGCTGGTCGGAGCAAATAATATGCGCTAGGCCACATTTTTTTAACTTAATTGTCGCAAATCTCATATTCCAAATAAATATAAAAAATTAAATATTATTCTTTTTTGACTTTCGTGAGCACAGATAAGCTTGCGGCTATCTCTCTGTCGCAAGGTTTGGCTCCATGTCGTTAAAAGAACTCTCATCGTTGGCATCTCCGTTAACGGAATCCCAAGTGACCCAGTTACAGCAATTGGCTGCGCAGCTCAGCCCACTGCAGCAAGCGTGGGTCAGTGGCTATCTCGCCGCTAGTGCCGGTGTCGCTGCTCAAACTACGGCTCAGGTGCAGCCCGGTAATACCTTAACCATCTTGTACGGCAGCCAGACGGGGAATAGCCGCAGTATAGCCAGCCAACTGGCGCAGCAGGCAAGGGCCAATGGTTATGCGGTGAATCTCAGCGCTATGGGCGAGTATAATGTGCGATCGCTCAAACAGGAGCAGTTGTTAGTTGTGATCGTCAGCACTCAGGGTGAAGGCGACGCTCCGGATGATGCGATTGAATTACATAAATTTTTAGCGTCAAAACGAGCACCAAAACTAGAACATCTGCATTATGCTGTGCTGGCGCTCGGTGATTCATCTTACGAATTTTTCTGCCAGACCGGCAAAGATTTTGATGAACGTTTGGCGGCGTTGGGGGCAAAGCCGCTGTTACCACGCGTGGATTGCGATGTGGATTATCAGCAGCTAAGTGAACAATGGCAGCAGCAGTTATTGGTGGCCGTGCAACCACATCTGCAAACATCCGCACAAGTTGTCTCGATTGATAGCGTCAAGCCAGCCAATACGGCAAGCGGATATAGCAAACAGCAGCCGTATGAAGCGGACATTCTGCTTAGCCAGAAAATCACTGGGCGTGATTCGACAAAAGACACCCGACATATTGAAATCGATTTAGGCGAATCTGGCATTCAATACCAGCCGGGAGACGCCCTCGGCGTTTACTTCAGCAATTATGCCGCGTTAGTGGATGAACTGCTCTCCAGCCTCCAGCTTGATGGCAATAGTGCGGTGATGTTGCAAGATCGAGCACTGAGCCTGCGTCAGGCGCTATTGGACGAGAAGGAATTGACACAGCTGTATCCCGGCCTAGTGCAATTCTGGGCGCAGCACTGCGGCAGCGATGAATTGCAAGCAATCGCCGATGACCGTGAGCAGAGCCGGTTATTCATCAGGCACCATCAGTTGGCTGATTTGCAGCGTTTATATCCCATCACCAACGTTGACGCCCAGCAATTGATCGATGTGTTGCGTCCAATCACACCGCGCTTGTATTCCATCGCGTCCAGCCAGAGCGAAGTCGACACCGAAGTGCATCTGACAGTAGGGCTAGTTCAGGAAGTGCGCGATGGCATTCCGCGTTATGGGGCCGCATCTGGATTTCTGGCTCGCGCCGAAGAAGGGCAGAAGCTGCGGGTTTATGTGGAAGCTAACAAGCATTTCCGTTTGCCGACTGATCCAGCGACCCCGGTGATTATGATCGGGCCCGGTACCGGCGTGGCACCATTTCGTGCTTTCATGCAACAACGAGCCGCACAGGGGGCTAGCGGTGACAGCTGGTTGTTCTTTGGTAATCCGCACTTTGAGCAGGATTTTCTGTATCAGACCGAGTGGCAGCAGTACCTCAAAACCGGTCAGCTTAGCCGGATTTCTCTGGCATTTTCCCGCGACCAACAGCAAAAAATTTATGTGCAGCAGCGTATTCGTGAACAGGGTGAAGCGTTATGGCAGTGGCTGCAACGTGGTGCCCACCTGTACTTATGTGGTGATGCCGAGCGCATGGCCAAAGACGTGCAGCAGGCGTTAGTGGATGTGGTTGTCGCGTATGGTGGTCTGGACGCCGAAGCCGCCACCGAGTATCTGGAAAACCTGCGACAACAAGGTCGCTTCCTGAAAGATGTTTACTGAGAACCATGGACAGCACTGCCACTGGCAGGCTGGCATCAAAGAGAGTGAGTTATGAGCGAGCCAAAATTATCTGCTAATGAGCGCATTAAAAGTCACAGTCAGCACCTGCGCGGCACCATAAAGCAAGGATTGTCCACAGATGTTACCGGGGCTTTCAGCGATGATGATCAGCAACTGATCAAATTCCACGGTTTCTATCAACAGGACGACCGGGATCTGCGTAATGAGCGTAAAGAGCAGAAACTGGAGCCCCTCTACAGCTTTATGCTACGAGCACGGGTTCCTGGCGGTGTGTGTACGCCAGAGCAGTGGCTAGAAGTCGACCGTATTGCATCTGAGTTGACCACCTCGAACAGTATTCGCCTGACCACGCGTCAGACCTTTCAGTATCATGGTATTCCCAAGCGTAATCTGAAAACCATTATTCAAGGGTTAGACCGTAAAGCATTGGATTCCATTGCCGCCTGTGGCGATGTGAACCGTAACGTAATGTGTAACCCCAACCCAGTGCAGTCCAAACTGCATCAGCAGGCATATTACTGGGCGAAAAAACTGTCAGATCACATGCTGCCGCACACCAAGGCTTATGCCGAGATCTGGCTGGATGATGAAAAACTGTTAAGCACCGAAACTGAAGCCGAGCCGATTTATGGTGATACTTATCTGCCACGTAAATTCAAAATGGCCGTTGCCGTGCCACCAGATAACGATGTGGATGTCTATACCAACGACTTTGGCTTGATCGCGGTTGCCGAACACGATGAATTGGTTGGCTTCAACTTAGTGGCCGGTGGCGGCATGGGCTCGACTCACGGTGAGGTGGAAACCTTCCCACGGCTAGCCGATGACTTCGGTTTTATTCGCGCTGAAGACACCATCAAATTCGCTGAAGCGGTCATGACGTTGCAACGGGACTGGGGTAATCGCAGTAACCGTAAACGTGCACGTCTGAAATACACTATTGTGGATCGCGGTTTTGCGGCATTCAAAGCGGAAGTTGAAAATCGTGCGGGGGTGAAATTTGAGCCTAAGCGCAAAGTGGTTATCGGCGATCGTGGCGATCGCTATGGTTGGGTCAAAGGTGTCGATAATCAGTGGCATCTGACGTTGTTTATCGAAGGGGGTCGTATTAAGGATCTCCCCGGAAAACCGTTGCAAACTGGTTTGCGGGAGATTGCCAAAATCCATCAAGGCGATTTTCGTATGACCTCCAACCAGAATATCATCATCGCCGGGGTCGCGGAGGCTGCCAAACAACAGATTGAAGGGTTAGCGCGCAAGCATGGTTTACTGGGCGAAGTGATCAGTGCCAGCCGCGGCCATTCCATCGCGTGTGTGGCACTGCCGACCTGTCCGTTAGCGATGGCTGAAGCAGAACGCTATTTCCCTGAATTCATGGATAAAGTCGAGGCACTGCAACAGAAGCATGGCCTTGCCGAGCAGCCGATCGTGGTGCGCATGACCGGTTGTCCTAACGGCTGCGCGCGTCCTTTCGCGGCAGAAATTGGTTTGGTAGGTAAAGCGCCCGGACGCTACAACCTGTATTTGGGCGCAAGTTTTGAAGGCACCCGGCTCAACAAAATGTATCGGGAAAATATCCAGGAAGCTGAGATATTAAACGAGCTGGATGGCTTATTTGCGCGCTATGCGCTGGAACGTAATGCTGGGGAGTACTTCGGTGATTTCGTGGTGCGTGTTGGCGTTGTGAAAGCGGTACTGGATGCCGCCAGGGATTTCCATGGCTGAGATAAGTTCGCCGGTAACGGCCGCACAGTTAACTGCGTTGTTGCAGCTGGATGAACATGAGCAACAACAACAGCTGGCTGATATTAATGTTTTCCTCGGTCAATTAACGCCACAGCAGCGTGTCCAGTGGGCCTTGGCGTATTTGCCGGGAACCCATGCGCTATCCTCAAGCTTTGGTATTCAGGCGGCTGTAATGCTGCATCTGGTAACTAGCATTTGGGCTGACGTGCCGGTCCTCCTCACTGATACCGGCTATCTGTTTCCGGAAACCTACCAGTTCATAGATGAGCTGACGCAACGACTGCAGCTGAATCTTAAGGTGTACCGATCAGAATTGACGCCGGCCTGGCAAGAAGCGCGATTTGGCAAATTGTGGGAAAAAGGTCTGGATGGACTCGAATTTTATAACCGTATGAATAAAGTTGAGCCGATGAAACGGGCCTTAGAGGAGTTACAGGTGGGGACCTGGTTTGCTGGTCTGCGCCATAGTCAGGCCGCGACTCGCGAAGCCTTGCCGATCCTTGCAATTCATGGCGGTCACTACAAAGTGTTACCCATCATTGAGTGGAGTAATCGTGATGTACATGTTTATCTGCAACAACACAATTTACCTTACCATCCGTTGTGGTATCAAAATTATGTGTCGGTTGGTGATACGCATTCTACGCGGCCGTTAACTGCGGAAATGACAGAAGCGGAAACCCGATTCAACGGCATCAAACGTGAGTGTGGCCTGCACTTTGAAATATAATTATTATAATTCAATATATTAGGTTGTCTGTGTTCAGAACTGCTCAGAATGGGCACGCTTAGCGATCAAGGTTTTTACCAGTTTGTACACAGACTTATGCACAACGTAAATTTCTTGGTTATACTAAACATTCCCCGTTGGGGAAATAAGGCATGTCATTCTGTATCCGGTGTTCCTATTGGGCATCAGCCTTCGGCAGACAGTGTGATTGACGTGCTGATGGCAGTGTACTCCTTCGGGTAGCAGGTGATGACTTATCGATGTTGCCGTTCACTGCCGCTTTGATTGGCTTGCTGGCGCAGTCTCAAAGCATTTTCCCGTCCCGAATAGCCTGGGTATTCAGGTTATTCGGGGCTCTCCCCCGAAGCGTTAATTTTCCCAAAATATTGTCGCAACGCCTTAAGCAATTGAGGCCACTTAACATTTGGTGGCAGCGGTAGCTGTAGATCCGGCGTAATCCCCTTCCCGGACAATTGATTGCCGTATTGGTCATAGGCTAATGATGCGGTAATACTCACGCTGATATCGCTGCTGGGGAGGCGGAATTCGTGTTTACGCCCCATATCGCCCAAGGTGGCATCACCTATCAGCAAGGTCTTGCGCCAATCTTTGGCATAATACGCCAGCCATTCGCATTCATAACGGCATCCTGGACCAATCAGCAGTACCAATTGCTGCGATGTTGCCGGGACTACTGACGCTGGCGATACTACGGGCGGTTTTGCAAACCATTGACTTAGCTCGGGTTGCTGCTGTTTGGCTAAGGTGACGCTGATAGCGGGAAACAGTTGAAAGTATTGCAGCGATACCAAACCTAGCGGTGCGAGAAAATCACTGCGTAGCTGTGAGGCGCGGCGGTAACGTCCATAACCTATGGGCTGTGTTGCCGGGTATTGTCTGCCTTGTGCTAACTGCTGTAGCAATATCGGACTGAATCCAGTGGTCTGTCGTAAGTCCAGGATCAGCGTTCCAGCCTGCAGCGCTTTTTGGAAATCCCGTTGCAGCTGACGATCATTTTCCAGTCGCTCTAAATCGCCAAAACGAAACAACTCCGTATTATCACCCAGCCATTGCCATTGACTGATGGCAGGGCTACGTTTGCTGGTAGCTTTGTCTGATACCGGTAATTGTAGATGGGTGATATTGCTGTCATCACTGCTTAAGGTCAGGGTTACTGTAGGTTTTACTTGTAAGCCTAATTCTCGACGCAATACATCCAACTGCTGTAGCTGTGTCGTGATAGGCAGCTTGGCTGCGAGCATGCGTTTGGCTGCTGTTTCCCAGCGCTGGATGGGCACGCCGTCTATGTGTGTCAGGAATGGGCGTTTGCTATCGATAGGCTGATTATTGTTGTCTAATGCCAACCAGCGTTGCTGCATCTGTTGTAACTTGATGGGTAAAATGCCGGAGGCCATGGGCAGGGCAGATACACTGGCACCTGGGTCATTAATTAGGCTCAGCAGTTTCCGTACTTCCGTATTAAAGCGATTAAGGTCAATATGTTGCGGATAACGAACAGTGACTTGACCTACACGCTGTTGTAAACGTTTTAAATTCTCTGGATGAAGCACAATAAAGGCCGAGTAATCGGCCACTTGCTGCTGCAAGGTTTTAAGATCCAATACCAACTGCTCATGGGTTAATACCCCTGGGCGAGTGGTCGCTGCAAGACAAAACGCAGTAGTTGCAGGCTACTGATCAATAATGCCAGCAGAAATAGATAAAAAATTTCTCTGAACCCGGATCTCATTGCCATGACAACAATATCGCCCTTTACAGCAGGTCATTGAGCGCGACACCGAGACCGATACGCTCGGTGTGCGCGTTGTAATCGATAAGACTTTCACCATAGCCGTTGAAATACTGCGCATAGATCCGCAAATTTCCGAGAATCGGATAGCTCCATGTCAATTGTGCGGCACCACGATTATTGCTGGTTTTTAGGTTATTCCGCAGCATCAGACTGAAGCGGTGCTTGCCCGGCCCATAAAGGGCAGTGAATTCAAAATGACCTAAATAATCTTCAATATCCGGGTTGTCATCGCCGTGAGGGTCACCGTCATATTTCTTGTCGCTTTCAGGGATCCTCCACCAGACTTTCAGCGAAAAGGCCATTGGCCCATTATCAAAGACCATATTGCCATATACTCGATTCCAGCTACGAGATAGGCTGCCAGAGCGACCATTGGATTGATGTACGGCACCAAATCCGAAAAACGAATTGGTGAAATCACCAATTTTCCAGTCATTGTTAAACAGCATAAACAGTTCCGGTTCATGATTGGTTTCCCGGAAAGGTGAAGAGCTGTTTTTATTGTAAACCTGCCACCAGGACTGGTTTGTGTAAGCAAAGAACAGATGCCCATTATCACCGAACACCTTGTATGCCAGCGGAAATTTAAAACTGATCTGGAATTTAGCTTCAGTGTGGTCCAAGGCGTAATCGCCTTGCTCCATCTCTGCAGCAAAGGGTGTGGTATTGGGGGCCGAGCTGTAAGTTATCGGCAGAAAATAATTCACCTTGTGAGGCATGATGACAAATGGGTTGTCTGAAGCCTGCAACTCTTTATTGACCCGCTCTTCTACCAACGATGGCTGTGGATTAGCATCAGTCTCGGCAAAGACTGTCTGGCAGTTTAATACGCCGATCACTCCAATAATTACGGCGGTAAGCTGGGGGATTTTCATGCGACCTTGTCTCCCTGGTAACGTAAAATATCCACTGCGAATGCAGTGTAGCATTGAAAATGGCCGTATTAACAGTAGCTTGAATTTGCCGCGGGGGAATGTCATCAGATGATTTCTGAATGGTGCTTCGATGCCTTGTTTATATATAACTATTAAGAATAAAAACTAATAATTATATATTTAATAAAGAATATTGAGACAGTTATATTGCCCCTAGGTAATTAGGGGGTGATTGAAGATGGCACTGTTGCAACTCGCTGGGCGTCAAGCCAAAGGTAAAGTCTATCTGTTGGGTGCCGGTCCTGGCGATCCGGAGCTATTAACCCTCAAAGCCTGGCGCTTATTGAAAAGTGCCGACGTCGTGTTATATGACGCATTAGTCAGCGAAGAGATCTTGGCGCTGATCCCAACTGCGGCCGAAAAGATCTCCGTCGGTAAACGCGCAGGTCATCACAGTGCTTCTCAGGATGAGATTAATCGCTTATTGGTTACTAAGGCTTATACCCGAGAAACCGTTGTGCGTTTAAAGGGGGGCGATCCTTTCATCTTTGGTCGCGGTGGGGAAGAACTGTTGGCATTAACGGATGCCGGAGTGCACTTTGAAGTGGTCCCAGGGATTACTGCTGCCAGTGGTGCAGCGGCTTATGCGGGCATTCCATTGACGCACCGTGAACTTGCCCGGTCTGTTACATTTATTACCGCTCATTGCCAAACCGCCGAGCAGCCGATCAACTGGCAGGCCTACAGCGCAGTTGACCATACTCTGGTGATTTACATGGGCGTACTCAAGGCCAATATTATCCAACATGAGCTGCTAACTGCCGGTAGGGCGGCCAATACCCCGGTTGCGATCGTGTCTCGTGCAAGCACGCCACAACAAAAAACATTTCAGGGGACATTATCGGAATTGGAGCGGTTAGCGGCTGATCCTCAATTACAGATGCCTGCGCTCATTATCATAGGCCATGTGGTGCAGTTGGCGCAGCAGCTAAATTGGTTTGAAACTGCTTCGCGGCAACACAGTGCCGTAGCGACAGAATCTTCCATACAAGGATGAATCGTGCGCTAAAGTTAGGCGGTGACGGTAAAGTCTTTTTGCAAAAGGGTCTTGAGGGCGCTGACATACGCAACGTCTTCACGCGGAGCAACTAAATGTGCCAGTTCTTCTCCAACCGCCGTTAGCCGATAATAGCCAAAAAGTAAGTGATTAGATTTTGGGGTAAGTGTCAGCTGCTGTTGATGTGGCAGTTGCAGCACTAACGCTTGTTTGGCTGGCAACAATCCAGTTTCAAACTCGCTCTTATGCAGTATGCCCGCATCCATCAGTGTTAACAGACTGGAGTAGGGCAGCCCAAACTGCGATAATCCCAAGTTCACCGCAGGGTGTTTACGGAAATACTGTCCAAATCCCCCTGATATGCGATAGCTACTCAGCAGTTTTCCCCGGTTTTCATTATTGATTTTTATCATCATTCCCAGCGCTTTTTCCAGCAGTTGCGCTTCACGTAGCGTCAACTGTTTTAGCGTGGTTAAGGTACGCAGACTAAAGTTACCTGGATTCACGGTTTCACTGGCAAGGATACGTGCCCAAAGATCCTGCATCTTACGATTATGGATCTGTTCCGCTAGTTGAAAAAATTGATGGACCCAGTCGGAGTCAAGTTCAGCACCAGTGACATCAGATGACGAGTAACTCAGTGTCATCGCATAAATGTTTTCCAGGTTTTGCTGATACTGCTGTTGCTGCAATTTTTGTCTAAACACTGCCCGTTGACTCAACGTTGCATTGGCCGGGTGATAATCATTGTCTGAGGCCAGTCCCAAGAGCCGGCCAAGACGCAGCACTTTCTTGCGCGCAGACATCTCTTGCGCACTTTCTATCGGCGATGATTCGTTAAGCTCATGGGGGTCGGCCATTGCATCAGTCTGGATTAAGGTTGGCATGGCTTACTATAAGCCGAAAGGTGACTAGGATGTCCAGAAGTTGTTAGAAACTGCATGATTGTTCAGCTAACTGAACAAGTAAAAGCCATTTTGTGAACTGCACGTAATTAATGACTTTTTGCGCGAGTTGTTGCCGATGGGCGTGATCCGATTCATGTAAACTATTGCATTATTTCCCTAATATAATCGCTAGCTAACAGATTGAACGTACAGGTGTTAATGTGGACAAAACCCTTATTCTATTTTCCAGTGTTCATGGCCAGACCCGAAAAATATGTGACTTTATGGCTAAGCGTCTGGAACAGCAGGGACATCAGGTAACTTTGGCTGCAATCACGGACGCGCCGGAATTAGGTGAATTCGACAGAATCTTGATTGGTGCCAGTATCCGGCATGGAAAGCACAACCCTGCGGTTTATGATTTTATTGCACAGCACCAGGCGCAGCTAGAGGTCAAACCCAATGGTTTTTTCTCAGTCAGCCTTGTTGCCAGAAAGCCCGCCAAAAATACGCCTGATACCAATCCTTACATGCAGGCATTTCTGGCAAAATCCGCTTGGAAACCCAAGTTGCTGGAAGTGTTTGGCGGAAACCTGAACTACCAGGGATATGATGCCATGGATCGCAATATCATAAGATTTATCATGTGGATAACTAAGGGCCCTACCGATCCTAATACCTGTGTGGAATATACCAATTGGGATAAAGTAGCGGCGTTTGTCGATCAGTTTGCCACCGCGGCGTAGGAGTCGGTTATGGGAAGCCTGCTGGCGCTCTATCAAAGATTGCAGCATTTGTTGCTCATTGTGTTGTGCGTAGTGTTGTTGGCAGGCAGTGGTCAGTTGACGCTGTTACGTTCGCTACCCGCTCACGCAGGATTCTGGAATCTGACACACGTATGGCTGGGGTTACTGGCGAGTGTGGTGGCATTCACTTTTTTTATCAGCAACCTTACCGGCGGCAGCTGGCGTCAGTATTACGGTATTGTGGCGGGCAATTGGCATCCGGTATGGCATGACCTCTGTGGTTTAGGCAAGGGACGTATTCCGGCTGCTGGCGGTGTGGGGCTATTCAGCCTGATTGAAGGTCTGACCATGATCGCGCTGTTAGCCGTATGCTTTAGTGGTTGCATGTGGTTTTTTGAACAGGGCAGTAAAGACGCGCTGTTTTGGCGCGGTTGGCATCACTCTTTGATCTATGTATTTGTCACGTTATTAATATTGCATGTGCTTTGCGCGTTAAGTCATTTACTTGACCTCATTCGTGACTAAACAATGTCGTTTTTTGAGAATAATCTGTAACGCCAAGTCCGCTTTTTATTTTATCTACCTACTACGCTGTTAGCTTCAAGTGAGGTGGCAACCGGCGTAACTCTGCATTGAAGCCAATACCTTTGCTGGATTTTTTAAATAAGATAAATTCAAAACTTTTCAGATAATCAAAATGGTTTAACACTGTAAATCAATATATATTGATAATTGTTCATTAAATGTATTCATTTAATGATGAAAATTTATTCAGTATTGGGCAATGTTTGCTTTTCTGTTTACTTATATTGCAATTATGTTTGCTAAATGTGATTTTTAGCTCGTCAGCTTTGAGCAATTGATTTCTGACGTGAACAATGGCAGCCGAGTCTGCTTTTGTACTCGGATGCTTTTCAAATGTTCCCCGTCCTGGTTTGGGTTGCCGACATGAAACATCAGATTATTCTCCCTATGGCTTTAATGGTAGCTATACAGCGGACGTGTTACGTATCGTTTTTACTATGTTGCTGCCGCGGGGTCTTTGACAATTGTTAGTGACCCCGTTGCCTTTTTTTATGTCCATTTCTATCAATACTCCTCGCTGAATTTTCCATTTGCTTTTTATCGAATGCAGTATTGTCAGCCAGATGCACTGGTATATAGTGTTGACGCTTCGAGCGCAATTTCCACACAAATAAGACTTTAATACGGGAAAAGGTAAATATGAGTTGGAGTATGTGGCTGGGACTGTTGGCGATCTCCTGCTTGGGAGCTATGTCTCCCGGGCCCAGTTTGGCTATGGTGGTCCGTCATACCTTAGGTGGCGGTCGCGCGCAAGGGATTGCTTGTGCCTGGGCACATTCTGTTGGGATTGGCATGTACGCCTTGATCACCTTGCTGGGATTGGCCGCGTTATTAAAGCATTTTCCCATCATTTTTAAGGTGATTGCGGTTGCTGGCGCATTGTATCTGGCATGGCTCGGCATAAAAGCGCTGATGTCAAAGGGGGGAATGCAGCAAAAATTAGCGGCGGGTAGACAAACCACCGTGCTGGAAGCCGCACGCGATGGCATCGCCATTTCCATGTTAAACCCGAAGATCATGTTATTTTTTACAGCGTTGTTCAGCCAGTTTGTATTAGCTGCGCAGCATAGTTCTGGCAAAGGACTCATCGTGCTGACGCCGCTGATTGTGGATGGCTGTTGGTATACCTTGATTGCATTTATGCTGTCACAGCCCAAGGTGCTCGATAAACTGCGTAACAAAGCCAATCTTATCGATAAGCTAACTGGTGGGGTATTGTTGTTGTTAGCGTTGCGTGTGGTTGCGTCTATTTGACGGTGTCGCCCACCGTATCAGCGACTGGTGCCGAGATGTTGCAACAGATGACTGCGTAACGCGTTAATAAGCGGTGTGAGTTGACGTCGGTCGGGTAACAACATGTTCAGCGGCGCAGCCTCACCATGCCAGTCGCTGCATAGTTGTTGTAATCGCCCCTGTTGCAAATCTGCCGCGATATCCAGACGTGATTTGTACGCAATACCACAGCCGGCTAAAGCCCAACGATGCACCATGTCACCATCATCGGCAACCCGATCTCCTTTGACGTTGACGCTGATAAACTCCTCGCCTCGGTTAAATTGCCAACGATCATGTACGCGGTCTGCCAGCATAAAACATAAGCAATTATGCTGTGACAATTCCTGTGGATGTTTTGGGGTTCCCGCGCGTGCCAAGTAGGTTGGCGCAGCACATAAGACCCGGTCATTATTAGGTGTTAACGGTAATGCAATTAAGCTGGAATCGGGCGGTAATCCGTAACGGATCACTAAATCGACCGGTTGATGGTAGATATTGGTCAGATGATCACTAATCTGCAGTTTTAGTTCTACCTGTGGATGGGTAGCTATAAAACTGTCGAGTAAAGGTGCCAACAGATTGCGTCCGAGGTCAGATGGCAGTGACAAGTGCAGTTTACCTTGAAGCCTCTGTCTGCCACTGCGCAACAGCATTTCGCCCTGTTCCAGTTGCTTTAATGCCTCTTCACAATATTGCAGATACTGTTCACCCTCCTTGGTTAACCGCAGGCTGCGGGTGGAGCGAACAAACAGTGGTGCCGCTAATTGGTGTTCCAGGCGTTTTATCGCCGCACTGGTGGCCGCCGGCGTCAGATTCATCGCCCGGGCAACACTGGAAAGGCTGCCTTGTCTGGCGGTTTCAACAAAGATTTGTAGATCCTGCAAAGCACGCAACATAAGACATTACCCGTCAGTCGAAAGGCGATTTTTAAGCTGATTTTCAAATATTATTTAAATCAATTATTAAATATTAACGGTTTTTCTAACGCAATGACACCGCTAGATTAGGCAAAAGGCTAACCGTGGCCGACACTTATGACACACATTATCAGCAATTGTTAGAGGGAGAGATAATGAAAGCAGTAGGATACAAACAAGCACATACGCTTGGCGGTGATGATGTACTACAAGATATTGAGTTACCTCAGTTAACCGCTAAAGGACAAGATCTACTGGTGGCGGTACAGGCGATTTCGGTCAATCCGGTGGATACAAAAATTCGAAGCCGGGTCGGTGGCGAAAACGGCCAGTATAAAATTCTCGGTTGGGATGCGGTTGGCACTGTACTGCAAGTGGGGGATCAGGTAAGCGCGTTTAACGTCGGCGATCGCGTGTGGTATGCCGGTGATGTTTCGCGGCCAGGCAGTAATGCGGAGCAGCAATTGGTGGATGAGCGAATTGTTGGATTAGCGCCTAACAATTTACCAGACGCCGCAGCCGCTGCTTTGCCTTTGACAGCGTTGACTGCTTGGGAATTGTTGTTTGATCGACTGGGATTGCCCATTGGCGCCGGGCAAGGAAAGGCGTTGCTGGTGGTGGGAGCCGCCGGTGGTGTTGGTTCAATTCTAGTGCAATTAGCGCGGCAACTGACAGATGTCACCGTCATTGCCACTGCTGGTCGTCCGGAATCGAAGGCGTGGTTAACCTCTTTAGGCGCGCATCATGTCATTGATCATCATGGTTCGCTGAGTCAACAGATCCAGGCGGTAGGTTTTGCCGGGGTTCATTGGGTGGCATCTCTGAATAATACCGATGAGCATATTGAACAGATTGTGGAATCTTTGTTGCCGCAAGGGCACTTAGGATTGATTGATGATCCGCACGTATTCGATATTAAATTATTGAAACGTAAAAGTTTGGCTTTGCACTGGGAATTTATGTATACCCGGTCTCTGTTCAAGACCGAAGATATGGTTCGTCAGCAGCAAATCCTCAATGAAGTTGCCAAACTGGTCGAGGCCGGAACGTTGAAAACAACCGTCAGTGAGCACTTCGGCGTGATAAATGCCACCAACCTATTGAGAGCGCATGCGCTACTAGAATCGCATCAGGCCCGTGGCAAAATTGTGTTGGAAGGGTTTTAAGCGATAAAAAAGGGAAGCAATCACGCTTCCCTTCGTTTTCTGCACACCGGGCGTCACGGACGAAACTGCTCGACATCGTTATCAGCCGTATCTTCATCGTCAGCCACTGCTGGCGGATTGGCGATATGATCTTCCAGATTATCGGCGAGCATCTCACGGTATTCATTCGTGAACCACTCCAATGCGCTATCTTTTTCAGTTTTCAGATCCGCCGCTTTCACTGACGCTTCAAAGGCATTAAAGCGTGCAGCCGCAAAGCGTAACGCCGTACCAATTTTCCCCAGATCCTGATGTTGTTGCGTCAACTCATTGGCGAGGGCGATAAATTGATCCGCGAGCTGAAAAATGGTGGTTTCAGTATTATTGGCTTGTGACATCGTAGAGTCGCTCTTGCTTATGGTTTAGGCGCAGATTTTACTCAAATCTGCGCCGCCGCCAAGAAAAAACTGCAAGCAGTCACAGCTGGACGTGGGTTATGCGGGTTTGCCACCAAGTCTACCGGTGCTGTATTGCGCTTCACCTTCACCAAAACTCCAGTCATCCTGGGTGTTAGTGAAAAATGAGATCATCAGATCCTGTGGCGCTATGGCGCATTGCTGCTGTAGGTCTTCACAGAGGCGTTTCATGAACAAGTGCTTTTGTTCAGTGCTACGGGGACTGGTGAACACGCGCAGTATAATCACATCATTACTGCGCTGATAACCCAGACCGGTATCTTCAACAACCATCTGATAATCTTTATTTTCATGGACTATCTGGTAACGGTCGCGTGTAGGCACCCCGAAGACTTCGAGCACCACCTGATGTGTGCAATCCAGAATTTTACGGACGGTTTGTGGTGTACGCCCTTCAATCATATCGAATACCAGTAACGGCATAATAATTGGCTCCTTATGATGACTTTGAAAGGTGATTGTAAGCCGGTTGTGGGCAATTTGCACGGCGAGTCCCATCCTGGAGGAAATCCCTTGTGTGTCAGTGTTGCGACTTTTAAGCTGTATGCCATAAAAAGGCAGAGATAACATTATGATTAATAACTGGCAAACGTTTATAGAAGCTGAACAGAAGCAAACTTACTTTCAAAAGTTAACTAATTTTGTGGCGTCAGAAAGGCAATCTGGGAAGCTCATTTTCCCGCCAGAGCGAGAGGTTTTTCGTGCGTTTGAGCTGACGCCTTTAGACCAGGTTCGTGTGGTGTTATTGGGGCAAGACCCATACCACGGCCAAGGTCAGGCGCATGGGTTATGTTTTTCAGTAAAGCCGGGCGTGCCATTGCCACCATCGCTGAAAAATATCTATAAAGAGCTCGCCACGGATATTGAAGGCTTTCACATCCCGGAAGACGGTTTTTTAGAGCAATGGGCCCAGCAAGGCATTCTGATGCTTAACACGGTATTGACCGTGGAGGAAGGCAAGGCACATTCACATGCTAAAGCAGGATGGGAAACCTTTACTGACCACGTGCTGAGTTTTTTGAATCAACAGCCTCGACCGATTATCTTTGTGTTGTGGGGCAGTCACGCCATTAAAAAAGGCAAATGGATTACAGCGCCTCATCACCGCATCATCAGCGGGCCACATCCGTCACCGCTCTCGGCCTATCGCGGTTTCTTCGGTTGTCGTCATTTTTCGGCCATCAATAAACAACTACAGGCACTGGGGGAACCGGCCATCGACTGGCAACCTTGAAGCCGCTGGCAAATACTGAAACAATCGGAGCCAAACTCACGGCAGTAAATCAACATGAAACCGATTCTGATCACCGGCGTTGGCCGACGCCTCGGCCTCGCCACCGCTAAAGCGTTGCTGGCTGAGGGCTGGCCAATTATCGGCACTTACCGCACTCATTATCCGGAGTTGGATGAACTTAGAAGCCATGGCGCCGTGCTATACCGTATCGATTTGTTAGATGCTCAGGCATTGACAACATTTATCGCCTGGTTGAGACATGAGTGTAAGGGGTTAAGGGCAATTGTACATAACGCATCAGACTGGGTGGCAGATGATGCCGGTTTGCCGGTCACTGAAGTTTTTAGCCGGATGATGGGGATCCACGCTGAAGTCCCTTATCAACTGAACCTGGCGCTGGCAGATTTACTCGACAGTGATGAAATTGGCGGCGCGGATATTATTCACGTGACGGATTATGTTGCACAAAAAGGTAGCGCAAAGCATATCGCCTATGCCGCCAGTAAGGCTGCGTTAGAAAACCTGACATTATCCTTTGCTGCCAAGTTGGCACCCACAATCAAGGTCAACAGTATTGCTCCGGCGATGATGCTGTTTAATGAACAAGATGATGCCGCATACCGGGAAAAAACACTGGCCAAGGCGTTGCTGCCAAAAGCGGGCGGTGATGCAGAATTTGTTTATGCCGTGCGTTATCTGCTGCACAGCCGTTATATGACGGGGAGCTGCTTAAACCTGGATGGTGGCCGGGCATTGAAGTAGCCAGTCTTGAGACCGACTGGCGAATCAAAGTATTCGCAACTAGCGTTAATGCGTTACGGCGGCAATTAAGCGGTCAATGGCGTACACTACCTGCAGACTGGCATCTTCCATGATTTTCAGCTGCCGTACCATGGCGACAGTATCGCCCTGTCGCCGGGCTTGTAATGCCATTTTGCCTGCTTCATGGACTTGATGATGTGGCTTTTCCAGTTCCCTGAAGCCAGTCAGGTGGCTGTAGCGTTCGGCACCTTCCCCCTTGTAATACCACTCACCCAGACGACAGTGATGGTGATCATTAACGGTTTCATCCATGTTTTGCTTCTCAATCAGTGCATAGATATGGTTTTTCCATACCGCATGATCGAGTTTGGTCGTGGTGAGAAAGCCAATGGTGGCACTGCTATTAATGACTTTTTGCATCTGTTCTGAACTGTCCAGTACCTGATTCACGACGGTATCTATCTGACTGGCAGAGGTGGCAACTTCCGACGCACAATGGCGGGTTTCATCCGAAACGGTTCTTAACGCCTGAGCCTGTTTCACAATCTCTTCCACCAATTTTTCAATGTTATTGCTGGAGTCGTGGGCTTTTGCCGCCAGATTGCGTACCTCATCGGCAACAACGGCAAAGCCGCGTCCCGCTTCGCCAGCCCGGGCGGCCTCAATCGCAGCGTTTAATGCCAGGAGATTAGTCTGATCCGAAATGGCCTGAATGGCGCTAACAAATTGATTGATGCTCTGTGTGCTGTGTTCTAACTGCTGCACTGCTTGCTGGCTGGCGGCTGAGTGGCTGTTAAGCTGGCTCGCCCGACTTCCCAAGTGCACCACTGCTCGGCGAGTCTGTGCAAAAACGCTGTCCAATTGCTGCAGATTTTGCGCTTCCTGCTGCATGTCGCTGGCATTATTGGCCATTGCCTCACGCACCGACAGCAACATCTGTCCGCCTTGATTCTGACAGGTCAGCATATCGGTAAATTGCCGATGTTGTTGATCCTGATGTTGCAGATTCTGTTCATACTCACTAATGGTTTGCTTTAGCATGCCAATTTCATTGTCATGCTCAGCCTGAAGTTGTTGGATTTGCTGTTGTAGATGGGCAATTTGTTTCTCAGACTGTTTTCGTGGCCACATAAAAATCATCCAATAATGAGATTAAACGAATGATACCCACATTTAAAAAGCGGGTTTGTGAGAAAGTATATAACGTGAACTAAAAGTTACAATGGTGATTAAAATTAATACGATTTAAGTGATGCTCACCTCACAAAGATACTTTGTCATGCATGAACCATAAGTGATATTTCGTTTGTCACTGAGTGGGCAGGGTCCCATTAGGTTGGTGTCACTCATGGTATCGGGGCTTAATGATTAAGCCGCCGCAGTCACAGTAACTGAGGTAAAATGTGCCTGTGCAGTCAAAATTGACTTTGTTATACTCCGCCTCCTCTTGATTAGCAGGTTCTTAACCATGGTACAGATATACTCACCAGCGCTTTCCCTTCCGGTAGATGGTTCTCTGGAGTTACTCGCTCCGGCGAAAAACGCTGATTATGGTATTGCGGCAATCAGCCACGGTGCTGATGCGGTGTATATTGGTGGACCTGCTTTTGGCGCCCGAGCCACAGCGGGCAACAGTGTGCAGGATATTGAACGGCTGTGTCACTATGCTCACGGCTATGGTGCGCAGGTGTTTGTGGCGCTGAATACCATCCTCAGCGATCAAGAATTACAGCAAGCAGATCAACTGATCCGGCAGTTATATCAGGCGGGTGCTGATGCGTTAATTGTGCAGGATATGGGCATTTTGCAGTTAGATTTGCCACCGATAGCGCTACACGCCAGTACTCAGACCGATAATCGAACCCCGGAAAAAGTGGCGTTTCTGGAGCAAGTGGGCTTTTCTCAGGTGGTGCTGGCCCGAGAGCTTAGCCTGGAGCAAATCCGTGCCATTGCTGCCAAGGTCAAAACCCGATTGGAATTTTTTATCCACGGTGCTTTATGTGTCAGCTATTCCGGTCTGTGTAACCTCAGCCATGCATACAGCAAACGCAGTGCGAATCGCGGTGAGTGTTCACAGATGTGCCGTCTGCCATGCAATCTCAAGACCCGCGAAGGCGAGACATTGGCCGAAAACCAGCATTTGTTGTCATTAAAAGATAATAACCAGACTGATAATCTGGAGGCCTTAATTCAGGCAGGGATCCGTTCGTTCAAAATTGAAGGTCGATTAAAAGATCTCAGTTACGTAAAAAATGTCACCGCACATTACCGGCAACAACTGGATGCGATAATGGCGCGGCATTCCGGATTGCAGCCTGCATCTCACGGACATTGCGAATACACATTTACGCCGAATCCTGACAAAAGCTTCAACCGTGGGAAAACTGATTATTTTGTTAATCAACGTCATGGTGGTCTTAATGACTTCCGTACCCCTAAGTATTTAGGGCAGAGTGCTGGTCGCGTCAGTCGTATCGGTAAGGACTGGCTGGAGATCAACCGTGATGGCGCTGAAGCGGGCGAGTTGCACAATGGCGATGGCTTGTGTTACTTCACTATCGATTTTGCCAAAGCAGTGCACTCAGATGCTAAGCTCAATGGGCTGCGTGTTAACCGAGCGGAGGGGGACCGTGTCTGGTTGGCCGGAGCCGTGCCGGGGGATCTGCGTGTTGGCGTGGAGCTGTTCCGCAACCTCGATCATGATTTTGAAAACCTGCTCGGTAAAGAGTCATCAAAACGCTTAGTTGATGTTGACCTCAGACTGTTTGATACCGATGCCGGTCTGGGGTTGGCGATAAGTGATAGTTATGGCAACACCGCTGATGTGATGGTGGCGTTTGAGCGTCAGCCAGCCAACGATCCGCAAAAAGCCTCGCAGCATCTGCAAAGTGGTTTGGCGAAGCTTGGCGGTACTCGTTATCGTGCGCGTAATATTGAGATAGCCACTTCACAAGCGTGGTTTGTTCCTGCAGCGGTACTGAATGGTTTACGCCGTGAAGCGGTGGATGCCTTGGAACAAGTCCGACGGGAGCATTACCAGCGTCCGCAACCTTGGCCGCGCGACCCCGACGCCATTTTCCCGCAGAAATATCTCAGTTATCTGGGCAATGTGAATAATGCCAGTGCTAAAGCCTTCTATGAGCAACATGGCGTAATTAAGATTGAACCTTCATACGAGCAAAATCAATTACTTGAAGATACGCCGTTGATGATCACCAAGCATTGCCTGCGTTACAGCTTTAATATGTGTCCGAAAGAGCATCCAGAACTCAAGGCTGAACCTATGTTGCTGGAAGTGGGTAATGACACCCTGAAACTGGTTTTTGATTGTCTGAAATGTGAGATGCTTGTGGTGGGTAATAACAAGCTTTGATCATTAAAAAAATGTCAAAATTTTAAAATTTTTTTGACGTTTTATTGAACTGAATCAAACAGGTGTTTACAGCTTAAGACTAAGCTAAAACTGTGCGACACGGACAAGGGGGAGGCAAAAATGCCAAAAGCCATGTTTGACCACAGTTTAACTATGCTGGTGAGCGTAGTTGCGCTTATTCTACTTTCTCTCAGCTTTTCTGGTGAATATTTCACGCCGTTGATGAAACTACCGCCCTTAGCATTAGTTGCCGGGATACTGGTAACCACTGGGGTCGGGATTTGGTCGGTACAACTTGGTGGTCGAGCCATATGGGCATTGCCACTGGCCTACCTGTTAATGCTCGCATTGGGCACTGTGGTAGCCCCGTCATCGGTGGTGTTAATTATTGCCAAAGCCAGCATTTTATTATCAGTGTTTATTGTCGGTATGTTGATCGCCGGTAACGTTAAATTATCGACCCATGTGGCAGCCGCCTTGGTGGGAATGCTGGCATTTTCTCATGGTTATGCGTATGGACACGTTAATTTGGGACTGATGGGCTGGCAGCATGGCGTCAGCATTTACGATTGGCTATTGATGATGTTGCCGGGATTAGTGGCCGCCATTCTGATGAGTCTGTTTGGCGAGGCGACTTGCAGTACCCTAGTTAAAACGCACCATAAACCTATTGCCTATGGCATCGGTGGCATGATGTTGTTCGCCGGGCTGATGATGGTATTACTGGAGTAATGTGACGCATAAGAAAGGGCGATGGAACTGGTCGGAGCGAGAGGATTCGAACCTCCGACCCCTGCCTCCCGAAGACAGTGCTCTACCAGGCTGAGCTACGCTCCGCTCCGACATTCCTGACGTTACATAGCGAAGGTAGATGCCGCCGCCCTGCAACGCTGCGTATGATGCCACAAATTTTTCGGAAGTGTGATAGCCAAAATACCGTTTGCTGTAAATTTAAGCTGAATTCAGCTTATTTTTAGCCAATCAGATTTTTCATTGTGGTAGCAATGGCATACAAGCCATTTGTACGCGAAGGGCTCAGCTGTCCGGCCAATCCTAAACTGGCAAAATAATGTTCAGCTGAGAATGTCATAATCTCATCGGCACTGCGGTTGTTGACCGCCGCGAGCAGCAGCGCAATCAGTCCTTTTATGATTCTGGCATCACTAAAAGCGACATACAGATGCTGTCCGTCGCACGTTTGATGATACAACCACGCTGCACTCTCACAGCCGCGCACTCTGGCAGAGTCCTGCTGCCACTCAGCTGGCAATTCTGGCAGTAATTTGCCCACTTGCATCAGTAAGCGGTATTTATCTTGCCAATTGCTCGCCTCATGTACAGTTGCCACCGCGTGTTGCAATTGTGGCAGACAGTCACGATATGCTTCGAATAACCGATTATCAGGACCGTTCATGAATGTTCCCACGACTATACTTCCGTCAGTAAATTGATAGCGGTACGCAGCCCCTGTATAAAGCACTTGATATCTGCGGCATTACTATAGATCCCGAGCGATACTCTGCAGCAGCCTTTAACTCCCATGAGCTGCATCAGTGGCATGGCACAGTGATGACCACAGCGAATGGCGATCCCTTGCTGATCCAGCAACATGCCGATGTCCTGATGATGTTCGTCGGCGAGATTAAACGCTACCGAACCGCTGTTATCTGGATGCGCACCATAAAGTTTAACACCGGGAAGTTGTGCCAGCTCTTGCTGTAATTGCTGCAGTAGCTGCTGCTCTTGTCGCTGGGCCGCTTCACGGTTAAGACTGCTGAGGAAGTCAACCGCGGCCCCCAGACCTATCACTTCGGCAATCGGTGGTGTGCCTGCTTCCAGACGGAAGGGCAGTTCACCAAATTCAGTGTGGTCAAAGCTCACCGTTTTTATCATCTCGCCGCCGGTGAGTAATGGTGTCAGCGTATCCAGCAGCGCAAAACGCCCCCACAGCACCCCTATGCCTGTCGGTCCATACATCTTATGACCAGAAAAAGCGTAAAAATCGCAACCGAGTTGCTGTATATCCACCGGCAGGTGTCCGATGGCCTGTGCACCGTCTACCACGCAAATAGCACCAGCTGTATGGATTTGCTGCGATAAGGCACGGATATCGTTCACAGTCCCCAATACGTTGGAGACATGACTTAGCGCTACCAGTTTCGTCGGTTGCTGCAGTAGTGTCGTTAGCGCTTGGCGATCCAAGCGTAAGGTTGATGTCAGTGGGATCGGGATTAATGTCGCCCCGGTGCTTTTGGCCAGTTGTTGCCAAGGCACCAGATTGGCGTGATGGGCTGTGCTATCTACCAGAATTCGATCGCCGGCGCGAATTTGCGACGCCAGCCCATGAGCCAGCAGGTTCAGCGCTTCTGTGGTACCGTGAGTAAAGATGACTTCCTGCTGTTTTTCAGCATTGATAAACCGCTGAACTTTTTCGCGAACGGCTTCAAAACCACGAGTCGCAGCCGCTGCTAACTGGTAGCTGCCACGATGCACATTAGCATTGTGGCGGCGATAATAGTCATCCATTGCCTGTATCACCGCTAAGGGTTTCTGGCTGGTCGCCGCCGTGTCCAGATAGCATAGTGGGTAATCGCCCATCATCTGGTGTAGCAGCGGAAACTGGTCGCGTATTGAAGAACCGTTCATGAGTAGGGCTTAGATAATCAAAAGGCGCACAGATCTTCAAAGATTTGGGCGCCTAATGCAAGTATGTCTGTAATCTGCGGTTTAAGGGCAGGGCACGCGATACTTCAGACTCAATGCTTCTAATTCCGCTAATACTTCTTCTGACAGGGTTAATTGCTGGCTGTTGATATTTTCCCGTAGCTGCTCAGTAGAGGTCGCGCCGATAATGTTGGCACCAACAAACGGCCGAGAACTGACCCACGCCAACGCCATCTGTACCGGGCTAAGTCCCAGTTTGCGCGCCAGTGTCACATAAGCTTCCGTGGCTTTTAATGCCAGCTCACTACTGGTGTAACGGGAAAAACGTTTGAACAGCGTCAGCCGTGCACCTTCCGGCCAGGCATCATTAAGGTATTTACCACTCAACGTGCCAAACGCCAGCGGTGAGTATGCCAGTAGCGGCAGTTGTTCGCGGTGGCTGATTTCGCTCATGCCGATTTCGAAACTACGGTTTAGCAGGTTGTATGGGTTTTGCACCGTAACAATGCGCGGCACGCCATGTTTATCCGCCAGTTGCAGATATTTCATCAATCCCCAAGGCGTTTCATTGGAGACCCCAATGTAGCGCACTTTACCGAGGCGGATGACTTCTGCCAGCGCTTCTAATGTTTTCAGGATTGGCGTTTGTGACTCTTTGGGCTGTTGCTGGTAATACAACTCACCGAAAAAGTTCGTGTTTCGATGCGGCCAATGGATCTGATAAAGGTCGATGGTATCAACCCCAAGGCGCTGCAGTGATGCATCCACCGCTGCATGAATATTGTCCCAATCCAGTGCCATATTCGGCCGAATGTAATCACAGCGCCCACCGGGTGCGGCAACTTTGGTCGCAATAACCAGCTTATCCCGGTTACCTCTGGCTTTTAGATAATTACCGATGATTCGTTCGGTTTCACCCTGAGTTTCCGGCATTGGTGGAACCGGATACATTTCCGCCGCATCAATAAAATTGATGCCTTCACCGATGGCCAGATCTAATTGTTCAAAGGCTTCCGCCTGCGTGTTCTGCTGTCCCCAGGTCATGGTGCCCAGGCAAAGTTTACTTACTTCCAGGTTGGAATTGGGAATACGCATATATTCCATTGACTGCTCCCTTGGTTCCTGTTTACTTGCACGCTAGCAAGTTTTTCTCGTGCTGGACAGCGATCTTTGCGGAGTTGGCTAAATATTGCGCTAATTAGTCGATATCCAGCAACATCGGAATTTCGCAGGCATCGTGACCGGTGTTGCCGATCGGCGCCGCTAACTGCTTGAAGCCGAGTTTATGATAAAGTTTCAGCGCTTCTGGTAACAGCGAAGTGGTTTCCAGATACATCTGCTGGTAGCCAGCCGCTTTCGCCTTGGCAATGCAGTATTCAGCCAATTGCTGACCAACACCTTGGCCGCGCAATTCTGCCAAAAAATACATCTTTTGCAGTTCGCAAATCTGCGGATAGCCGCTGACTTTGCCAATTCCCGCACCGCCAGCTACCTTGCCGTTATGTTCTACTAACCAGTAGCCATATCCTGGTTGACCGTATATGGCAGACAGCTGATCCAGTGTTGGATCGGCAACACTGTAGCCTTTATCGGGGGTTAGACCATACTCTGCGGATACTTCACGAATCACTGCTGCAATTGCTGAGTCATCCGCTGCAGTCAATGGCCGGAATAGCGCTTTTGTTAATGTATTCATCAGTTTAATTTCTACCCAAAATACTTCAGTAGAGTTCGGGAAACCGCAGTGGCGCGGCCGCCATAATCAACGCGGCAGTATAGGTGCCTTCACGCGTGGCATGGCCTTCGGTCAGCAGACCTATGGCGCCACCCGCTTGCTTGATATTAACAGTATTGAACATGGCATCCATGACATCGCCTAGTTCCTGTCCCTGTTGCAATGCCTGGTATACCTTCGTGGGTAACGGCAGATGGGCACTGCGGCTTAGACTGAGTTGACGATTATCGGCGATGACTACCCAGGCATAGGTGTAGGCATGATCGGCAATCAGATCGACACCGCCTTCCATTGCCAGGTAATAGTCGGCAGTAGTCTGCTGCTGGCACCACTTGACGCGATTGATGGCGCCCTGTCGAGTGGCTTCGTCCGTCATGGGTTGATCTGCCACGCCGGAGGGGGCTTTTACACCTTCACAGAGAATTTCAGCATCGGGGTGCAAACTGGCAACGGCCTTTTTGCCAGCGTTGATTTTGACTGGGTTTGTCGAGCCCACCACCACGCGAATGATTTTATTCATATTAGGCTTTAACGACTTCTTCAAACATCAGGTAATGACTTTGAGCCATGCCCAACGCGGTATAGGTCTGCTGGGCCCGTTGATTGTCATGTTCAACATATAAGCGGAAGCTTGCGGCTCCACCTTCGGCTTCTGCCATGGTTTTTACCGCTTGATATAGTTGGCGATAGATACCCTGACGGCGACTGCTTGGGGTGACATAGACACTCTGTATCCAGTAGTAATTGGCGGCGCGCCAGTCACTCCATTCAAACGTCACCATTAACGAGGCAACAATGTTTCCTTGTTGCTCAGCAACTAGATAAAAACCACGTTGAGGCTCGTTAATCATGGTGGTCACGCCGCGCGTCAACGTGGTCGCGTCAAGCTTTAGACCTTCAGTTTCTTCGGCCATTGCCTGGTTAAAGGCAACCAGCGCGTTGATATCTTCGCTGCGGCCTTTGCGGATTTGCATAAGATCTCTCGTCAGATTTTTTAATGAGGTGGCTGCACAATCTAGCAGTGCACCATTACAGGTGCAAATGGCTTTAGCAGTGTATGGGCTTAGCGTTAAAACTTATTAGACTAAAGTCTAACTCTGGATATAATGAAGCTGTTTTTTGAGCAGTTCCCGGTTAACGGGTAATGTCGTCTCGCTTGATCGGGGGAAGTATCATGAATCAATCATCAATCAATACCTCTGACGCTAACCGTGCCAAACGTCAGCTGCTGGCACATTCGTTACACTTTCTACTGACTATGCTAACACTGGGTCTGTGGGGGCCGGTTTGGTGGTGGTATGCGAATCGTGGTTCAGTAAAAGACGAAGGATTCTTTCATCGTTTCGATAACGACTACTGGGATTATATTGTTGAGCGTGATGAACCCCCAGCCGCCTTACATCCGTTGCGTTTCGATCTGGCAGACGAAGTTCGTTTTGACGCTTGAAGTGTATGCTTCTGGCTGTCAGTAACGTTGCTCCATCAAGGGTAACTTTGATCGATAAACTTTCTGACGATGGATGTTTGTCATCGTCAAACTTGCGTTTTTTACTGAATGTTTTGTCATTGTAAATCTAAGTGACACTCATAAACTTCGCCGCGATGTTAGCGGCGGCTGAGTGTCAGCAACACTTTGCTTTTACTTCCCAGCAGTAACAGTTTGCCATCGTTGTATGCGGCGGTAGTGACCTTGGGCAGCAGGTGCATAACGTTCTGTTCCTGTGCCATCAATTCATCAATGCAGGCTTTCATCGTCGAGCCTGCGGGTTTCAGCGTCAGCATCTTGCCGTCAAGCTGGTAGCTACCAAAGAAATTATTGCAGCTGTTGTTACCGCTGAGTTTGCCATCTGCAGCAAACGTAAGTTGCGCCGGGCTGTAGTCAGTGACGGCTTTTCCCCGAATGCTATCAATATGCCAGTTGCCTTGTAACTCAGTAAGGCTAATAGGCGTGGTGTAGAGCGATTGGCAGGCTGTCAGTGATGCCAGCAATAACACTGACAAAATGTGTTTCAGCATTGGGGATATCCATTGAACCGGGAAGGCGGCAGTTTGCCAACTTTTCAGGGAGAAATGAAGTATTTCCACCAGTTACTGATGGGCAGGTTATTTTTCATTAGGCCATGTTAACCACATGTATCCATGGCCCGATGATTGTTACGCGTCGTTTTTAGGAACTGAAGAGCGCAGACCGGATTTTGCCTCATCCACCATGGCCACCAATTTAGCGGTGGAATCCGGTGTAAAGAAGCGATAACTATAGTCGATGGACATAGGTAAAGGGGACTGGCTGAACAGTCGCTCAACCCGTCGAACAATATGTTCGAGGTCACGTTCCAGATCGACGAACACGAGCAACACAAATTTAGTATTGTCGTAATGCGCTGCAATATCGGCGGCCCGGAGCGTGGTCAGTAACAGATTGGCCAGTTCCTGATGGCAGCGTTTTAACAGCTCATCGTCCATGACACCGTTGGGTTCCAGTTCAAAGAAAATCACACCGCAGTGAGCACCGAAGCGCCGCCCTAAATTGAGTTGTCTTGGCGCCATCATGATGAAGCCATAATTATTCAGCATCCCGGTATCGGCATCACGCATCGACAAGGCTTCAATACGATGATTTTGACACAGTAGTGCCAGATCTTGTTGTAGCAGGATTTGGAACGGTTCCAGCATCAATGGGCTGACATGCTGATTTTCGTTGGCATGGGCATTTAGGACACACAAACAGCCAAATATTGAACCGTCTGGCCAATGTACCGGGCGTGAAAGAATACTCAACACGCTACGGAATTCATCGGGATATTCATCGGCGGTTCCTTGAGTCAAATCCAGGTTTAAACCATCAGGACTGCTGTAAGCCATCTGATGTAACAACCCTGAGTCTGCCGCAAAGGTTTTGCCTGGGGCAAATTGCATGCTGTTGTCAGCCGCACTGACAATCACTTCAAACCCGCTGTCAGTTTTTTGCAGTACAAATACCTTATCTGCCTGATAATAATGTTTCATTAGCTCGCACTGATGCATCCAGCGCACTAAATTCAGTCCATGATTATCGTTTTCCAGTAAGCTAATTCCAGGTTTAACCGATTCAGGCAGCATGGCCTTGTCCCTTTTAGTGGTCAATTGGCATTAAGTGTGGATTTGTTATACAAATTTTGCAACTTTGAGTAGGCGATGTTCTGATCATTGTCAACATTGTCGTTACAATCCGGGGCATTAATCTTGATAACGTTACCATTAGCAATTTATGGATGAGTTAATGCTTGCCTACAGGTATAACTTATTGACATTAATGGTCTTTGTCAGCACTTATTTGATGCATGATTAAAAAATATCGTCATGGGGTGGAGATCGATATCCGAATATCGACGGATTTGCTAGCCTTAAAGCATCATCAATTGTGGTGGGTGAACACGATGGGAACTCAGGAATTACATACTCAGGCGTCATTACTCTCGCTCAGCAAAACACTGCGATTATCGTCATTTGATATGGCCCGTTGGCTGGTATCGTTATTGGCGTTACAGCAACAAAAGTACCGAGTGATTGAGGCGGGTATTCAGGGAAAAGAAGGCCGACGTTTTTTGGTGCAGGCGTTGGATAGTATCTTTGATTGTGGTCGCACAAATAATTATCACAGTCAGCTGGCATTAGTGGCTGATGAGGCGTTAGTCAAAGATGCTGAAGCGGTTTCGGTGACACCATTACCCCCACAGCAACTGGCATTTATGTGCATGGAAAGCGCCCATTTCGACCATTGTTATTGATTTTTAACGATAAAAAAACCGCCAGTAGGCGGCTTTTTTATCGGCTAATTTAATTACAAGCCCGCGTCATCACGCAGGGCTTCAGCCTTATTGGTTTGCTCCCACGGGAACTCACTGCGGCCAAAGTGGCCGTATGCTGCGGTTGCCTGATAGATTGGGCGAGCCAGATCCAGCATTTCGGTCAGACCGTATGGCCGCAGGTCAAAGTGACGGCGTACTAGCGCAATCAGCTGTTCTTCTGGCAATCTGCCAGTACCAAAGGTTTCCACACTGATAGAAGTCGGTTCTGCTACCCCAATGGCATAGGAAACCTGAATTTCACAGCGAGCCGCCAGTCCGGCAGCCACGATGTTCTTAGCAACATAACGGGCCGCGTATGCCGCACTGCGGTCCACCTTTGATGGATCTTTACCAGAGAATGCACCACCACCATGACGCGCCATACCACCGTAGGTATCGACGATAATCTTACGACCTGTCAGACCGCAGTCGCCCATCGGCCCACCAATCACAAAACGACCGGTTGGGTTGATAAAGAATTTGGTGTCTTTGGTCAGCCATTGCTGTGGCAATACGGGCTTGATGATGGTTTCCATCACGCCTTCTTGCAATTCTTTCAGGCTGATTTCGTCGCTGTGCTGAGTTGATAGCACCACGGCATCAATACCGACAATCTGATCATTGTCGTATACGAAGGTCACCTGAGATTTGGCATCAGGGCGTAACCATGGCAATAGGCCTTGTTTACGCACTTGTGACTGGCGTTTGACCAGCGCATGTGCATAAGTGATTGGGGCTGGCATCAGTACGTCAGTTTCGTTGCTGGCATAACCGAACATCAATCCCTGGTCTCCCGCACCCTGTTCTTTCGGGTCTTTACGGTCAACACCTTGGTTGATATCAGGTGATTGTTTACCGATAGCGCTTAATACCGCACAGGAGTTAGCATCAAATCCCATTTCGGAACTGGTATAGCCGATTTCACGCACAGTGTTACGGGTCAGTTCTTCAATGTCCACCCAAGCAGAAGTGGTAATCTCACCACCTACCATCACCATGCCAGTTTTGACATAGGTTTCACAGGCGACGCGGGCCTTAGGGTCCTGGGTGAGAATGGCGTCGAGCACCGCATCAGAAATCTGATCGGCGATTTTATCAGGATGTCCTTCTGACACAGATTCAGAAGTAAACAGGTGTCTTGCCATAGTCTGGAAAATCTCGCGATTAATATAGAAAAACCGTTAGCTGCTGCTACATCCGTATAGAAGCATCTACATCTAGACGTCTATTTTAATTTAATTTAGTTTTTATAAAACCCCTTTTGCTGATATTTGTGCGATACCCCCCATACCGGTACTGTGATGTACGGGAGATTATTTATATATATCAGTGAATTAATCGGAATTGTCATGCCTTGGAAAAGCGCATCTGTCTAGCTAGCTTTACAGCCGCATGCAAGCCCGGCCAGTGCTTCAAGGGAGCTGGCTACTCAGTAAAAGGTGATGTTGGGTTTTTCTTGACATATTTCCTAGGCAAAACGCGGGAAATATATTTGCTTCAACCGGCCCTCTGCGGGAAAATAACCGCCAAATTTTAGCCCTACAATTCTCAAGTCTCACTACGCAGGAGTAAGCATGTCTTCCCGTAAAGAACTCGCTAACGCTATTCGTGCTTTAAGTATGGATGCAGTGCAAAAAGCTAAATCCGGTCACCCAGGTGCTCCTATGGGCATGGCTGACATCGCAGAAGTACTCTGGCGCGGGCATCTGCGGCACAATCCACTTGATCCGAAATGGGCTAATCGCGACCGTTTTGTGTTGTCCAATGGCCACGGTTCGATGTTGCTTTATTCCTTGTTACATCTGAGCGGTTATGATCTCAGTATTGACGATCTGAAACAGTTCCGTCAGTTGCATTCTCGCACGCCTGGTCATCCTGAATACGGCTATGCTCCTGGTGTCGAAACCACCACCGGGCCGCTGGGACAGGGTATTACCAATGCGGTTGGGATGGCGATTGCCGAAAAAGTGTTGGCGGCGCAGTTCAACCGTGAAGGCCATGAGATTGTTGACCATCACACTTATGTGTTCATGGGCGACGGTTGCATGATGGAAGGTATCTCCCATGAAGCCTGCTCGCTGGCGGGGACTCTGGGGGTGGGCAAGCTGATTGCCTTCTGGGATGACAACGGTATTTCAATTGACGGTCACGTTGATGGCTGGTTTAGCGACGACACTCCGAAACGTTTTGAAGCCTATGGCTGGCAAGTCATTGCTGCGGTTGATGGCCATGATGCTGAAGCGATTAACTCGGCCATTGAGCAAGCCAAAGCGGATCCACGACCATCACTGATCTGCTGTAAAACTATTATCGGTTATGGATCACCTAACAAATCCGGTTCCCATGACTGTCATGGCTCACCACTGGGTGATGCTGAAGTGGCCGCTGCTCGAGAATTTTTGGGATGGCCTTATGCGCCGTTTGAAATTCCTGCGGAAATTTATGCCGCTTGGGATGCAAAGGCTGCCGGTAGTGCCGCAGAATCGGATTGGGAAACTCAGTTTGCTGCCTACGCCGCGGCATACCCTGAGCTGGCGGCTGAACTGAAACGCCGTGTCAGTGGCGAACTGCCAGCCGACTTTGCAACCGGCGCTCAGGCTTATATCGAACAGTTACAAGCCAACCCGGCCAATATCGCGTCACGCAAGGCATCGCAAAACGCATTGGAAGCCTTCGGTAAATTACTGCCAGAATTTCTCGGTGGTAGTGCTGACTTAGCGCCTTCTAACCTGACGATGTATTCCGCTTCCAAGTCCATCAGCCGCGAAGACGCTACTGGTAACTATCTGCACTACGGGGTGCGTGAGTTCGGTATGTCAGCGATGATGAATGGTATTGCGTTGCATGGTGGCTTTGTGCCTTATGGCGCAACTTTCCTGATGTTTATGGAATATGCCCGTAACGCACTGCGTATGGCAGCATTGATGAAACAGCGGGTAATCTTTGTGTATACCCATGACTCCATTGGTCTGGGGGAAGACGGTCCAACCCATCAGCCGGTTGAGCAAACTGCCACCCTGCGTCTGATGCCTAACATGAGTACCTGGCGTCCATGTGACCAAGTGGAATCTGCGATCGCCTGGAAATATGCTATTGAACGTCAGGATGGTCCAACATCACTGATTTTCTCACGGCAAAACCTGACGCAGATGCCTCGCAACGCTGCGCAGCTGGCCGATGTCACTAAAGGTGGTTATGTGCTGGTGGATTGTGCTGGTACGCCTGAGCTGATCTTCATCGCCACCGGTTCTGAAGTAGAATTAGCCGTGAAAGCACAAGCGTCACTGACTGCTGCCGGACGTAAAGTGCGCGTAGTATCTATGCCTGCCACTGATGTGTTTGATAAACAGGATGCGGCGTATAAAGAAGCTGTATTACCGGCCGCTGTGACCAAGCGCGTTGCCGTTGAAGCCGGGATCGCCGATTACTGGTACAAGTATGTCGGTCTTAACGGCAAGGTTATCGGCATGACCACCTTCGGTGAGTCGGCTCCAGCGGGTCAATTGTTTGAAGAGTTCGGCTTTACCGTCGATAACGTGATTGCTGCTGCCGAATCTTTGCTGGCATGAACTGTTGCTGAATGGAACGCCTGACAGGGCGTTCCTTCACTCGCCATTCGTAACGGCCTGTCTTATGATAGGCCGTTGTTTTATCGCCCTGAATTAGAGGGAACAGAATTACTGATGATCAGAGTTGCTATCAATGGTTATGGCCGTATCGGCCGCTCAGTGCTGCGCGCATTATATGAATCCGGCAAACGCCAACAGTTGCAGATTGTGGCAATTAACGAGTTGGCCAAACCCGAAGCCATGGTACATCTGACTAACTACGACACCACGCACGGCCGCTTTTCACTGCGCGCCAGTCTGGAGCAGGAGCAGATGCAGGTGGGCAACGACAGCATCACGCTGCTGCATGAAGCGGATGCCACTAAATTGCCGTGGCAAGCGCTGGATGTGGACCTGGTGCTGGAATGTACCGGGGCCCTACATGACCGCGCAGCTTGCACTGCTCATCTGCAAGCGGGCGCTCGCAAGGTGTTGATCAGCCATCCCGCCTCTGCTGATGTCGATGCCACGATTGTTTATGGTGTCAATGATGAGCTGTTAACCCCGCAACATACCGTGGTGTCCAACGCCTCATGTACCACCAACTGCGTTATTCCGGTGATCTCCGAACTGGACCGTCATTTCGGCATTCGCAGCGGCGCAATCACCACTATTCATGCGTCGATGAATGATCAGCAGGTAATTGATGCCTATCATGATGACTTACGCCGCACGCGTGCTGCCAGTCAGTCGATTATTCCAGTCGATACGAAGTTGGCGCGTGGTATCGAGCGCATATTGCCGCAGATGAAAGACAAATTTGAGGCGATCTCGGTGCGAGTTCCGACCGTCAATGTCACGGCTATCGACGTATCACTGACCGTCGACAAACGGGTGAATATTGCGACGGTGAATCAGGTATTGCTGGAAGCGACTCGTGGCCGACTGGATGGCATTCTGGGCTTTACCGATGAGCCTTTGGTATCATGTGACTTTAATCATGATCCTCGCTCCAGCGTGGTAGACGGCACGCAAACCCGCGTCAGCGATGGCCATCTGATCAAGCTGTTATTGTGGTGTGATAACGAGTGGGGATTTGCCAATCGAATGCTGGATACGGCGTTGGCAATGTTTCAGCCAGCTGAGTAAATTTTGGGGTAGTGGCAGGGAATGACCGCTATCAATACAACCGCATATTTTAGTTAGAACAGGAAGCATGAACATGGCGATTATTAAAATGTCAGATCTGGATCTTCAAGGAAAGCGTGTGCTTATCCGTGAAGATCTCAACGTGCCGGTAGCCGATGGGGTGGTGACCAGTGATGCACGTTTGCGTGCCTCTTTGCCCACTATCAAGCTAGCGCT
The DNA here is from genome assembly GCF_029167175.1 of Shewanella sp. A32. NCBI lineage: Bacteria > Pseudomonadati > Pseudomonadota > Gammaproteobacteria > Alteromonadales > Shewanellaceae > Shewanella > Shewanella sp. A32. The sequence continues at coordinate 168,163 of NZ_JARFTS010000002.1, forward strand.
GGAAAAAGGTGCGGCGGTGATGGTGATGTCTCATCTGGGACGGCCAACGGAAGGTGAGTATAACGCAGAATTTTCACTGCAACCGGTAGTGGATTATCTGGCCAAAGCCTTAGATTGCCCGGTACGACTGGTCACCGATTACCTGAACGGTGTCGATGTTGCTGTCGGTGAAGTGGTAGTGTTTGAAAACGTTCGTTTCAACAAGGGCGAAAAGAAAAATGATGAAGCCTTGTCGAAGCAGATGGCAGCACTGTGTGATGTTTATGTCATGGACGCCTTTGGTACCGCGCATCGCGCGCAGGCATCAACCCATGGTGTAGGCATGTTTGCCCCGGTAGCTTGTGCCGGCCCACTGTTGGCGGCTGAGCTGGAAGCTCTGGCAAAGGCCATGGATAACCCGAAACGGCCGTTGGTGGCAATTGTGGGTGGCTCCAAAGTCTCCACTAAGCTGACGGTATTAGACAGCCTTTCCAAGATTGTCGATCAACTGGTGGTGGGCGGTGGTATTGCTAACACCTTTATTGCAGCAGCTGGTCACAATGTTGGTAAGTCGTTGTATGAAGCCGATCTGATTGATGAGGCCAAACGCCTGGTCGCTAATGCCCAGAGTCGTGGTGGTGATATTCCAGTGCCCACCGATGTGGTTGTCGCCAAGGCATTCAGTGCCGATGCGGTTGCGACATTAAAAGATGTGGCTGACGTGGCGGATGATGACATGATTTTTGATATCGGGCCTGACAGTGCGGAAGTTCTGGCCGAAATCATTATGAAAGCCGGTACCATCGTATGGAACGGCCCGGTCGGTGTATTTGAATTTGATCAGTTTGGTGCCGGCACTAAGTGCATTGCTGAGGCAATTGCGGCATCTCCGGCGTTTTCAATTGCTGGCGGTGGCGATACCCTGGCGGCAGTTGATAAATACGGCATTGCGGATAAAGTTTCCTACATCTCAACCGGCGGTGGTGCTTTCCTGGAGTTCCTGGAAGGTAAAGAGCTACCAGCCGTTGCTATGTTGCAAGCGCGCGCTAACTGAACCGAGATAAAAAACTTATCATAAGCTGCCGACTATGACCGGCAGCGCTATCATAAAGCTTATAGACAATTGGACCGGGCAATGTGAGTTGCCCATGAATGGAGATAACAGATTATGGCCTTAATTTCTCTGCGCCAGTTGCTGGATCACGCTGCTGAACATAGCTACGGTGTCCCAGCATTTAACGTTAACAACCTGGAACAGATGCGTGCCATCATGCAGGCTGCCGAAGCGACTGACAGCCCGGTTATCGTGCAAGCCTCTGCGGGTGCTCGTAAATATGCCCGTCCGCAGTTCCTGAAATATCTGATGACTGCTGCATTGGAACAATATCCGGATATCCCAGTGTGTATCCACCAGGATCACGGGACTCACCCAGACGTATGTCAGCGTTCAATTCAGCTGGGCATGTCTTCTGTGATGATGGACGGTTCATTGATGTCAGACGGGAAAACCCCTGCCACTTATGATTATAACGTGCATGTGACTCGCACAACCGTTGCCTTTGCTCATGCTTGTGGTGTGTCTGTGGAAGGTGAAATTGGCTGTCTTGGCAGTCTGGAAACCGGTACTGCCGGTGAAGAAGACGGCATTGGCGCTGAAGGTACCCTGAGTCATGATCAGATGCTGACCAGCCCAGATGAAGCGGCTCGGTTTGTGGCCGATACCCATGTGGATGCCTTGGCGATTGCCATCGGCACCAGCCACGGCGCTTACAAATTCAGCCGTAAACCTACTGGCGATGTTCTGCGTATCGACCGCATCAAAGAGATCCATGCCCGTATTCCTAACACCCATTTGGTGATGCACGGTTCTTCATCCGTACCGCAGAAATGGTTGCAGATCATCAACCAGTACGGTGGTGACATGCCAGAAACTTACGGTGTTCCAGTCGAAGAGATTGTAGAAGGCATCAAGCACGGCGTGCGCAAAGTGAATATCGATACTGACCTGCGCTTGGCATCAACCGGTGCCGTGCGTAAATTCCTGGCGGAAAATCCGCGGGAGTTCGATCCACGCAAATTCCTTAAAGCTTCTATGGAAGCTATGGCGGAAATCTGTGTGGAACGCTATGAAGCGTTTGGCTGTGCGGGTATGGGCTCTAAGATCAAGCCACTGTCACTGCAGGCCATGTACAAGCGTTATCAGACCGGTGAATTAGATCCGCAAATTAATCGTTAATAACGATTTTGATGCTAAAGAAAAGCCCGCAGTTGCGGGCTTTTTGATACCTGACGTACAATTAATGGCTGCGCGGCCGCAGCACAATCACAATCACCGATACCACCGCCAGCACCATGCAGTACCAGACATCGGAAACCGCTTGCAGCGGGGAGATTTTAAAGTGCGAGGCAATCAACAGCGCTTGCGCACCATACGGAATTAATCCCTGAATGATACAGGCGAAGATATCCAGCACGCTGGCCGCGCGTTTGGCACTGACCGCATTTTGCTGCGCCAATTCCCGGGCTATATCGCCGTTGATCACAATTGATACGGTATTGTTGGCGACACAAGTGTTGGTCAGCGCCACCATCCCGGCCATTCCCAATTCTGCTGCTCTGCTGGAGTTTTCCCCTGCATCGCGAGAAAAGCGCCGAATGAGGCCTTCAATGCGGTGACTGATAAACGCGAGGCCACCTTGCTGTTGCATCAGTGCTGCCAGGCCGCCGACAAACATGGATAACACAAAGATCTCTTGCATGTTGCCAAAACCTTTGTAGATATCATTGGTAAAGGCAACCAATCCGTAATCGCTGCTATACATGCCGACACCGCCAGCAAAGACAATCCCTAGCGCCAGCACGACGAACACGTTAAGTCCTGAAACTGCGAGGATCAGAATGCTGATATACGGCAAAACTTTTACGACATCCACCTGCTGTGATGGGATAGCCGCGCTGCCCTTAGAAGCCAAGGTAAACAGTACTAGTGTGATGATGGCTGCCGGAATGGCGAAAATCAGGTTTTCCCGAAACTTGTCCCGCATGTAACAGCCTTGGGTGCGGGTAGCGGCAATAGTGGTGTCGGAAATAATCGACAGGTTGTCACCAAACAGCGCCCCAGACATCACCGCCCCGGCCATCAGGGTTAAATCGATATTCGCTTCTTCTGCAATACCCAGTGCAATGGGGGCTACTGCTGCGATAGTACCCATAGAAGTGCCCATGGCTGTCGCAATAAAGGCCGCTATCACAAAGAACCCCGGTAACAGCAGTTGTGATGGAATAAACTGCAATCCCAGTGCCACCGTCGCATCCACGCCGCCGGTCGCTTTAGCCACCGAGGCAAAAGCCCCGGCCAGGAGATAAATCAGACACATCGCAATGATGTTGCTATGCCCAATGCCGGCCATAAAGGTATCCAGCGTCTGATTCAGCTTTTGTTTTGATAACAACACTGCCAACACAATCGCGGGCAAAATCGCTACCGGACTTGGCAGTTGATAAAACGCCATCGCCACGCCGTTTGCCTGAAAATAAAGACCGGCACCAATAAATAGCACCAGAAACAGTAACAGCGGTAATAGGGCTATCGCAGACGGCGCAGCCTCAGGTTTGGTGTTTGTAGTCAAAATCTTATTCTCTGTTTTTATGAGCCCGGTATTTAACGATGGTGGCGGTTAACCCGGCAAAAAGTCTTTTCAGCTTATGCAACAGACATGGCTGTGGCAATCTGTCGCAGCATAGGGGATCGGCTGATAGCTGTCAATTTAGCCGTCTAGATGTTTTTACTTCTATATATATGAAAAGCGACAGCTAACGTTAGTTGTGGATGCTGAGGTTACACTGACAATCCCGTTGGCAATGGGTAGAATAGGCGGCAGTTGTTACGCGCAGGAACTGCATCATGCATATACATATTTTAGGGATTTGTGGCACCTTCATGGGGGGCTTGGCAATTTTAGCGAGAGCTATGGGCCATAAAGTGACTGGCGCTGATGCCAATGTCTATCCGCCAATGAGTACTCAGTTAGAGCAGCAGGGTATCGCTCTGATCCAAGGCTTTGACCCTGCCCAGTTAGACCCTGCACCGGATTTGGTGGTGATTGGCAATGCGATGAGCCGCGGCAATCCCTGCGTCGAGGCCGTGTTGGATAACGGGCTGAAATACACCTCAGGCCCGCAGTTTTTGCATGATTATATCTTACCTGAACGCTGGGTGCTGGCAGTCTCAGGAACTCACGGTAAAACGTCGACAGCCAGTATGTTGGCGTGGATTTTAGAGTCCTGTGGTTATCAGCCAGGCTTTCTTATCGGCGGTATTCCGCGCAATTTTGGTGTCTCGGCGCGGCTCGGCAATTCGCCGTTTTTTGTGGTGGAGGCCGATGAATATGACAGTGCCTTCTTCGATAAGCGTTCCAAATTTGTGCATTACCAACCGCGGACGTTGGTAATTAACAATCTGGAATATGACCATGCCGATATCTTTGACGATCTGAAGGCCATTCAGAAGCAGTTTCATCACCTGCTGCGGATAGTGCCTGGTAACGGCAGGGTGATCTGGCCGAAAGACAGTGAAGCTGTGGCTGAGGTTGTCGCCAAGGGCTGCTGGAGTGAACAGGAAACGGTAAGCCACATGAGTGGTGTGGGGGATTGGCATATCGAGCCGTTAGCCGCTGATGGACATCATTTTGAGTTGTTTCTGGCGGGGGGCTCGCAGGGCAAACTGGAATGGTCATTACTCGGCAAACACAATATGGAAAATGCGGTGATGGCCGTGGCTGCAGCGCGTCACGTAGGCGTAAAGCCGGCCGATGCCATCGCCGCGCTGATGCAGTTTATTCCGCCTAAAAGACGACTGGAACTGATTGGCGATATACATGGCATTCAGGTATTTGACGATTTTGCCCATCATCCAACAGCCATAGCCACAACGCTGCAAGGGCTGCGGGCTAAGGTTGGCGATGGTCATATCACCGTGGTGCTGGAACCCCGTTCTAACACGATGAAAAGTGGCGTACACAAGGCCACTCTCGCCGAGTCGATGCATGATGCAGACAACGCGATTTTGTATCAGGCAGATACTATCCATTGGGATATTTCGGCAGCCATGGCGGATGCGCCGATTCCCGTTGCTGTGCTATACAAGCTTGAGGATGTCGTGCAAACAGTGGCTGCTGAAGCACAGGCTGGTGACAGCATTGTCATCATGAGCAATGGCGGCTTTGGCGGTATTCACGGCAAATTACTGGCCGCACTTAAGGCTCGCTTTCATGCGGAGACGCAGCGATGAATAGTATCAGTCTGGCCTGGACTGGCGCTTCAGGGGCACCTTATGGCCTGAAACTGTTGGAATGCCTGCTACAAGCGGATTATCAGGTATTTTTGATGATCTCCTCTGCCGCCAGAGTGGTACTGGCGCAAGAGCATGGTATTAAGCTCAGTGCTGCGCCGGAAAAGGCCACGGAACAGTTACAGGCTATTATGCCCGCGAGTGGAGCGCTACGGGTATTGGGTAAGGATCAATGGTTTTCACCGCCCGCATCCGGTTCTGCGGCGCCAAAGCAGATGGTGATCTGTCCTTGTTCAACCGGCACTTTGGCCGCCGTAGCCACGGGCATGAGTAATAATCTGTTGGAACGGGCGGCCGACGTGGTACTCAAAGAGCGCGGACAGTTAATCCTGGTGCCGCGAGAAACGCCTTTTAATACCATTCACTTACAACATATGCTGAGTCTGAGCCAGCAGGGGGCGGTGATTTTGCCTGCCGCGCCAGGTTTTTATCACCATCCCAAATCCGTTCAGGATCTGGTAGACTTCGTCGTCGCCCGGATCCTCGACCATCTGGGCGTGGCACATTCATTAACGGGCCGCTGGGGCTATGATCAGCCGGTTGGCGGCGGCATCGAAGATTGAGATAAGTATGAAGCACACCATCGAAATGATGATCTCTGCAGAAGAGATCAATCGCAAACTGGATGAACTGGCCGCGCGTATTAATGCCCATTATCAGCATACAGATAAGCTGTTGATGGTGGGACTGTTAAAAGGCTCAGTGGTGTTTATGGCGGATCTGTGTCGCCGTATCAACGGTCATGTGGAGATCGACTTTATGTCGGTGTCCAGTTATGGCAGTACTATGACCAGCTCCCGCGATGTGAAGATCCTCAAGGATGTCCAGTCAGACATTGCCGGACGCGATGTCTTAATTGTCGAAGACCTCATCGATTCCGGCAATACCCTGAACAAAGTCCGTGAAATGCTGCGGCTGCGCGATCCCAAAAGTCTGGCGTTGTGCACATTGCTGGATAAGCCCGATCGTCGCGAAGTCGATGTGCCGGTGGATTTTGTCGGCTTTACCATTCCCGATGAATTTGTGGTAGGTTATGGTATCGACTACGCGGAGCAATACCGCAATCTCCCCTATATTGCCAGGGTTATTCCTCAGGAATAACCTGCATTAGGTGGTTTTGACAGACAATCTGACTCCCGCTATGGCGGGAGTTTTGTTTTACCCTACAGAGGATACAACCGATGACAGCAGGGGTGGCGCTGGCGCTGGAAAACCTGAAGAAAACCTATAAAGGCGGTGTTGAAGCCGTCAAGGGGATTAACCTGCAGGTAAAGCAGGGGGATTTCTTTGCCTTGTTGGGGCCTAACGGTGCCGGAAAGTCTACTACCATCGGCATTATCAGTTCGCTGGTCCATAAAACCGGCGGCAAGGTAGAAGTGTTCGGTCACGATCTGGATCAAGAACTCGAACAAGCCAAACTTTGTATCGGTTTAGTGCCGCAGGAGTTCAACTTCAATCAGTTTGAAAGCGTGCTGCAAATTGTGGTGAATCAGGCAGGTTACTACGGTGTCCCACGTTCGGAAGCCTATGTAAGGGCCGAGAAATATCTGACGCAGTTAGATCTGTGGCAAAAGCGCAATGCCAAAGCGCGGGAGTTATCCGGCGGCATGAAACGGCGTTTGATGATTGCCCGGGCGTTGATGCATGAACCGAAGCTGTTGATTCTCGATGAACCAACTGCCGGGGTTGATATTGAACTGCGACGCTCCATGTGGGAATTCCTGCAACGCATCAACCAGGAAGGTGTCACCATCATCCTGACCACGCATTATCTTGAAGAAGCTGAAATGCTGTGCCGTAATATCGGCATCATCGATAACGGCGTGCTGGTGGAATGTACCAGTATGAAAGCCTTGCTGGCGAAGCTGGACATGGAAACCTTTGTGCTGGATCTCAAGCAGCCGCAGACACAGTTACCCGAACTGCCCGGTATTCAAGCAAGGTTAATCGACGCCAATACCTTAGAAGTCGATGTGGCCAAGTCTAATAGCCTCAACAGCGTATTTGCAGCGCTGACCGCGCAGGGCATTGATGTGCTGTCGATGCGGAATAAAACCAACCGCTTGGAAGAACTGTTTGTAGAACTGGTCGAGCGCGACAAAGGAGCTAACGCATGAAAGGCCTGTATTTTATCGCCTTTAAAAGCATCGTTATCAAAGAGATCACCCGTTTTACCCGGATTTGGATCCAAACCCTGTTACCGCCCGCCATTACCATGACGCTGTACTTTTTAATTTTCGGTAATCTGGTCGGCAGTCGTATCGGCTTGATGGGCGGGGTGTCCTATATGGAATTTATTGCCCCCGGGCTGATCATGATGGCGGTGATCACTAACTCCTACGCCAACGTTGCTTCATCTTTTTTCAGTGCGAAGTTTCAGCGTAATCTGGAAGAGCTATTAGTCGCACCTGTACCCCATTATGTCATGATCGGTGGCTACGTGGCGGGCGGTGTGGCTCGTGGTCTGCTGGTGGGTTTAATCGTGACTGTGGTGGCAATGTGCTTTGTGGACTTGCACTTACAACATCCATTGCTGGTAGTGATAACCGTGTTCTTGACCTCAGTGCTATTTGCTCTAGGCGGTCTGATTAACGCCGTATTTGCCCGTAATTTTGATGACATCAGCATCATTCCGACATTTGTACTGACCCCCTTGACCTATCTCGGTGGGGTATTTTATTCACTGTCGTTATTACCTGATTTCTGGCGAGGCGTGTCGGCACTTAACCCTATCGTGTATATGATCAACGTGTTCCGTTATGGCTTTCTCGGCTTTGCGGATATCAGTGTCGGTTTATCTGTCGCGGTCATCATTGGTTTTTGTGCCGGATTATGGCTATTGGCCTATTATCTGGTGTCGCGCGGAATTGGTTTGCGTACCTGATGCGTTTCAGGCTCAAGGATGAGCCTGTGGTTCCGGGAGTTGCTGTTTATATTGCTGCAGTTTTGCCAGTGACTGGTGATTACGTTGTTGCAGTGTGTCGTAACGTTGATTGATTTGTTGCTGTTTCTGCAAGTACCCACTATCAGTCGTTGCGGTATGTTCCCAATATCTTTCCCGCTCTAGCTTTTGTAACTCATTGGTGCGCAGCGTTTCCAAATAGCCGTGTTCCTGCTGCAGGCGATTGATTTCAGAATCCAGCCAACGGCCTAATTGACCTGTCGTCAGCCCTTTCGTGGCGAGGATTTTTTGCAGTGGATCGACCTCCGCGGTTTTTTCTGGCGTCTCTTTTGCCAGACCATTCTGGTACTCAATCTGGTATTGCGTGTAATTATCAGGGCAGGGTTGTTGGCTAAAAGCTATCTGGTTATTTGTGATACATTTGTAAATTAATTTACTGTCCTCAGCATTGACATATGTCGCTGAAGAAATTAATAAAACAAATAAAAACAGATCCCTATAAGATAACATCGGCAAACTTATCCAAGTTTACAATGTTAATTATCATGACCTAATTTGGTGGGGTTGGCTAGCGTTTTGGCAGGGCGGACATATGACCTAGTTAACATTCAGTCAGTTTGCCCGCCAGCACTGTTATTGTGCTGGCGGTAATGCATTTCAGCGATGGACAACGAGGTTATCGATCAATCTGGCCTTTCCCAAATAGACGGCTGCCAGAATCACCAGCTCTTTATCAGTCTCAGTCACTGGGGCCAGGGTTTGTGCCTGACGGATTTCGATATAATCCGGACACAAACCGGCATGCTGCAGGGTACTCTTGGCCTCAGCGATGGCGAGTTCGATTGCCGTGCCATTTTTAATAGCTTCCGCTAAGTCATCCAGTGTCCGTTTCAGCGCAGGGGCCTTAGCCTTTTCTTCGGCGGTGAGGTAGCCATTACGACTACTCATGGCCAGCCCTGAAGACTCGCGCACCGTATCAACGCCCATCACTTCGACTGGCAGGGAAAGGTCTTCTACCATGGTGCGGATAATCTGCAACTGCTGATAGTCTTTGCGACCAAACAGCGCAATATCAGGTTGCACGATATTAAACAACTTGCAGACAATGGTGGCGGCCCCACGGAAATGACCTGGACGGGTTTCACCACACAATTGCTCCGAGAGTCCGGGAACTTCAACATAGGTCTGCACCGCCAGACCACGGGGATAGATGATCTCCGGAGTTGGGAGAAACAGTAACTCACAGCCAGCTTCTACCAGTTTCTGCTGATCAGCTTCCAGCGTCCTCGGGTAACCATCCAAATCTTCGTTAGGGCCGAATTGCATCGGGTTGACGAAAATTGAAGCTACCACATGATCCGCACGTCGTTTGCCTTCGGTGATCAGGCTGATATGGCCAGCGTGCAGATTGCCCATAGTCGGCACAAACGCGACGCTTTCACCTTTGTTTTTCCAGGTTTTTATCCGAGCGCGGATTTCTTCAATCTTAGCGGTTGTCAACATTTACGTAATGATCCAAAAGATGTTCAGTTGAATGTATGCTCATCAGCAGGGAACAGTCCCTGTTGTACTTCCTCATTGTAGGCTCTAATCGCTGCGCGGATATCACCCGTTTGTTTGAGGTAATTCTTTGAAAAACGTGGAATGTAGCCGGTGGAGATGCCCAACACGTCATGCATCACCAGGATTTGACCATCGGTATCTTTACCTGCCCCAATACCGATAACCGGGATTTTAACAGCCTCGGTAACGGCTTTCGCAAGGGCCGCCGGAATACATTCCAAAACCAATAGCTGCGCGCCAGCGGCTTCGAAACCAATGGCTTCATCGAGAATACGTTTGGCGTTGTCTTCATCGCGGCCCTGTATTTTAAATCCGCCAAATACGTGCACAGATTGAGGTGTCAGGCCGATGTGGGCGCAGACTGGAATACCGCGCTCAGTAAGCATCTTGACTGTTGGCATCAGCCAGTGGCCGCCCTCCAGTTTTACCATGGCGGCGCCAGCTTGCATGACCTTGGCACAGTTTTCTAGTGCCTGCTCCGGTGTGGCATAGGCCATAAACGGTAGATCTGACACCAACAATGAACGGCTGATACCACGGCGTACACAGCGGGTGTGGTAACACATATCCTCAACGGTTACCGGCAGGGTATCTTCCTGTCCTTGCAGAACCATACCCAGTGAATCCCCGACTAGTAATACATCAATACCTTCTTCATCAAAGGCTTTGGCAAAACTGGCGTCATAAGCAGTGAGCGAAGCAAATTTCTGACCTTCCTGCTTGTACTTTAGCAGGGTGGTGATAGTGACTTTGGACATAAGTATCTCTTCCAAACACGTGTGTGAATTGAGTTATATGCCATCACTCGGGGCTTAGCAATGGCTGCTGCCGGTTTATCAGCTCGATGGCAACCGCTGCAATGCATTGCGCATAGTGTCATCGATTAAATTACTGACTAATGTACCACAAGGCAGTTGTAAGCGGGGGGAAAGTTCTGCCAGTGGCACCAGCACAAAAGCCCGCTGTTTAAGGCCGTAATGAGGAACTTTCAGTCTGGGTAAGTCGATAATTTCGTCACCATAAAGGAGCAGATCCAGATCCAGCGTTCTTGGACCCCAACGAACCTCGCGGGTGCGCCCCTGTTGCAATTCGATAGCCTGCAACGCTTCCAATAATGCCAGTGGTTTGAGGTCAGTATTGAAGCTTGCGACTGCGTTGACATAGTCTGGCTGCGGCACCTCACCCATAGGAGTGCTGCGATAGTATGAGGACACGCGGAGCTGATGGTCTGTCGCTAAAGCCGTTAACTTGCGGCAAGCGCTATCTAGCTGCTGTTGTGGCTGCGCCAGATTAGCGCCTAACGCGACATACACCAATGGCATGCTAGTCGGTCACCTCGGTGCTGGCACTGGCTTGATCACGGCGTGGACGCCGTCGCCGTTGACTGGCATTGCGGTTGCGATGACTGCTTTTATTACCACTGCTAGCCAGTTCCTGACGCTGTTCGTCATCGGCATCCACAAACTGCTGCCACCAACTGGCGAGTTTCGCCAGATTGCCGCCTTCAGCATTGGCGCGCATCAATAACAGGTCGTAAGCGGCACGGAATTTGGGGTGCTCCAGCAGTTTAAATGCCCGACCGCCCTTAGAACGTTCGAACCGCAACTGTAATTGCCAGATATCACGCGCGGGTGTACTGAACCGGCGAGGGATGCTGATGCTCTGGCACTGCTGCTCTAACACGTCGCCCATGGCGGCATAAAACGCATCGTAGCTAGTTAAGCCACTTTCTGATGCGATATCCTGAGCCCTTGCCTGCAGTGGATACCACAACAATGCGGCAAAGAAATAGGCGGGCGTCACTGGCTTATCTTCGTTGATGCGGGCATCGGTGTTGTGCATCACCTCTGTCACCATGCGCATTGCGGGTCCTTTCGGATTGTCCTTTAGCTGTGCTTCTACCAACGGGAATAGCGGTTCAAACAGGTGGTATTCGCGCATCAGTCGCAGATTCTGTCCCGCCTTACCAGCGAAGAACAGTTTCAGCACCTCTTCATACATACGCGCAGCCGGAATATCTTTTAGCAGTAAAGCCAATGATTTGATGGGTGCGGCAGTGTGTGCATCAATCTGCATCCCCAATTTCCCGGCAAAACGTACCGCACGCAGCATCCGCACTGGATCTTCGCGGTAACGGGTTTCGGGATCGCCAATTAGCCGCAAGGTGCGATTACGTAAATCCTGCAAACCACCGCCATAACTGCGGATGCTGTAATCATCAATGCTGTAGTACAGTGCATTAACGGTGAAATCGCGCCGTTCGGCATCCTGGTCAATGTCACCATAGACGTTATCCCGCAGGAGTCTGCCAGCAGCATTAACTTTGGAGATGTTTTCGCTACTCTCACCGTGATGACCACGGAAAGTAGCCACTTCAATGACGTCACGACCGAACACAATATGCGCCAGTCGAAATCTGCGTCCGACCAGACGACAGTTACGGAACAGCTTTTTGATTTCTTCTGGCGTGGCATTCGTCACCACATCAAAATCTTTAGGTTCCAGGCCCAACAGCAGATCACGCACACCGCCGCCCACCAGATAAGCCTGGTAGCCAGATTTGTGCAGGCGATAAAGCACTTTCAGCGCATTTTCGCTAATTTGCTTACGAGAGATGCTGTGACCATCGCGAGGGACGATCTCCAGGCTTAAAGCTGTGTCTGTATTGGCTTCTTCGGGAAGTTTGGCGGATGGGCCTTCGTCAAACAACTGCTTACAGAACTGTGTGATACGGCGAAAAATAGGACACCTCTGAAATCTGATCACAAAGTTTGGGAATAAAACTGGCGGCTATGATATACCAATTAGCGGGGGATGAGTATATCAGCGGCCAATGAGGATCTCGGTTTGTCTCGGGATCCGACTTAAATCAAGCTGACTGACGGCTTGTGCCAGCATTTTGGTGGGGTCATCTGCAATTACTGCAGGTTGCCCGAGAAATAACAGCGCTTGCTGCAATGCAACATGTGGATGGCGTTTATCCAATGCTTGTGCGTGATTTTGCTTGGACAGCTTAAATCCCTGTTTTAAGCACGCTAATGGCAGATGCATAAACTGTGGTAATGGCAATCCGAGTTGGCAGTAGAGGCTGAGCTGCCGACAGCTGGCCTCCAATAGATCGGCGCCGCGCACAATTTCGGTTACGCCCTGATAGGCGTCATCCAGTACGACGGCGAGCTGGTAGGCGTATAAACCATCGCTGCGCTGAATCGCAAAATCTTCACTCGCAAAGGCGCCGTCTACTTGTACATTTCCTAACAGCAGATCGTCAAAGCGAGCTATCTTTTGTTGGTTATAAAGACGGACTGCGCCTTCGCCGAGTTTGCGATTGCGGCAGCGGCCATCATAGATACCGTGCATCTCTTCCTGAATTTGCTTACGGCTACATTGGCAAAAATAGGCATCACCCTTAGCTAACAATTGATCAATACACTGTTGATAAGCATTAAAGCGCTGACTCTGGTACAACACTTTGTCATCCCAGTGCAGACCATATAGTTCCAAGGTTCGACGGATGTCGTCAGCTGCCCCTTCAACCTCTCGTGGGGGATCGATATCTTCAATGCGCAGCAACCATTTGCCATTACACGCGCGGGCACGCAGATAGCTACCGAGTGCGGCAATCAGAGAACCAAAATGCAGGGGACCGGATGGGGATGGCGCGAAACGCCCGACGTAGGCCGGTCTGGTGGTGATATTCATATCGTGACCAACGGCAACATCAACGCGGGGCAAAAGTGAACCCCGCGCTATTTGAAGCAGAAATTAACCTGCCATCTGTTTTTCTTTAATTTCAGCGAGCGTCTTACAGTCGATACACAGATCAGCGGTAGGACGGGCTTCCAGACGACGGATACCAATCTCTACACCACAGGATTCACAAAAACCGAAATCATCGTCTTCGATTTTTTTCAGTGTTTTTTCAATCTTTTTGATCAGCTTACGTTCACGGTCACGAGCACGCAGTTCCAAACTGAACTCTTCTTCCTGGGCGGCACGGTCTACCGGATCAGGAAAGTTAGCTGCTTCGTCCTGCATGTGCGTTACGGTACGATCAACTTCGTGACGCAACTGTTTACGCCAGGCTTCCAGAATGGCTTTAAAGTGCGCCAACTGTTTAGGGTTCATGTACTCCTCACCAGGTTGTTCCTGATAAGGACTCAGACCAGCGATAGCGAGTACACCAAGTGTTTTAGTGCCTTCAGGCATAACGCATCTCCTGTTTCAATTTGCGTCATAGGGCGTTTTTGAGAACGGCCGCTATCTATAGCAGAATCTTTTTACCTAGGCAAACATTTCCAAAAATCGGTGATCATATATTTGAATATGTCTGCTAATTTCCATTTGAGCAAACTTTTACGTTATTTTTCCCGCTTTTAATCCAGAAACGGTAACTGCCTTTCTACACAAAACTCCTGCGAGCTCAGGGAAGTAGCGTACACTAGCACTTCAACACCCAAAGTCTGTGCCTGAGCAAGCAAGTCCGCATAATCCGGGTCAATATGCCGTGCTGCGGTGACTTTTTTGATGCCTGTATGCTGGACGAGGAACAGTAGCACTCCCCGATACCCTTTTTCTACTACTGACATCAATTCTCTTACATGTTTTTGACCCCGAACGGTGACTGCGTCTGGAAAATAACCACAATCGCCTTCCAGCAGTGTCGTATTTTTAACTTCGACATAGCAGTCTGGCTTTTCACCATCACTGAGAAAAATGTCAATTCGACTATTTTCCTCGCCATAAGGGACTTCTCGACGCAGACAAGCATAGCCCTGTAGTTCACTGATAACACCGCTGCGGATCCCTTCCTCTGCCAGCTCATTCGCTCTGCCGGTATTGACACCTATCAGCTGCCCATCCGGGTTCTGTATCAATTCCCAGGTGCCAGGATATTTGCGTTTGGGATTTGCTGATAATGAGTACCAAACAGAGCCCCCGGGAAACTGGCAGTTTTTCATCGAGCCGGTATTGGGACAGTGCAGCGTTATCTGTTGTCCATCAGGCAACTGCACATCGGCTAAAAAACGTTTGTAACGTTTTACAAGTGTAGCCTGTTGTAGTGGCGGGCTGAACTTCATAACCTCACCTTATTACCGCTGAAAATGAAAACGCCACAGCCTAGCAGGCTTTACGGTTTCTCACAAATATCTGTGCTGCGACAACTTTAGCCCTCTGGCCTGATGCTATACACTGATAGCAATAAGCACTGTTAGGTGCTGGTTGTTAACAAGGATATATCATGGATCAAGTAATGAAGGTGGTACTGACTGATCAGGCCGCCGCAGCCGTTTGGGGAAAGGCTGATTTGAGTTTTGCTGGCGATGGCGCACTCATCCACCGGTCAGAAGATATGCCGTTACGCAGTGTGCAGAAGGCTGCCCGCAAGTTGCGTAATCAGGGCGTGAGCAACGTACAACTGGAAGGCCCGTTATGGGATGTGAATAGCCAATGGGCATTTCATCAGGGGTTTGTGACTGCCAAGGGCGGACATACTATTGCTTGGACGGGGGATGAAGCCCAGCAGCAGGAACTGGCGCTGCGTGCCAGCTGCAGTAATTACGCGCGACAGTTAATTAATGAAACACCTGAAAACCTCTCACCGGTAAAACTCGCGCTGGCGGCCGCAGCATGGTTGCAGCAGCTAGGTGGCGCGCGCATTAACTATCGTATTACCGAAGGCGAAGAGCTGCTGGCACAGCAATGGGCCGGTATTTATGCCGTTGGCCGTGGTAGCGAACGAGCGCCAGCACTGTTGGAATTGGACTACAATCCAGCTGGTCCAGATGCACCGGTGGCGGTGGCATTGGTCGGCAAGGGCATTACGTTTGATTCCGGTGGTTACAGCCTGAAAAGTTCTCAGGGTATGCTCGGCATGAAAGCTGATATGGGGGGCGCTGCCACCGTAACCGCCGCCTTGGGATTAGCCATTCAACGCGGCCTGAACAAACGGGTTAAACTGTATCTATGCTGTGCTGAAAACCTCGTAAGTGGTCATGCCTATAAACTCGGGGATATTATTACCTACAAAAATGGCACTACGGTTGAAGTGGTGAACACTGATGCGGAAGGTCGCTTGGTGCTGGCTGATGGTTTGCAGGCGGCTACTGAAGCTAAAGCTGGGCTTATCATTGATGCTGCCACACTGACCGGTGCCGCGGTAATGGCGGTCAGCAGCAACTACAATGCAATCTTTTCGCCGCAGAAAGCGGTATTGCAGCTGGCGGCAGAAAAGGCTGAAAGTGTCGCTGAACATGTATGGCCACTGCCATTAGATCCTTGGCACAAAGAGATGTGTCCGTCCGCGTATGCTGATACTGCCAATAGCCGCCCGGTAAAAGGTGGTGGCGCCGGTGGTGCATCGAATGCCGCAGCCTTTTTGTGGCGCTTTGTCGGAAAGGATATTCCATGGTTACACATCGACCTTGCCGCAGCATTTGAAGATGATGCCGGTTCTTTGTGGGCAGCCGGCGCAACTACTCATGGCATGCTCACCATCGCCGAGATGTTGATGGACTAAGTAAGCCCAACACAAGAATGGGCCGCCTAAATGGCGGCCTTTCTGATCATATGAATGGCAACGGGAGTTAATGGATGCCGATCCGTGCAGCAAAAGTACATGATGCTGAAGCTTTGTGGGAGTTGCGTAATCAAGCAATTCTGGCAGGCTGCCGAGGATATTACCCCGCCGCGGTGTTATCGCGCTGGACTGATGGTGCAATGCCCCAAGGGTTTGCACAGATGGTGGCTGGCGAATTTTATCTGCTGCAGCAGCAACAAGAGATTGTAGCGTGCGGTATGCTGGACGTGACAAACCATAAAGTTGAAGCGCTGTTTGTCAAACCCGATACCATGGGCAAAGGTTATGGTCGACAGATGCTGAACCATCTGGAACAACAGGCGTTTGCGCTAAATATACGCAAATTAGTACTGGAGTCCTCGCTGAACGCTGTGATCTTTTACCAACGCTGTGGCTGGCGGCCACTGGGTCATGCTCGCTACCACTCTCCGAAAGGAATTACGCTGGATTGCATGCGGATGGAGAAAAGGCTGTAACAGCGTCGTTCAAATAAGTGGCCAACGCTGTAAGATCCGGTACTCGACGCCCGTGGTGGTACTGACAGAGTGATAGAGATTTAAGGTCGTCGGCGACAGCTGTAGTGCATCAGGTACAACAGGATGCTGTAAACGTTTCGCTTTTCTCAATAAGGTAATATGTGGTCGGTAACTGTGTTCTTTGGGCGCTAGCCCCAGCGTTTCTGACAAATCGGCTGCGGCATTGGCCAGCGTTATCAGGGGGGCCTCGGCGTTACCGGTTAAACATAAAATTTTCGGTTTGGGCCAGAGTTGTAGTTGTGAAAGCGCAACACTAAATCGCTTTAACGGCAATTTAGGCACTTCAAGCAATAACTGTTGTTTGACTGGTGCCGTTGTCTGGCCGAGGAACACCAGTGTCATATGTAAGTTGTCGGCAGCGACCTGCCGTGCACCATGACATACGGCTAAGCACGTTTGCTGTAAGGTAATTAACTGCTGCAGTTGTTGGCGTTCAATAGCAAATCCTAAAAATAACCGTTGTGGTGCTGCTGTGGTCAAAACGCGTTCCTTTATTGTTGAGCTCTTAGGCTAATGATAACGCCTGTCGTATTTGCTGCCAGCTCCGGTTAGCCAGCGACGGCGAAACTGGGTAAACTGTCAGCCAATTTTTTATTGCCAGTTAAGATCATTTGGACGCGCTACCTATTCAACGTCTGTTACCGCAAGTGCGGCAGGCATTGATCTCAAGCAATCAGCTTATTATTGAAGCCCCAACCGGTGCCGGTAAATCTACGGCGTTGCCGTTTGCCATGCTTGATTGGCCAGAAATTAATGGCCGAATTTTGATGCTGGAGCCGCGCCGGGTTGCCGCCCGCAGTATCGCGGCTTATCTGGCGCGTAATCGCCAGCAATCGCTTGGTCAAGATATCGGTTTTCGCGTCCGTGGTGACACGCGTGTTGGCAGCAACACCAAGCTGGAGATCATTACTGAAGGCATTTTGACGCGGATGATCCAGCAGGACCCCACGCTTGAGGGGGTCGCGGTAGTGATCTTTGATGAAATCCATGAACGGCATCTCACTACCGATCTTGGTCTAGCACTGGCGCTGGAAGTGCAGGCTTCACTCCGGGACGACCTCAAAATAGTGGCGATGTCCGCCACCCTGCAAGGGCTGGATTTTACCAAGTTAATGCCACAGGCGATGCACCTTTGCAGTGACGGGCGGAGTTTCCCTGTCAGCATAAGCTATAGTGCTCCACCGACAAATCTGCGCGATAGCAACACTATGCCCTCTTGGCTCAGTCATATGGGCAAGGTCATTCTTGCGATGTTCAATGACGCCGCAGCATTGGGTGTCAGTGAGCCACAGCAGCGCGGTTCGTTGTTGGCCTTTTTACCGGGACGAGCCGAAATTTTGAAATTACAGGATTATCTCGCGTCCAGACTGCCACAAGATGTCACCCTTCACCCGCTTTACGGTGAGTTACCGGCAGAATTGCAGGATGCGGCGATTGCGCCGCCAACGCGAGGACAACGCAAGCTGGTGTTATCGACCAACGTGGCGGAATCGAGTCTCACCATCGAAGGGATCACTATGGTGGTCGATAGTGGCTATCGTCGGCAAGCGAGTTTCAATCCGCGTACCGGTGTGACCCGCCTTGGACTGAAGCGTATCAGTCAGGCATCAGCGCAGCAGCGCGCTGGTCGTGCCGGTCGTCTCAGCGCTGGCTTTTGTTTGCGGTTATGGCCACAGGAAGAACAAGGGCGTTTGGCTGCGGCCGATGATCCGGAAATTCTTAGCGGAGACTTGCTTCCGGTAGTGCTGGAAGCTGCAAACTGGGGCGTGAAATCTTTAGCCGAATTACCGTTGTTGACCCAGCCAAATCCCGGTAATGAAGCTGTTGCCTGGGAATTATTAGCCGCACTGGAGTTGGTCGATGAAACGCATAAGCTGACGGCACATGGCCGGGCAGCGTATCAATTTGGCGCGTCACCACGGCTGGCACACATGATGGTAAAAGCCCAGTTAATGACACGTGGCAGTGATGACCAACAGTTATTGGGCTTGGCCTGTTTATTGGCCGCATTACTAGCGGGGCGCGCCAGCGGTGGCACGGGTTGTGATGTATTGGATAAGCTACCATCACTGCTTCGCGGACCAGACAATCATCAGGTCAAGCAATGGCTAACTCGCTGTCAGCTACGCGAGTCTCCGGCGCATTACCTCAAGGCTGCCAACAATTATGATGTCGCGTTATTGCTGGCACTGGCTTATCCCGACAGAATCGCCAGAGCTCGTGGTCAGGCAGGGTTTTTACTGGCGAATGGCACCGGGGTAACGGTGGACAGTCAGGATGCACTCGCCAGTGCCGAGTGGTTGGTCGTCGCCGATTTTCAGGAACAAGAGGGACGCAGCAGCGGACGGGCATATCTTGCCGCGATGTTGCCGCCAGCGCTGCTAACAACGGAACTGGCGTTTTTGTGCCATTGGCAAGAAGAAGCCGGCTGGGATGATGCTAAAGCCCGTTTTTCTGCGGAGCGGCAATTACGGCTCGGCAAATTAATTTTGAAACGTGAAGCATTACCCAAAGTTGATAAGCAACTAAAAAGGCAGGCATTGCTGACTGTGATCCGCCAGCGGGGGCTGAATTTGCTGAATCTCGACGATCGGGTGAGACAGTTACAGTTCAGGTTAACCCTTGCACAATCTGAAGATCCAACGCTGTTCCCGGATTGCAGTGACAGCGCGCTATTAGATTCGTTAGAAGTGTGGTTAGGACCGTATCTTGATGACATCTCACAACTTAAGCAGTTGGCGGAGTTGGATATTTATGGGTTACTGTTGAACCGATTATCCTGGTCTGCCCGGCAGCAGCTAGAGGAATGGTTGCCAGGACATTGGCCGATGGCAACCGGTACCCATGCACCAATTCGCTATGATGATAGCGGTCGTGCGTTGCTGAGTGTGCGTTTACAGGAAGCGCTAGGGATGTCAGACAGTCCAAAACTGCTTAAGGGGAAACTGTCCGTGACCATGGAGTTATTATCTCCGGCACAACGACCGCTGGCATTGACCGCTGATCTCGCCAGTTTCTGGCGTGGTCCGTATGAAGCGGTCAAAAAAGAGATGCGGGGTCGTTATCCTAAGCATTTATGGCCAGACGATCCGGCAAATACCCTGCCGACGAAGTACACCAAGAAAAGAATGGGGACTATGTCGTCCTGATGTGGAATTATCATGACAACTGCGAAAAATAACCGAAAGCCCACTAACAAAAAGCCCGCCAAAAAGGCGGCTGCCAGCGGTAACTCTAGCTTTTGGGGCGGATTGTGGTCCGTAGGCTGGAAACTAGCATTGGTCACTACCGCGGTGCTGGCGGTTTATTGTATCTACCTGGATCAGATCATCGCCCGCAAATTTGAAGGGCAGAAATGGTATCTGCCGGCGCAGATTTTCAGCCGTTCGATGGCGTTATACCCCGGTGCGCCGGTCAGTCACGGACAGTTCATCGATGAACTGAAACTGCTGGGTTATCGTAAAGTGGCAAATCCCAGGCAGATCGGCGAGTTTTCAGCGTCATCCAGCCGCGTGGAATTGTGGCGTCGACCGTTTTTACACCCTGAAGGTCAGCAACCGGCACAGCAGGTGATGGTGAGCTTCGATGTTAATGGG
This sequence comes from Shewanella sp. A32, assembly GCF_029167175.1. Taxonomy (NCBI): domain Bacteria; kingdom Pseudomonadati; phylum Pseudomonadota; class Gammaproteobacteria; order Alteromonadales; family Shewanellaceae; genus Shewanella; species Shewanella sp. A32. The sequence continues at coordinate 188,669 of NZ_JARFTS010000002.1, forward strand.
GTGGCGTCAGTTGAGCGCCTGAGCGATCATCGGCAATTGGCGGTGTTTCATCTGGAGCCGGTATTACTCGATCGGATTGTGACCGGTGATGGCGAAGATCGGTTGTTTGTCCCGACGAAGGAGATCCCTGAAACCGTGGTGGAAGGCTTGATCCTGACCGAAGATCGCAGTTTTTACGAACACTATGGCATTAATCCGCTGGCAATTGTGCGGGCGGCGATGGTGAACCTCAGCGCCGGGCGCACCGTGCAGGGGGGCTCAACGTTGACCCAGCAGTTGGCCAAGAATTTCTTTCTTTCCAGTGAACGCTCGCTGATCCGCAAGATCCGTGAAGCCCTGATGGCCGTGATCATTGATGCGCGCTACAGCAAACAGGAAATCCTCGAAGCCTATCTGAATGAAGTTTACATGGGGCAGGACCATAACCGGGCAATTCACGGCATGGGGTTGGCCTCCCAATTTTATTTTGGCCGACCGATCGGCGAGCTGACCGTCGCACAACAGGCGCTATTAGTGGCAGAGATTAAAGGTCCGTCTTATTACAACCCTTGGCGTTATCCGCAGCGGGCTCAGGAACGGCGCGATCTGGTGCTGCGACTGATGATGGAAGGCAACAAAATTAATGTGGATCAATACAAGGTGGCAGTGTCATCCCCGCTGGGGCTGCGTAATGCGGCGCGGCCTGTGCATCAGAAACTGCCGGCCTTTTTTGCACGAGTAAAGCAGGAGCTGCGTGACCGTTACGGTGATGCATTACTGAAGCAGTCCGGGATTAAGGTATATACCACGCTCGATCCGTTAGCGCAGGAAGCTGCTGAAAAAGCGGTGAGTGCGACCCTCAAATCTCTCGATAGTAAAAACAGTGGCCTACAGGCGGGTATGGTGGTAACTGAACGTTACACCTATGGCATAGCCGCGATGGTGGGGGACCGTAATCCGGGTTATGACGGTTATGATCGGGCGGAAGAGATCCGTCGTCCAATCGGTTCATTGGTGAAACCGTTTGTCTATGCTACCGCACTGGCGCAGGGCACAAAATATAACCTGTTTACCCCGTTAAAAGATGAACCCATTACCCTGAAAAACGAACAGGGGCAGACCTGGTCACCCAAAAATGATGATCGACAATTTAGCGGACAAGTGCCGTTACTGACAGCGCTGACCAACTCAATGAACGTGCCGACGGTGAACCTCGGGATGGCAATAGGTCTGGATGCCATCGCAACGACGCTGCGGCAATCGGGGTGGCGTGAGTCAGTGCCTGCTTATCCATCAATGTTGTTGGGTGCCGTCAACGGTTCTCCGTTAATGGTGGCGCAGATTTATCAGACATTGGCGAACAATGGTCATTATCGGCAGTTAAATGCGGTTACCGCAGTGCTAGATAAAGACAATCAGCCTTTACAAGTCAGTTACTTACCCCAGAGCGAAGCAATTGACCCCGCGGTGAATTATCTGGTGCAGTATGCCTTAACCCAAGTTGTCCAGTCCGGCACGGCAGCTAAACTCGGTGCGGCATTCCCGGGGGTGACGCTCGCAGGTAAAACCGGCACCAGTAACGACCAACGTGATTCCTGGTTTGCTGGATTTGATGAACGTAACGTGGCCGCAATCTGGGTTGGCCGTGACGACAATGGTAAAACCGGGCTTTATGGCAGCAGCGGTGCGATGGCGATCTATCGTAATTTCCTGAATGAGCGTGCGCCACTGTCGCTGCGGTTACCGCCGGTAAACGGTGTGGTGCAAGGATATTTTGATCGCGATACCGGGATTGCTAGGCAACGGGATTGCCGCGCCGTGGTGGCGGCACCGGCATTGGCTGACAGTTATCATCCGGCAGATAATTGCGGTGATTCTTCGCCGTGGTGGAAACGTATGTTCGGTGGCTGAACCGCCTTTTTACGGATAACAAAAGGGCCACACTGGTGGCCCGTTTTACCTCATTGCTCGCTACACCCGGCGGCGAGTGATGGCAGCTAATCCGGCAAAGGCTAGAAACAGCCAGCCGACACTACCACCTGATTTTTCTTTATCTTTTTCAGTTGCCAGGTAATTGATGATGTCGACCAGATCCTTAATGCTGTGCATTTCTGAAAGGTTGATCATGTATTTATCATTAACGATAAAGGTCGGCACACTGTCGATACGAAAATCGTTCTGCTGCTGACGCCATAACTTGATAGTGTCATTCACTGCGCTGCTGTCAGCGGTTGCATCGTATTTAGCTGCATCAACACCGGCTTTGGCAAATACCGCTTTAATATCGTCACGGCTGTTAACGGTTGATTTGAATTGCTCGCCAGGTGTAGGTCCTTGGATGGCTTTAAACATTTCAGGTAATAACTGACTTTCCAGTCCCAGTTGTTCCATCACCGCCAACGATTTCATCACCTCAGTCCCGAGTGCACTATTCATAAAATCGACATGCTTACTTTCAAAGGTAACGCCGGGCTTAAGGTTAGCTTTAATGAATGGCAAATATTTTTGCGACATGTGGTAGCAGTGAGGGCAGTAAAAGGAGAAAAATTCACTTACCTTGGGGGTGGCACTGCCTTTATCGGCAACTTGAGTGTAATGTTTGCCTTCAATAAAATCCGCTGCCTGAGCGGAGAGGGATGCCACGGAAATTACCACGGCGGCCAGAATGGGCTTGAGCAAAATAAACTCCTTAATTCTCAGTTAGATCGTCAGAACAGCTGGTGCCGAGCTTAGATGGGCACACTTAATTATCACTTAATTTAGCTACGGGGTGAGCAAGCGGCAACGTGAGATGTGACGCGGCGCAGCCTTAGCTACCTCGCAACACCTGCCATGCTTCGCAAACTTCCCGGAACTTGGCCGCATCACCGTCCGGGCGGTCTGGATGCCAACGTAGCGCCAATTTACGCCACTGCCGACGAATATCTCGTTCGCTGGCATCGCGGTTGAGATCCATTATCTGCAACGCTTCAAGGTAAGCCAAGCGTTCAGGTACTGCACCGATGTATTGTTGATAAGAGTGCCAGAATGAGGCGAGCATTTCTTTGACAACGTTGGCACAAGTGTCGTAATTGCGCCAATCCTGATAGTAATCGCGCAGCGACTGATCGTGTAACTGCAACAATTTGGCATCTGCAGGTACGAGACGAAACAGTTTTATCTCCATTGACTGCACTTGTAGCCACTGTTGTGGCAGCAGCATGTCCTGCAATTCATACAGGGCATTCATCAGCAGGAAATTGCGTTTGAACAGATCCTTTTCCGGATTTTCATCCAGTTGGCTCAGTAACCCACGTTGCTGTAATTCCGCGGCGAGATGATGTATTTTCCAGCTCTGCACTGACGTTCGAAGCAAACTCATCAAAGGCCAAATCAACGGGTTGTCCTCTTGATGGCGAGACATGCCCAGAGCATCATCAGTTTGGGTGATAGCGGGCTTGGCTAACAGCATAGCGTCATTCTTCCTCGACTGGCGATAAACCTACTATGCCACAGCGCAAGGGCGTCGCAAGTTAAAAATGACCGGGAAATGGCAGGGAACAACCGGATGTTGTTCCCTGCAAAAGCTTAAATTTCGTCGATGGTTTCGCTTTGTGGCAGGCGTGATTTGGGCAGCTTGGCATTGAAATCAGTAGCGTCACTGTACCCCAGCGCAACGATAACACTGGCGGTAAAGCCCTTGTCTCGTAACCCCAACACACTATTCAAGGTGGTAGCGTCAAAACCTTCAATGGGCGTCGCCCCAATCTCCAGCACACTGGCACCCATCAATAAGGTCCCTAATGCCAGATAGGTTTGTTTCTCCATCCAATGTTGCAGATCTTTTGCTTCATAACGATGCATATTAACGAAGAACTTGCGTCCATTTTGTAGTGCCTGTTTGGCGGCATCGTCAGGAATTCGGCCATCGAGTTGTTCCTGCGCAACGAGGTGCTCTAAATATTCATCAGAGATATAGTTGCGGGTGCATAACACTACAACATGTGATGCGTTGAGGATCTTCGGTGTATTAAACGCATAGTTGGCGGTAGCTTCGGCAATTTTTGCTTTGCCTTCAGCTGTTGCGGCGATGACAAAATGCCATGGCTGAGAGTTCACCGATGACGGCGCATACTGCAACAGGGTTTTTAGCTGATCAATTTTTTCTTCGGGGATCTTTTTAGTCGGATCCAGCGCCTTGCTGGTGTAGCGACGCTTAACAATAGTTGCTAAATCAGTCATGTTACTTTCCTGCATTACACTTAATATCGATTTGGCATTTTACGACGTTGTGATGGTTTTACAATGTCGGACGTCGCCGCCCGCTAGCATGGATGCCACCAGCCGACTTTTTGCCACATCTTTTGCTGAAATTCACAAAAGTATCGGGATAAAGCAAAGCAGCAATCGCTAAATTGGTATAAAATGCGCGCCCAAAACCGGAGGCCATTTTTCACATGCATGCTGATGCTAGTCTCACTAGCGAAGCTTATCAGGCAACAAGTGGAAATGGCAGGTTATTGGTAAGTTACTTGATGGGGTCGTTGCAATGATCGAAAAACGCTATATCACCGCACAGGAATTGTTGGAAGATTCTTTCCGTCTGGCGGCTCAGGTATATGACAGTGGTTTCCGCCCGCAGTTTATCGTCGGGATCTGGCGTGGCGGCGCTCCCATTGGTATCGCGGTTCAGGAATATTTTGATTTTAAAAAGGTTGATACTGACCATATCGCAGTACGTACGTCATCTTACTATGGCATTGGTAACGACAAGCAGAGCAAAGAGATCAAAGTGCATGGTTTGCATTACATTATGGAGAATGCTAATGCCGATGATCGTCTGCTCATTGTGGATGACGTGTTTGACTCCGGTCGTAGCGTCTTTGCACTGAAAGAGAAGCTGTCGCAGATGATGCGATTAAATATGCCGCGGGATATCCGTATTGCTTGCCCTTATTACAAGCCTAAAAACACCATGGTACCGATGAAGCCGGATTACTATATCCATTCCTCCGATGAGTGGCTGGTATTCCCGCATGAAGTCTCTGGTTTGACACCGGAAGAACTCAGCGAAGGCAAAAGTGACCTGCACAACATTCGCGAACTATTTTTATAATTCGCTGCAGTAAGCCAAAAAAACAGGGCACCATAGTGGTGCCCTTGTTGTTACTGGCTCAGTTAGAGGTCACGGAATTTTTGTTTCAGCGCCTCATCTTTGTCGACGACAATCGCTTCCAGGGTAATGACCCGCTGTTTCAAATCTGCCACTTCTTGTTGTAGGGCTTCCAATTGCCGTGAATCCTGCTGTTGGCGCCCGTTATAATCCTTCACCAGATTGACAACGAAATATCCGATAACAACCATGGCAATCAATGAAATTAAGCTCATTCCGGCCTCCTTACGCCAGTCCAAGCGTTTACAAGGCCGCTACTGGCGCGGCCTTTAACGGCTAACGGGTGATTTTCTCTGCGATCACCACACAACGTTGTTCTTCCTGCAACAGCTCCATCAAGGTACGCATAGTAATCACTGACAGCTGCGGATTATTACTCACTACTTGCTGCAACCGATCGACCGAACCGTTGTTACACGCCATTGGGATCATTGTTGGTGCATAAGTTCGCATAAACACTGGTCCTTTGGTTTTATCCATTTGACTGAGCGTTTGCAAGCGCTCTTCGGCGGTTGCGGCGTTCAGCAATTGCTGCTCAGCCGGATACATGTTCGCCATGGCAATACGCAGTTTTGGATAGGCTTCGCCACTTTCGTTTTGAATGCGCGCCAGCCATTCACGTTTGATATCAGCTTCAGGGCGGATCACGGTAGCCGCAATCGCTGCTTTGATACCAGTATCGCTGTGATCTCGCTGTGCTTCCTGTTGCAATAACATTTTGCTGCCAGGATAGTCGTAACGGTTCAACTGCCGCACAATCCGCCAGCGAGTATCTTGATCCAGGGTAACGCCCTCTAATTTGCTGGTGCCTTGTAACAACTCTTGCAGATGCGCGAGTGATTCACTGTCACGAGCAAAATCGATATAGGCATTAAACCAGCGCCGTTGCAGATCGTTATTTCCCTCGGTTTCCATGGTCAATCGCAGGCTCATCTGAGCTAGTGCTCTGATGGCCTTGTCGCGGTAATCGACATGCAGTGGTGCCATCTGTTCCAGCCAGTTTTTACTGCTATACAGGGTGCTGAGGATCTGACCGATCAACGTGTAGTCTTTCTCTTTGGGCAGATTAACAAACACGGTATCAAGGTAGTCGTTCAAGGGGAGGGCGCCACTTTTAACGCTATCCCACAGACTTTGCCATAGCATGGAACGCAACAACGGATCACTGACGTTTGCCAGTTGGCTCTGGGCGGTGGCAAAGGAGCGCTCATCCAGCTTCACTTTGACAAATCCCCAGTCATCATAGTTGGGGTAAACCAGATCCGGACATCGCTCGCCTATCAGTGCTGGTATCTGGGTGTTAGCGCCTTGGTAAATCACCGGGACGGTTTTCATCAGTTCCAGTTCATGATGGCCCTTGCGTAGCAACGCCACCTGAACCTTTTGTTCTCTCAGTACGGTTTGCCCAGTTGCCGCAGGTGTTTGCACTAAGCTAAAGCTGCTAATGGTGCCATTGCTACACTGGTAACTGGCTTCGAGTGTGTTAACGCCAGCGGTATAAAGCCAATCTTGGGTCCATTGATGAAGATCGCGATGCGCTGCTTTGGCCAGACTGCCGATAAAATCATCCAGTGTGGCGTTGTGCCAGGCGTAAGTTTTCAGGTAGTCACTGACGCCTTTACGGAACACTTCTTCACCGAGTAACTGCCGTAGCTGCTTTAATACCGATGCCCCTTTGGAGTAGGTGATGGCGTCGATGTTATCAAATGCGTTGCCGGTTGTTGGCACCGGTACTTCAATCGGATGAGTCGTCACCCGGCTGTCTTTCTCGTAGGCACTTTGTTTGCCTTTGGCATAAAAACTGCGCCAAGCATAATCAAATTCAGTGGCGTTAGCGGTGGCAAGCGTGCCCATAAAAGATGCAAAGCTTTCATTCAGCCATAGACCGTTCCACCATTTCATGGTGACCAGATCGCCGAACCACTGATGTGCCATTTCATGGAGGATCACACCGGCGAGCGACTGCTTCTGTTCTGCGGTCATTTTGGCTTTATGCAGGAAATGACCTTCGGCGAAGGTTATCGCGCCCGCATTTTCCATCGCGCCATAGAGAAAATCTGGCACCAACACTTGGTCATATTTCTTAAATGGGTAGGGCACGCCAAAGTAATTCTCAAAAAACTTCAGACCAGCGGCGGTGTAACGGAACCATTCTTCAGGGGCAACCTGCGCTGCAACCGACTGGCGAGCAAACAATCGCATTGGATATGGGCCGCTCTTATCATCCTGCCACATATGGTAAGGACCAGCATGTAGCGAGAAATTGTAGGCACTTAATTTAGGGCTGACCGGAAAATGCCAGACGCGGAAATCACCATCATTGTTGATGCTGTCTTCACGGGTGGCGCTGATCACCTGCCAGTCTGCCGGAGCACGTACGGTCAGTTTGTAAGTGGCCTTGATATCCGGCTGATCAAATACGGCAAACATCTGCTGCGCCGCAGCGGGTTCAAAATGGGAATACAGATAGACTCTGCCATCGACGGGATCGACAAAACGATGTAAGCCTTCACCGTTGGTAGAATGCTTGCGCGTGAAGCTGACTTTGATCTGGTTATCACCGGTCTGTAACAGCTTGGGATTAAGACTCAGATAGATACCGTTGTAATTGGGATACAACACATGACCGTTGATTTCTAAGCGCTGAATATTGGCTCGGTTCAGATCGATGGTCAGTGGGCTATTAGTATCACTCAGGGTGAAATATACCGTCTCCTGATTGGCAAAGCTGTCGCTGCCATCCAGTTGGAAATTCAGGTCATAGCTGACATTGGAAACTCTGGCTGAACGCGCCATCGCTTGTGCCTGCGTCAGGTAGGGGGCGTTATCCCGTGAGGTAACTTCGGTATTGCTGGTGCTACAGGCTCCGAGGGCCGCAGTTGCCAGTGCTATAAGGCCAAATTGCTTAATCCGCGTAAGCGATTTCACTGTTATATCCTTGCTGTTTTGTGGTTTTTTGTTGAGAAGGTGGGCCAAAGTCCCAGCGCTATAAATTACGTCAAATAATGTAAAACACCAAAACAGAAGTGTTACAAAAAAGCCGCCTATTAGGCGGCTTTGTTGATGAGCAGGTGATTACAGGCCCAAGAACGACTTGCTCCGGGTTTTGCGGATCTCTTTTTCATCGGACCATTCGATCAGACCAGTTTCCAGATCCATCAGGCGCATGGTCATTTTGTAATAAACATCTTTAGTGCTGCCATCCTGTTTCACTATGCTAGAAAGGTTGCCATAGAGCATATATTGCGCTCCGATCTGCCGCCCAAACTTGATAGCGGTAGAAGGATCTACCATCCCGGCATTGTTCTGATAATCCAGCTGTTTACGCACGGCATCCACTTTAGTCATATCAATGAAGCGGAATTTACCGGAGCGCAGCAGTTTGTTGCTAATGGAGTCCGTCACAGACTCGGTGTCGATATGTTCGGAGGTTTTGTTCTTAACGGAATCGACAAAAATGATGGGGCGGTTGTTAGCGGTTAACGCTACCACTGACGGAAACGTCATCATGCTGTCTACCATTTTATCGGTAATCGCTTGTAAATCAGTGGAACCGAAATTCTCGTTTACGGTTTCCACCTCGGTGGCATCACCGTATTCCACCTTGGATTGACAAGCGGTGAGCCCAATGGTCATCGCCATCAGCATAAGCAACTTAAAGTGTTTCATAGTCCGTTCCATTTCCATGTTGTCAAATCAATCTAGTATAAAAGCGCGTTATATTGCCAGTGTCTATTACCCAAACCAGGGTGGTTTTACCCTGTTGTACTTCAATTTCGGCATTACCATGCAACAAATTAATCTGATAATTTCCTGCATCGACATAACGTTGAGCGATTTGCGCCTGTGCCGGTAAGGTCAGCCAGCTGCGGCGATCCGCTTGTTCAGTGACTACGTTATACACCTGCATCAGCACACTTCCGAGAGTCTGTCCGTTACTACCTTCTGCGTTGCGTGCCATCTCGGATTTGGCATAAACCCGTGCGACTTGCCGGGTCAGTAACCAGGGCAATTGCTCTTTCAAATCAGTAATCGCCAGCGCACCGATATTCACGATCGGCTCAGTTACCAGTGGCTGGCTGAGTCCATCAATTGTATCGCCGCCGGGCGCAATATAGCTGCCCTTATAGGTGGGCAATGCTATGGTCTGCCAGTTGCCATTAATGGTAAACGGTACGCCAAAACTGTCTTTATAGGGCACAAACCCCTGTTCGACAATAAATATGACTTTGCCCTGATTGGCTTGCGGCAGTGGCGCTTCGCCCCAGCGTTGCCTAAATTCCTCATATTGTGGCATCTGTAATGCTTTGGCTAAGCGTACTAAATCCTGTTGTACATAGGTATTTTCTGGTGCGAGCTGTGCGGCTTTGCGGTAATCGATAAACGCATCGTTAGCCTCATCGAGCAATTCATGCAACAGCCCGGTGACGTAGTAGCTATAGGCACTAAGAAACGAGCTGGTAAGGTTGCCTGAGGCTTGTGACAGTCTGTCCATTTCGGCACTGACGGTACCATTGTCCATCTGCTGCACTGTTTTACTGGACGCTTCATAACGCTGTTGTTCCAGCTGTTGTAATTCATTACTGCGTCGGACTTCGACCAATGCGCCCGTAGCATCACCGCTGAACAGATAATTGAGCGCCTGATACTGGTGCAGCAGGATCCGCTCATAACCTGCACCACGATAGGGAATGACGTTGTCATTGACCAGAAAACTGCTGCCCTTAGCACTGACATCTGACAGACTGACAACCGCCTGATCGTCAAATTTTTCGTAGGCACTGACAGCTGATTGAAAGTACTGCTTACTGGCGGTGAAGTCCCCGATGATCTGCGCTGCTCTGCCAGCTTCTTCAGCGTAGAGCAGCCCGTCACGACTTTGTATCCCTCCGGCGAGCTTATCAACTGCGGATTTGGGGTCAGCACTGTTTAGTGCAGTCTTGGCACTGGCGAGCTGAGCGGGATACGCAATTAATACACTATTGTAAGCGCAGCCCTGTAACAGCAGTAACAGGCACATCGAACAGTAGCGAATACCGCGCAATATCAAGATTGCGCCTCCTGTTGCAGTGCTAAGCGTTCTCGGAGCGTAATGCCCTTAAGGTGGTCATATTCATGTTGGAAAATTCGTGCAACAAACCCTGTCAGTTGCTCCTGACACCACTCGCCAGTCAGGTCCTGATAGCGAACTTCAATTGCTTGATGTCGTAGAATGTTGCAACGTTCACCGGGCAACGACAAACAGCCTTCATCACCACTTTGCATCTCGTCTGACCAATGTAATATTTGGGGATTGGCTACCACTTGCGGCGGCATCACCGGCGCATCGGGATAGCGGGGATTGGGATTGGACGCCATGATAAACAGTTGCAAGCTGCGGTTCACCTGCGGTGCGGCAATGCCAACGCCATTGGCGGCTTTCATCGTTTGCAGCATTTCATCAGCAAGGGCTTTCAACGGTTCATCAAACACTGTTACCGGCGCAGCTGTTTGTGCTAATACCGGCTGTCCGTGAGTCATGATTGTCAGCATACGTTATCCCTCCGTTGCGTCTAATTCGGCCGCTCCACATCAATAATGCGGTGGTGGAGTTTCCTCACTCTGGGTCGCGATATTGCTTGGTTCAATGGCTTTCAATTTAGTTAAAATCAACTGTAACTGGAATTGTTGCTCGGCCACTAACTTGTTCAGGGAAATCACTTCCTGATTCAGTTCTTCCAAACTGAGTTCCTGAAACGCCAGCTTTGTTTCAAGTTCTTCAATTCTGTCCGCCATTTGTTGCATTTTCTACCTCTGTTCCGGGATCTGCCAGCGCTCTAACAGACTGGTACTGCTAAGACTCTGAACGCTGTTTCCTGTCCATTGTGACACAGAGTAAACGACTGCGCTCTGTGGAAACGGTCGTTCAGGTAATGAAACCTGCCAAGCGGCGATTTTTTTGCCGGATTTTACTTGCCACAACTGCAGTTCCCGAGCGGGGGTGCCTGTCAGTAACCGGGTGTTTTGTTGGATAAAGCGAGCGCTGGAAAAGTTCATCTGCCGAGTATGAATTTTCAAATTGCTGATTTTTTTGCCGTTGTGACTATCGCGGATCCAGCCATTCCCCGTGCTGTCAGACATAAACAATAAGCTGGCATCAGCGCTCATAGTGACTTTGAGGATACGCGACGCCATCTGCCATGTTTGCAGGATCTGCGCGTTCCCGGTATGCCACAGTAATACCGCAGCATTGTTATCGCCACTGAGCGCTAAACTGCCGTCAGCCGAAATGGCCACGCTATTCACTTTTTCAGTATGGCCAAGAAATTTAATTAGTCGCTGTTGCTGCAGGTTAAGTGCCATGACGCTGCCATCTGCCAGCCCCACCAGAAACTGTCCGTTGTTGGCGACGGAGACACATTGCGCTGTTGCTGACAACGACCACCAACCTACCGCACTGCCATCGGTGGTATGCCACAGTGCCACGGAATCATTACTGAGGGTGATGGCGTATTGGTTATTAGGCGAGATAGCGGTCGCGATCACGTCATTGTTACGACTGCCTTGGATCCAGTGATAACGCGGTTGTGCTGCGGTCACATCCCAAAAATAGATGCCGTCTTTGTTACTGATGAGGGCGAACTTACCATCCTCAGACAAACTGGCACTGTAACTGGGTTCTGACAGTAGCGCGATACTGCTCTGTGGCCCTGGTGAACAACCGCCGAGTAGGAGCGTAAATAGGAGCACTGCATAAAATTGCATCAAACGGTACGAATCCATGAACTAGTCCCAATGTTAATGGTCTGTTTCCCGTATACACATGTAGTTGTAGTCTCTTTCAGTCGCCGCTATCTGTCTTTTGTAACTTCCCGGCAACTGGTATAAAGTGAGGCGCTCTAACTATTTTAGGTTAATTGTAACCAACTGAAGATCCTGAGGAAGCTTTTCATGAAACCATTTTATAAATTTTCATTGGTAGCGCTGGCTGTGCTTGGGCTAGCGGCTTGTAACCAGGAACAAAAGACCGCTGCAAGCGATACCAATGTACAGCTGAACACTGACACGCAGAAGGAAGCGTACAGTGTCGGAGCTTCCATCGGACGTTATATGGCCAGCCATATTAAAGAACAGGAAGAATTGGGGATCCCAGTTGATCGTGATCTGATTGTGACCGGCTTCAAGCAAGGTCTGGCGGGCAATATCCAACTCAAGGATGACGAGATGCAGAAGATCCTTGAAGGTTTGGATAAGAAAGTTAACGACCAACGTCAGTCTAAAGCGAAAGAAGTGTCAGAGAAGAATCTGAAAGATGGCCAGGCGTACTTGGATCAGAACAAGAGCAAGTCTGGCGTAAAAACTACCGCCTCTGGTCTGCAGTATGAAGTATTGCAGGAAGGGACTGGCGTTAAGCCAAAAGCGGAAGACACTGTAAAAGTGAAATACAAAGGTACGCTGATTGACGGTACCGAGTTTGACAGTACCGACAAGCACGGCGGTGAGCCGATTGAATTCCCGCTGAACCGTGTTATTCCTGGTTGGACTGAAGGTGTGCAGCTGATGTCCGTTGGCTCAAAATATCGGTTTGTGATCCCTGCTAATCTGGCTTACGGCGATCGCGATATGGGCACAATTCCAGCGAACTCTACACTGATTTTTGAAGTTGAACTGTTGGGGGTAACACCTGCGGATGCTGCTAAGCCAGCAGATGCGGCCAAGGCTGACAGCACTAAATAAGTGTCGACAGATAATGAAAATGGGACGCAGATTCGTCCCATTTTATAGCCAGCGAAAGCGGTAAAACAGCCATAATTGCATGCCGACCAACAAGATTAAAAATCCACAAAATGCGGCAAATGCCCAATGACTATCTGCGCCTGGGATCCCGGCAATATTGACGCCTAAAAGCCCGGTGAGAAATCCCAGTGGCAGAAAAATCGCACTGATGAGTGCCAGAAAATACAAGCGTTTGTTGAGTGCTTCCGTTTGCCGGTTTTGCAGCTCTTCTTGAGCTACGGTGGCCCGCTCTCGGATAGAATCCAGATCTTCTATACCTCGTACCAGCGTGTCACTGATCTCACCAAAACGGCGCTTCTGGCTGTCATCATACATGGTGGATGTATCACTCAGCAGCTTGATATAGGCTTCCCGTTGTGGCGCCAGATAACGTCTTAAAACAACGGTTTGCCGTCGCATTTCCGCAACATCTAGCCGTAAATCGCGGCCTTCGTCAGACACCAGCAGCTCTTCCATGTCCGCCAGTTTGTCTTCCAATTGGTCGATAAAATCGATCTGGCGCGAAGTCAGCTTGTCACACAAATTCAGTAAAAAATCGCCACTGCTTTGCGGACCGCGCCTGTCAGTGATGGCATCCTGTAGTTCTTTCACCGAGAGCAATTGCCGACTACACGTGCTGATGATGCGTTGATGATCGATATACAACCGGATAGATACCATATCCTCTGGATCGGCGCCTGGGTTAAGGTTGATACCTCGCAGCGCCAGCAACAGGCCATTCCCTGCGCGCACAATACGTGGCCGCGTGTCCTGCATCATCAAGGCTTCGGTTTCCAGTGCTGGCAATTTGCAGACATTCTTCAACCAACTGCGGGTTTTTTTGTGTTTATAGTCAAAATGCATCCACAGTAAACCATCTTCTGGCTGCCACTGACTCGCTTGTTCAAGCGTCATGTTTTGACCAATATTGGGGCCGTTAAGTAGTAAACCACTGATGAGTCCTTCCGGCATGGGAGCTCCTGATAACGTTCAATAATCAAAAAGTAACGCAGACTGGCCGGAAAAAGAAGTGTTGGTGCAAGGATTGAACAGCAATCCCGTTATTGCTGGGTTAAAATAAAATAGTAAGTTTCCCCTGCGTGAGAAAATCTATGGAATACGAATTTCGGCGCAATCCCATTACCGGTCTGCCTTTTGCCAGTTTCAGTATGGAACATGAAGTTTTCGGCCGCTGGTTTTCTGAGGAATTGGCTGACGACAAGGCATTGTGCCTCAAGCTAGAAAATGCAATCGACGCGTTGCTGAACGGTAGTATTCAGGAATGGCGTTGGGTCGGGCGCGATTTAACTCTGGAGATGGAGCGCGAACAGGTCAGGATTTTTGCCAATGTGCTGGGGTATGACGGCAGTACCGAATTGGAAGAAGAAGGACTGTCACTCTATGATGCTGAATCTATGGCGGATTGTGGTCTGGAAGATTTTCAGTCGGTGCTGCACAGTTGGTGCAGCTACCTGGCAGGCAATTAATTGTTGGCTAAAGTCTCCACTCCAGGTGATGGGCGCTTTAACGGTTCAGGTAGCGCACGGCCATTTCTGTCCGCGATTTGGCATTGGCCTTGCGTAACAAGTTCTTTACGTGGACTTTTACCGTACCTTCACTGATATGCAGCACTTCAGACAACATGCGATTACTCAGACCTTCTGCCAAATGCTGTAATAGCTGCAACTCGCGTGGGGTCAGTTCTGCGATCCAGTCCTCTTCATTGGTTTCACTGTGTTGTTCCAGCAAGTAATCGGCGACTTCGCTGCTCACAACCCGTTGTCCTGACATCGCATTTTTGAGTTGTTCCAGCAGCAGATCGGGCTCGGTGTCTTTTAACAGGTAACCATCGGCTCCGGCGTGGAGCAAGCGTATCACATCTTGTTTGGCATCAGAAACGGTGAGAATGACGATTCTGGAAGTCACACCTTCCTGACGTAAGGCGTTAAGGGTATCGAGCCCTGACATCCCCTTCATATTGAGATCCAGCAGCACGATATCGGGTTCGTTGTCTGATATCGCAGCGAGGGCATCGATACCACTCCCCGCTTCACCGAACAGCACAAAGTCACTATCGGATTCCAGCAATTGGCAGATACCACGACGCAACAATGGATGATCATCGACGACCAATACGGAATAGGGCTTAGCCATTATCAGACTCCTGCTGTGGTGGAAATACCAGAGTGACCGATGTACCACCGGATTCATTACTGGAAAAGCTCACATCGCCTGATAGGCGGCTGGCACGTTCATGCATAATGCCGATGCCGAAATGCTGATCCCTTTCCCTGAGATGATCGAGGCCGATACCATTGTCACTGATCTCAATTTTCAACATATTATCAGCATTTCGTTCGCAGGAAACTTTGATTTGACTGGCATTTGCGTGTTTGATGGCATTTAACGTGGCTTCACGTGTCAGTTGCAGAATATGAATATGCTGGTGCGCACCCATGAGATGCGACGGCAGTCTGAAGTCCAGTATGATCTCGGTTTCCGTCTGGGCTCTAAGCTGATCCAGCATTCCTTCCATGGCATTGCGCAGGTTAGGTTCATTAACCGTCAGTCGGAAAGTGGATAACAATTCCCGTAGTTGGACATAGGCGGTGCTGACGCCATCAGTCAGTTCATTTAGCTGTTTCTCGACCTGGTCGGTTTTGCAACTACCGTTTAGGCTTTTACGTAACAAGCTGAGCTGAATTTTCAGAAATGACAGCACTTGTCCAAGTGAATCGTGCAGCTCTCGGGCAATTACGGCCCGTTCCTCCAATAATGCCAGCTGCTGCCGTTCTTCACTGGCATTGTGAATCACGATGGAACGCGCCAGCATAATGGCGAAGTTATCGAATAACACCTTGTTAAGCTGATGTGGCGAAATAACTTCCAGGAATCCTAACTGCTTGTCTTCAAAGGTGACGGCAAATTTGGTGGCGGGGCGATCTTCCGGCCAATCATCATTGGCGGAGATAATCGCCATTTCCTCGCCATCCTGTTGAATAATCAAGCGTAGATGGCAAAGTTGTTCGTAGTTTTTCAGTTTGATGAGTGACTTTCGCATCAGCTCAACATTGAGCTTGCCAGAGTTCAACATGATCAGGTTGTCATAGAGAAAGGTCAGCTCATTGTTGGCTTTGGTGAGCGCCAGCGTCTTTTCTTGTACCTGCGATTCCAAATCACCATAAAGCGTGGCTAACTCTTTGACGGTGTAATGCAGCGCCTCTGATAACGCACTTAGTTCAATGTATTCAGTTTCTGGCAACGTGACATTAAAGTCGCCCTTGGCAATGGTGTTTGCTGATTCCATCATCTGCCGTAGCGGTGTCGCCACTTTACGCCGCATAACATGCATGGTGACAAACGCGATAATCAGCATCAGTCCGAGGCCGATAACCTGGCTGATCTCCAGTAATTTCAGCTTAAATGCGGCATGGTGCTCCATTTCCGATACCAGTTTATCAATGGTATCAACGAAGTCCTTTACTGATTCGGCGTAATCACGAGAGTCTTCCTGCTGTACAAATGTTTTCATCACCTGCCATTTGCGGATGACGAGTTGGTACTGATCTTTGAGGGCTTGCGGACTGGACCAGTCCATAGAGCGTTTCAATGCATCTGAATACAGGGTATCTTCAAATTCCTGAATTTTTTGTGCGGCTTGATCGCTGCCGGAATTCGCGTAGAACAATAAGCGGTAGCTTTGCATGCGTAACGAACCTGAAGCGTTGATTGCACGTGCATCACCTAGGCTATAACTCAGATTCACAATCGCAAATGTTGCCAGTCCGCTGGACAACAGGATCAATAATAACAATAGCCAAAAGATGGTTGCGGTGAGGCTGCCGCGTTTCATCAATATCACTCCAAAATCTAACCACATAACTGTGGGCAGGCCACGCTGATGAGGCAATCAGCTTAACAGAGCAACCGTATAAAACCATTAAAAAAATGCTAAATAACGAATCGATACTTTAGA
This sequence comes from Shewanella sp. A32, assembly GCF_029167175.1. NCBI lineage: Bacteria > Pseudomonadati > Pseudomonadota > Gammaproteobacteria > Alteromonadales > Shewanellaceae > Shewanella > Shewanella sp. A32. The sequence goes on from NZ_JARFTS010000002.1 coordinate 205,531, forward strand.
ACAAAATAAAGTTACTTAACAATCAGTTAAAATTGTGACATACATCGCTCTTACAATTTGATCTGGCGCAAATTTGGCCGTGGATATCTCCTAAGAGGTATATTTTTAAACGGTCATTGTCGCTAATTTCAATCTTGTACATATCGTGGCGCATGCCCATACAATAAATAATTCGGAGATGAGATGGTGAACATTATCAGCAAAAAATCGGTTGCTCTTAGTGTACTGGTTGCTGCATCTGCCCTGACTGCAGGCGCATTCGCCAGTGATAAAACTGAACCTCGCAGCGATGTCTATAAAGACAAATTTAGCAAGCAATACAACAGCTGGCATGACACTGCCAAGAGCACTGAAAACACCGATTTACTGGCTGCTGACCCCAATTTGGTGGTGTTGTGGGCTGGTTACGGTTTTTCCAAAGACTACAATGCGCCGCGTGGTCACATGTATGCGGTAACCGACGTTCGTAGTACGTTGCGTACCGGTGCGCCACGTTCAGCAGAAGACGGCCCGATGCCAATGGCGTGCTGGAGCTGTAAAAGCCCGGACGTGCCAAGAGTGATTGAAGATCAGGGTGAGTCAGCTTACTTTACCGGCAAGTGGTTCAAAGGTGGTGCTGAAATTACCAATACCATTGGTTGTTCTGATTGCCACGAAAAAGGTTCACCAAAGCTGCGTGTCAGCCGTCCGTTTGCACAACGTGCTTTTGAAACTATCGGTAAGCCATTTGATAAGGCTTCTCGTGCGGATAAGCAATCGATGGTGTGTGGACAGTGCCATGTGGAGTATTACTTTGAAAAAGTGGATGGCCGCAAAGGTTTTGTGAAGTTTCCATGGGATGACGGTATGACTGTCGAGAAGATGGAAGCCTACTATGACAAGCTCGACTTTGCTGACTGGACCAACAAGATCTCTAAAGCTCCGATGCTAAAAGCACAGCACCCTGGCTATGAAACTTGGTCTATGAGCGTGCATGGCCAAAACAATGTCAGCTGTGTTGACTGCCATATGCCGAAAGTCACTAATGCAGAAGGTAAGCGCTATACCGATCATAAAGTCGGCAATCCATTTGATCGTTTTGAAGAAACCTGTGCTCGCTGCCACAGTGCCAGCAAAGAGGTGATGCTGGGACAGTACGAAGCCGGCAAGAAAAAAGTGAAAGAACTGAAAGCAAAAGCGGAAGAGCAATTGGTGCATGCTCATTTTGAAGCGGGGGCTGCCTGGGCCGCAGGTGCTACTGCTGATGAAATGAAACCGATTCTGACAGATATCCGTCATGCACAATGGCGTTGGGATTATTCCATTGCATCTCATGGTGTATATGCCCATAACCCGACTGAAGCACTGCGTATTCTTGGCTCTGCCGTCGAGATTGCCGGTAATGCGCGGATCAAACTGGCGCAACTGTTAAGTGCAAAAGGGGTTAAACAGCCCGTTGCCATCCCAGACATTTCGACTAAAGCTAAAGCTCAGGCTGCGGTGGGTCTGGATATGAATAAACTGGTTTCTGAAAAAGCCGCATTTAAGAAAGAAGTGTTGCCAGTATGGGATGCTGAAGCGAAGAAACGCGAAGCTACCTATAAATAACCGACATGTAAGATTAAAAGTCCCTGCATAGCGGGGACTTAATGTGATGGTCCGCCTCCCTTCTCAGCGACTATGCTGAGATTAGGCTAGACAGGAGGTAGACCATCATGTTTATTCAAGTACTCGGTATCGATTTAGGCAAGTCAAACTTTCATCTTGTAGGCCATGACCGTGCAGGTAAAACGGTTGTACGTAAGAAGCTTTCCCGTAAACAACTCATTCTTTTTCTTCAGCAACTACCACCTACCACTATCGCCTTTGAAGCTTGTGGTGGTGCTCATTGGCTCGGGCGTCTTTGTCAGCAGTTTGAGCATCACGTCAAACTCATCCCACCGCAGTATGTAAAACCTTACGTCAAAGGTAACAAGAACGACTTTATTGATGCCGATGCGATAGCTGAAGCGGCCGGACGGCCATCGATGCGCTTTGTCGCGGTAAAAACAGAAGCGGCACAGATGATGTCAGCGATTCATCGCGTGCGACAAGGCTATATCAAAGAGCGCACAGCTTGTATGTCACGCATTGGGGCGTTGTTATTGGAATTTGGTGTCAGTCTGCCAAGAGGCCATAGCGTCATGAAGCGTTTATTCCTGTGGTTGGCAGAGCATGCTGAAAAACTGCCAGCGCAGTTCATCGCTGAACTTGCGGGGCTTCATTCGCATTATGATGACCTCTCAGAGCGGATTGCCGAGCAAGACATCAAGCTTAAGCAACAACTGGCTACGCACGGTGATGCACAGTTATTGAAGTCGATACCGGGCATTGGTGACATCACGGCTTCTCAATGTGTAGCCGAGTTAGGTAATGCTGCGCAATTCAAAAATGGGCGCGATTTAGCAGCTTGGCTGGGGTTAGTGCCTCATCAACACTCCACCGGAGGTAAGCCGCGATTACTCGGGATAAGCAAGCGTGGTAACAAGCATCTACGCACGTTACTCATTCACGGTGCGAGAGCGATTTTATCGAGACCCGAGAAGACGGGCGCGGTGTTTGGCGAATGGCTGATAAAGCTCAGGGCAACCAAGCCATTCAATGTGGCGTGTGTGGCGTTGGCAAACAAACTGGCGCGCATCGTATGGTCAGTGTTAAGAACAAAAGAGCAATTTAATGCAGCAAAGCTGCAACCTGAGTTTGCATGACATGAATAGAGTGAAGATGACGAAAACGGCAGTACCACCGGAGTAAAACCTGACATAAAAAACAGCAGTAAGATGCTTTGGGCTTTTTGAGGATATTCCGGCGCGGAACTCATCGTGGAGCGGTAGGCGAGAGCCTCCAACAGAGACTCCGAATACATTAGCGCAGACCCACCTCGTTATTGAATTTTATTCTTGCAACAACGAGGCGGACCATACATTTTTATGGGTTATTTGATTAACGACAGTAATTGTCTGAAGCTGTCGCCACTTGCTTGCTGCTGCAGTTCAAACAGCAACGATTCTGTTTGTGTTAACCAGGCACCATGTTGTTGCATCATTTGTAACCCCAACTGGCAATTGTCGCTATTGCGTGAGTCTACCGCATCTGCAATTACATGGACTTCCATGCCGGCATTTAACAGGTCGCAGCAGGTTTGATAAACGCAGATATGGGTTTCAATCCCGGCCAGTAACACTTTTTTACGACCACTGGTTAATAGTTGCTGACGAAATTCATTGCACTGCCAGCCACTGAAGTGTTCTTTGGCGATTGGTTGAGTGATTTGGCGCAATATAGTGGCCAGTTCTTCGCTGGTAGGTCCGAGTTTATCAGGCAATTGTTCCAGCCATAGCACGGGAATGCCAAACAATGGCATCGCTTTGGCGAGGATTTGTAATTGCTGATGAAGTCGCTCTGTCTGCGCCATGATCCTGGCAAGTTTACCTTGCACATCCACGATCACCAGAATGGTCTCTGTGCTTTCCAACATAATCGCCTCCGCGGTAAATAATCCCTGACAAATTAACCTGTTCCACTCATTGAACCAATAAGGCCAAAGTCGATATTTTGATGCATCAACTTTGTGCAACAAGTTTGGTGATGAACTATTTTGGTGCAACCAAAGGCGCAAAAAAGAGGCGATGTTTAGCTAAGTCATTATAAAACAAAAAATTAACATCTTGGCCTGATGATTGAATTGCTCAAGTCAACATCACACACAAAAAAGGCAATTTGGGAGGTCTCGATGAAATTAGTCAGCGCAATCATCAAGCCATTTAAGCTTGATGATGTCCGCGAGGCAATTGCGGGCATTGGCATAGAAGGTATGACTGTCACTGAAGTAAAAGGCTTTGGCCGTCAAAAAGGGCATACCGAACTCTACCGTGGAGCAGAGTATCAGGTGGATTTTTTGCCGAAAGTAAAATTGGAGATTGCCACCAAGGATGAGAACCTTGAGCACCTGCTTGAAGCCATTACTAATGCGGCTCATACAGGGAAGATTGGCGACGGCAAAATTTTTGTAACCGATCTGGAGCAGGTCATCCGTATCCGCACCGGCGAAACTGATAACGAAGCGCTTTAAAGGGGAAAACGATGGAAGAATTAACCAAATTGGGGGCTTCAGTGACAGAGCTACGCTTTGCACTGGATACGTTTTATCTGCTGATTTCCGGTGCCCTGGTAATGTGGATGGCTGCTGGATTTGCCATGCTGGAAGCTGGTCTGGTCAGAGCGAAAAATACCACAGAAATTCTGACTAAGAACATTGTGCTGTATGCAATTTCTTGTGTGACCTACCTGCTGGTGGGTTACTACATCATGTATGTTGATAATACTGAAGGTGGTTGGCTGCCTAGTTTTGGTGGACTTATCGGTACTCAGGCTGCTGATGCATCACATTCTCTAGAATCCGATTTCTTTTTCCAGGTTGTGTTCGTAGCAACTGCCATGTCAATCGTTTCTGGTGCCGTTGCCGAACGTATGAAGCTGTGGGCTTTCCTGGCTTTCAGCGTAGTGATGACTGCGTTCATCTATCCCGTTGAAGGTTTTTGGACTTGGGGCGGGGGTTTCCTTAAAGCCGCTGGTTTCTCTGACTTCGCGGGTTCTGGCATCGTACACTTGGCCGGTGCTTCTGCGGCGTTGGCTGGTGTGTTACTGCTCGGTGCCCGTAAAGGTAAATTTGGTGCAGATGGTTCTGTAACGCCTATTCCTGGTTGTAACCTGCCTTTAGCAACATTAGGTACCATCATTCTGTGGATGGGCTGGTTCGGATTTAACGGCGGTTCACAGCTGGCTATCTCTAGCATGGCTGACGCCGATGCCGTTGGTAAGGTGTTTGTGAACACTAACTCTGCTGCCGCATTTGGTGCTGTATCTGCGCTGATCGTCTGTAAAGTGGTATGGGGCAAAGCAGATCTGACCATGATCCTGAACGGTGCTTTGGCTGGTCTGGTAGCGATTACTGCTGATCCTCTGAGTCCGTCACTGGTCATGGCTGGTATCGTCGGTTTAGTTGCTGGCGCACTGGTCGTTTTCTCTATCGTCTTCTTTGACCGTATCAAGATTGATGACCCAGTAGGCGCAACTTCTGTCCATGGGGTGTGTGGTTTGTTCGGTGTGATGATGGTGCCGGTTTCAAACGCTGATGCGACCTTCGGCGCTCAGGCGCTGGGTGCTGCTTGTATCTTCGGTTGGGTATTTATCACATCACTGATCGTTTGGATCATTCTGAAAGCCACCATGGGCATCCGTGTCAGTGAAGAAGAAGAATATAACGGTGTTGATTCTGCTGACTGTGGTGTTGATGCCTATCCAGAATTCGTTACTGTTAAAAATGCCTAATTAGTCAATAACAGCATTTATACTGAAACAGGGTCCTATATGACCCTGTTTTTTTATGTGTAGAAGGAATAGACGATGCGCTATACCTTGTTATTGTTAATTTTTTGGCCCTGTTTGGTGCATGCAGGGCAAGTGATTGTCAAAAGCGATGTGTCGCCTGAAGAGATTTTTGGCATCAGAGATGAGTTAAAACAGCAACATGAATGGCAAGAGTTTTTGCGTAATCAACAGCAAATCCAACTTATTCAAACGTTACCGTTAGGATGTCGCTCATTTCATACGCCTTATGTGCACTACCGCTGCAACGGGTTTTCGTATCGCGCTTATCAATTTCGTGGGCGACAGGGTTATATCGGTGTGCCAACTCCCACGCCATCTGGGGCTAGATAATCTGCATTTCAGTAAAAGCTGACATAAGCTTATAGAGGTAATATTTGTCAAAGTGATGTGGGATGCTAATGGTGTTATTGCGTATACCTTTGATGGTGTTGCTTTGTCTGTTGTGGGTCTCGGGATGCTCGACTACGGCACAAGTCTCAACGGATCTCTCTGCGTTATGGCAGGACGCGCATTTTAAAGCAGTGTCTGATATTCCCGCACCGGATGTGATTTTTCAGTTGCCGCCAGATGAGATCCGCGAAATCAGAGCTGATTTCCAACGGCAGCAAACCTTACGAAGAGGCTTACCTGCACACAAATGGCTAGCTAACTATCTTAGTGCGAGTCGCGGTGGATTTCGTTATCAGGATAACGACACTCGAATTGCTGCCGACACTTTGTATAAACGTCACGGTAACTGCATGTCGTTGGTTGTACTGACTGCGGCATTGGCCAAAGTGCTGGATGTCGGTGTGATCTATCAAAGTGTCTCGGTTCCCCCAGTCTGGGATCAACGAGGCAATTTTAACTTGCTCAATGGCCACATTAATCTGCGTCTGAAAGCGTTAGAGCAGCCCAATATCTTTGATGCTGCAGATACTGAACTAGTGGTGGATTTTGTGCCTGCTGAAACCTTAAGAGCCTATCGCACCGACAGAGTTGATGAGTCAATGGTACAGGCGATGTTTTTCAATAATCTGGCGGCAGAAGCGATGATTAATGATGACTGGAATAGGGCATACGCGCTATTGAAAGTCAGTTTACAGCTGCAACCTCAATTTATTGCGGCGCTTAACAATCTTGCGATTGTGTATCGTAACAATCACCTGCAGCCGATGGCAGAAGTTGTATATCGTCATGCCTTGCAGCTCGAACCCAATAATTTGACCACACTTTATAATCTTGCCGTGTTACTTGACCTGGAAGGCCGGCTTGATGAATGGATAGCCGTGAATCGTATTCTGGAGCTGGAGCGGATCCGTAATCCTTATTATTACTACGGAATGGGCCAACAAGCCTATCGCGAACAACGCTTTAGCGATGCCATTCGTTGGTATCGACAAGCTATTGAAAAAGCGAATTATCGGCATGAATTCTATTTTGGATTATCACGCAGTTACTGGATGTTAGGAGAACGAAAAGCGGCAGAAGCTAATTTACGCAAAGCTCTGCTATTGAGTCGCGACGATAATTGGACTAAGCGCTATCAAGCCAAATTGAACGTACTGACGCTGCATTAATCCGGTAATTTTCAGCATTGCATCATGGTGGCATAAAGGCTAGATTTGAGCCTCACCTATGATTAATTAGTCGGAGTTAGAAGAATCCTATGTCGTACCAGAATGATGATGTGAGAATTAAAGAGGTTAAGCAACTTTTACCACCAATCGCTATTCTGGAACGATTTCCTGCAACGGACAATGCATCGGCCACTGTATTCAATGCCCGTCGCAGCATCCACCAGATGTTACATACTCAAGACGATCGGTTATTGGTAATCATTGGACCATGTTCGATTCACGATCCTGAAGCTGCCCTCGAGTACGGTCAGCGCCTTTTAGCGCTCAGGGAACGTTATAAAGACCAGCTTGAAGTGGTGATGCGGGTTTATTTTGAAAAGCCCAGAACCACAGTTGGCTGGAAAGGTTTGATCAACGATCCATATATGGACAAAAGTTTTCAGCTAAATGATGGGTTGCGTAAAGCCCGTAAGTTATTGCTGGATCTGAATGATATGGGGCTGCCGACTGCCGGTGAATTTCTTGACATGATTACGCCGCAGTATGTTGCGGACTTGATGTGCTGGGGGGCGATAGGTGCCCGTACCACTGAGTCTCAGGTACACCGAGAACTGGCTTCAGGTTTGTCCTGCCCGGTAGGTTTTAAAAATGGTACTGATGGCAACATCAAGATTGCCATTGATGCGATTGGGGCTGCCAGTGCCTCGCACTATTTTCTGTCGGTGACTAAATTCGGGCACTCAGCGATTGTGTCAACCAAAGGAAATGATGACTGCCACATCATTTTGCGCGGTGGAAAAGAACCAAACTATGATGCAGCATCTGTTGCCGCAACCAAAGCGCAATTAAAGAAAGCTGGATTGCCGCTCAAAATCATGATTGATATCAGTCATGCCAATTCGCATAAAGATTATCGGCGTCAGATGCAGGTAGCCGAAGACGTATGTCTGCAGCTACAGCAAGGCGAGCAGAGTGTGTTCGGCCTGATGGTAGAAAGTAACCTGGTTGAAGGAAATCAGGAACTTAAAATCGGCCAACCATTACGCTATGGTCAGAGTATCACCGATGCTTGTATCGGCTGGGATGACACAGAAAAACTGCTCGCCTTACTTAATGAAAGTGTGCTTGCCAGAAGAAAATCTACTGCAGTTTAAACATGTTATCAAAGCATAACAGGCACAGTTATTGTGCCTGTTATTTTTGCATTTTCTGCTGCAAATACTCATTGGCTTTGGCCAGACTTCCAAATGAAGCAATGAGATTGTTTCGGCCTTTTGCTTGAATTTCGGGGTTTCCTGACTCGACCATCATCCAAACCCAGGTTTGGATCAGTGGTAAAGGGGGATATTGAACTTTGGATTCCATGATGCTTAGGTCCTTTAACTAACTGTCTAATAGCGCTGCACTAAAAGGGCCCACAATCCAGGTGGTAAACTGACTTCCTGAGAATTGACTTAGAGTACCAAATTCCTGCGTCAGAGATAATCACATTTGCGCTAATACTTTGTTTAAAAATGTAAAAGGTTTTAACGTTAGCGACAATGTTATCTCAGCGGTTAGCGGTGAACACCATACTATCGTCACAATGTGACAGTTCAGCGAAAAATGAGGTGAAGTGCTGATTGACTCTCAGTACATTTGGCTGATTTCTGTGCAAATTACCCACAAGTAATTCAGTAGCGATTCAGTTGTGCGATTGCATACTTGTTCTGTAGTCAACTTTATCTATAAAAAGGTAATGCTATGGAAAATATTGCACTATTGGTAAGCCTTGAAGGAACCAGTAAACGGGTCACTACAGATTGGCGCAGCTTAGCTGCTACCTTAAAGCAACGTGGATTGGGTGATTGTGCGTTGCAGCAGTTGCATATTGAATTACTGGCGGGGCTGATTGTGTCGACACGAGGTCTTACGCTGTGCAAAAAGCTATCTTTGCCCATACACGACGATATGGATTGGCATTTATTGGGAACATCACATGCCGCCGCCGAACAAGCTACAATGGCAGGACTTTAGTAGAGTGGAAAAGAGTTACTTGTTGTCAGCTTGACGTGTTTGCCAGCCATCACAGAGGAGATTAACGCAGCCATCTTGTTCGGACACAGGGCGTAGACCGGTGATTTTACCCCCCCGGTAACATAGCATTTCGCCCTCAATCTCAATTAGTCGGCTACAGTTTTGGCAGCTTAATGACGCATTTTTTGTGCAGTCTGTGCTAGTGGGTGTTCGGCTGACATATGTGGTCTTCACCTTTAACTCTCCCTTTCAGCTGTTCCAAATGATTAATGGCGGCATTCTAACATTTTTTGTGATGTGGCGCACAATCTAACTTAGGTAATATTTTTAGTTTACGCAATAGCTAAATTAGCTTTATGCTAATTTAACACATTCAATGTGACAATCTGTTGTAAATTTAAAATCCCGCAATCCTATATTTTGTTTGATGTTAAACACCTCTACCGCCTCTTGTTTCGCCTGCTATATGCCATGGTCGTGCTGCTTGTTCGCTCCGGTATGTCGATGTTACTTGCCGCACTTAAATCTGAATTGATCTAAATTTGTGTAAAAAATGGTCGATAATGAGATGAATGCTTAATATGCGCGAGGACTAAATGATGGAAATCCAAAATCATGGTTACCAGGTATCTAAGGTCGCTACCGATAAAGCGGCGGTGGTGGATGGCAACCACGGTAAAGCCGTATCTGAAGTCGCCCGCAGTAAAAGTGCCCGTCATATTAGCCAGCAATTGATGAATCAGGCGATTGCTTCAGCACAGGAACAGGTGTCGATAAGCAGCGGTGATAAACCCATGCAATTGCTTTACCGGACAGCAATTGATGCTATTAATCAGGAATTGGCCGGGCCCATGGGAAATTCGGCGCCGCAACTATCACAACAGCAAGAAATGGATTATTCGCCGGAAGCTACCGCTGGACGAATTGTGGATTTTGCGACGCAGTTTTTCTCGGTCTATCAACAACAAAATCCAGATAAAAGTGCAGCAGACCAGCTTAGTGGCTTCATGGATGTTATTGGTAGCGCCATCGACAATGGTTTTGCTGAGGCGCGGAATATCCTGGATAAGTTAAACGTACTAAATGGGGATATCGCTGACGGTGTCAATGCCACCTATGAGTATGTTCAGAAAGGATTAACGGCGTTTCGTGACAGTTTTAACAGCGATAATGCTACTACAGATACCGCGAGCTGAATCCAAATGTATCGTCGCTTAAACCCCTTCAATGGAAGGGGTTTTTGTTATGTGTCGTGTGGCGTATGCTTAACTTTAGTTAGGTGACTCATTCGGTGGAGAGACTATGTGGCACGTCGGTAAAGTGATTGAGCGGACTGACTGGAACAGTAGGCTCTTCAGTTTGAAGATAGCTGTCGATATTGGCCCTTTTATTGCGGGACAATTCGTTAAGCTGGGGATGGAGATACAAGGCAAGCGAGTTGCCAGGGCCTATTCTGTAGTGAATGCGCCTGGCAGCAACTACATCGAAATTTTGGCGGTCACCGTTCCCGACGGAAGTTTATCGCCAGCATTGCACTTGCTCTTACCAGGGGATGTTGTTGAGGTCAATGTTCCTGCTACCGGATTCCTGACGTTACCGGAATTGCCCTCTGGCAAGCTACAGGGACGACATCTTTGGATGTTAGCGACTGGGACGGCCGTCGGACCATTTTTGTCGATGTTAGACACTGCCGAACCTTGGCAACGATTTGAGCAAGTAATATTGGTCTACGGTGCCAGACTAGTGGCTGATTTGGCATATCTTGATAAGTTGCAGACCTTGGCTCGTAAGAATACGCAGTTCTGCTTCCTGCCCAGCGTGACCCGCGAAACGCAATCCGGGATGTTACATTGCCGAATTCCCGATGGCATTGCCTCCGGCGAAATTGAACGGCAAGCCGGTATCACAATTACAGCCACAGATTCTCAGGTGATGTTATGTGGAAACCCGGGGATGATCCACAGCACAATTGAACTTTTAACGGCGCGGGGATTACATAAAAACTTGCGGCGAGCACCAGGGCAGATCACAACAGAGAAGTATTGGTAACTAAATTCCCACGATTGCTTTCCAGCTCCGAATTTACCACCAATCAAAGTTGTGGATGGAAATCTATACGTTTCTGGATCCGCAACCTATAGAGCTGCTTTTATGCTGGAGGATATGAACAAAGTTTCATTACTCGATTTTTATATGAGGCGCCATGAACCTATTTAGTGTTCAATGTTTCCGACTTATTAAATAAGTGACCTTGCGGAAATTGGCATGAATTTAACTTGTACGGCAGAGGTTGGGCAAAGCCGCACCGAGCACCTGTGGTAAGACGACTTTGACACTGTAGTGGTGTGATTGTTGTGAATATTGCGTTGAGCCTTAAATCTTGTCAGTCAATAATGTCCCAATTGTGTTACCGCAACCTATCCAAGCTTGTACGTATCCATATATCTGCGGCCAGCAGGGTTTTTACGCCTTTCTGCTTCCCCATTATGACCGTATAAATCGGTAATTAGACCAACATGAATACGGCGACCTGTGCCGGGAGTTCGCCGATCTTCGTGGTGCATATAGCGGCATTTGCAGTCTGGGTTATCACATGTGGCTAATGGCAAGCTAGGGGCATCTTGCGGCAGAAAACGTTTCCCCGATAATTGGGCCGCCGCTTTACACGGAAAGCCAGTGCACTCAATGCTAACGGCTTTAAAGGGGGATGCTTTCGGGGGAGCTGTTCTAGCACGTGATTCTTTATTTTTTTTTGTTTGCCAGCGGTGACGAAAAAGGTAGCCGAGCACCAGCACTGCCAGCAGCAGAAACCCTATCTCATACATACCACTCTCCCTGATTATTTTTTTGAGTATTTTCATTGCCTTCTAGTTTAGTTGAAATATGGCGTGTTAGCGGAGAATTACGAAAGGAGGTAGTCATCGAGAGAATTGTTTCAATACATTGCTCGTTATGAACAGTATGTCACTGTTATGTTACGTTTATTGCATTGTGTAATCACCGGTCTCAACCGACTATGTTCACATCTAATCCGAAGGTAAAAGTTTCGACTAACGCTATGATCAATATTTATCGATGGTCGTTTTTAACGGTTGTGTCGCTGCTGATTTTCTCCACTGCTGATGCATTAGCTTACGACAGGATAACGGGGAAGGCATTTGCCAGCCGCTCAGCAGTTTATGCAGTGCATGGGATGGCTGCGACTAGCCAGCCACTGGCAACTCAAGTAGCGCTGGATATCCTCAAAGACGGTGGTAGTGCGGTCGATGCAGCGATTGCCGCAGATGCGATGTTGGGATTGGTGGAGCCCACAGGTTCTGGGGTCGGTGGCGATCTTTTTGCCATTGTCTGGAGTGCGAAAGATAAGCAGCTCTATGGCCTTAACGCTTCTGGCAGAAGCCCAAAATCATTGACGCTGGAAATACTTAAGGCAAAAGGCTTGGATTACTTACCACCCTACGGGCCGTTACCCGTATCAGTGCCGGGGGCGGTTGATGGTTGGTATCAGCTTCACAGTAAGTTCGGTAAATTACCGATGAAAAGCAATCTTGCGCCAGCGATTCGCTATGCCCGAGAAGGCGTTCCCGTCTCGGAATTGATTGCGTACTACATGCAGCTGAGTGGCAAGCGTTTGGCTAAATATCCGGGTTTTAAAGAGACCTATATGCCCAATGGCCACATGCCAAAAACCGGTGAAATATTCAAGAATCCTGCATTGGCAAATACTCTGGAAAAAATAGCCAAGGGCGGTAGAGATGAGTTTTACAAAGGAAGTATTGCTCGCAGTATCGCAGCCTATATGAAAGCTCAGGGTGGCTATTTGAGTTACGACGATCTGGCCAGTCATCATAGCGAATGGGTCAAACCGGTATCAGCTAATTATCGCGGATATGATGTTTGGGAACTGCCTCCTAACGGCCAAGGCATTGCCGCATTACAGATTTTAAAGACCATGGAGCCCTACAATGTAAAGGCGATGGGACAGACCAGCCCTGAATATGTGCATTTATTTGTCGAGGCGAAAAAGCTGGCATTTGCGGACCGTGCCAAATTCTATGCAGATCCCGATTTTAATAAGATCCCAGTTAAAGACTTGATTTCGCAAGATTACAACTATCAACGCGCAAAATTGATCGATCCGGAACGAGCCGCAAGGAGCGTAGAACCGGGCAATCCTAACCTACAACATGGTGATACTGTCTACCTCACTACCGCTGATAACGAGGGTAACATGGTGTCTCTGATCCAGAGTAACTATCGTGGTATGGGCTCTGGTATGACGCCTCCAGATTTAGGCTTTGTGCTACAAGATCGCGGACAATTGTTTGATCTGACTCCCGGGCGTTTTAACAGCTATGCACCAGGTAAACGGCCATTTCACACCATTATTCCCGCATTTGTGACCAAAAACGGTAAACCTTGGCTTAGTTTCGGCGTGATGGGCGGTGCCACGCAACCCCAAATGCATGCCCAAATACTTATCAATTTGATTGATTTTGGTATGAATTTGCAAGAAGCAGGAGATGCACCTCGTATTTTACATACCGGCTCCACTCAACCGACAGGGGAGCAGATGACTGATGGTGGTTACGTAAGCCTTGAGTCTGGGTTCCCGATGGAAACTCGACGCGAATTGATGAAAAAAGGGCACATTCTGCGGGATTCACTGGGGGCTTTTGGTGGTTATCAGGCCATCGCGAGAGATTTGCAAACTGGCGTATATTGCGGTGCTTCCGAAAGCCGCAAAGACGGACAAGTAGCAGGATATTAATGGCTTTGATCTCAAAACCCTTTGTTTCAGTGTAAATTTTGGCTCAAGTAACGGATAATAGTGCCGAATACGGTTTAAGCTGATAAAGGATTTTGGGATGGACTCACTAGATATGCCCCGGGAACAACTAGGTATCTGTGCGGAAGGCAATTTACACGCTGTCTATTTGATGTTCAATGCCAATGATGGTGTTGAGGCTCAGATGCGCCCATGCCTCGCCAATATTGCCCAGTATATTTATGAATTGGCAGATCAATATGCAGACAGTGCCTTCAACGGATTTGTCGCGATTGGTGCCAATTACTGGGATGCGTTATACCCAGACACTCGTCCGGCGGAATTGCGCCCATTCCCAGCAATGGAAAGTGGCGACCGTGATGCCCCTGCAATCGAATATGACCTGTTTTTCCATCTGCGTTGTGACCGTTTGGACATACTGCATTTAGTTGCAAATGAAGTTTACGGCATGCTTGAGGGGTTAGCTGAACTGGATGACGAAGAACGAGGGTTCCGTTACATGGACGCTCGCGATCTTACTGGTTTCGTAGACGGGACAGAAAATCCGAAAGGCCGAAACCGTCAGCAGGTGGCTCTGGTGGGGGAAGAAGATCCTGAATTTAGAGGTGGAAGCTACATACACGTCCAAAAGTATGTACACAATCTGCGTAAGTGGCAGCGCTTACCAACCAAGAAACAGGAAGATATTATTGGTCGGACTAAGCAGGATAATATCGAATATGAGTCTGAAGATAAGCCTTTGACTGCACATATTAAACGAGTGAATCTCAAGGATGAGCATGGTGAATCTATGGAGATTCTACGTCAAAGTTTGCCGTTTGGTACTGTGAAGCACCAAGGGTTAATGTTTATTGCGACCTGCAAAACGCCGACTCACTTTGAAAAAATGCTTCACAGTATGGTGTTTGGTGATGGCGAAGGGAACCATGACCACTTGATGCATTTCACTCAGGCTGTAACCGGGTCATCATTTTTTGCACCATCTCTGGATTTCATGATTCATTACAGTGAGTTGTAAGTTAGCCATAACAAACGCACTTTAGCGTGCGTTTGTTATTTTCTTGGTATTACTCCGCATAATTAAACAGTGATTTTACTGTTTCCAGGGTATCTTCGATCCCCTTGATGCTTGATGGACAGATGAAGATGGTATCATCACCGGCAATCGTGCCTAGGATCCCTTCTGGTTTGCCGATAGAGTCTAGTAATCGCGCAATTAATTGCGCGGCTCCTGGACTGGTTCTTACCACAATCATTGCCTGATTATGATCGACATCAAGTACCAGATTTTTCAGTGGGCTACCCGCGGTAGGAACACCAAGTTCAGCTGGGAGACAGTAAACCATCTCTTGCTTGGCATTGCGGGTGCGTACTGCCCCATACTTACTTAACATCCGGGATACTTTGGATTGATTTATGTTGGTAAAACCTTCGGTCTGGAGAGCGTTAACTATTTCACTCTGAGAGCCAAAGCGTTCTTCTTTTAAAATAGCTTTGAACGTCCTAATCAGATCGTCCTGGTTCTTGGTCGCGGTCATATTTGTCCAGCGTCTCTATTCATCCTGACCGGCGTATACTGCATATTTTTGAATTTACTGTCAAGTAATAGTCATTTTTTGTGAATAAAAATTCAGTTTGGCTTAATTTGAGAGAAATAAAGGCTGGACCTATATTGTTATTAGCAATGTTTCGAGAATGCCTTCGAAGCTTTATAAAGTCTTATGTGACTAATGGATAATTGCTATTTACCTATTGATGTCATAGATTTTTGCCACACAAAATAAGATCTGTGTCACATAAAAACCCGAGAATGACGGAGAGTACTATGAAAGTTGCCGTACTTGGTGCCGCCGGTGGTATTGGTCAGGCCCTCGCTCTGCTGTTAAAAACCCAGTTGCCTGCTGGTTCTGATTTATCACTGTATGACATTGCACCGGTTACCCCCGGTGTTGCCGTAGACTTGAGCCATATTCCAACCGCCGTGAAGGTTAAAGGTTTTGCGGGTGAAGATCCATCTCCGGCTCTCGAAGGTGCAGATGTTGTTCTGATCTCCGCTGGTGTCGCGCGTAAACCGGGAATGGATCGGTCGGATCTATTCAATATTAACGCCGGTATCGTGCGGAACTTAATTGAAAAAGTCGCGGTAGTTTGTCCAACAGCATTAATTGGCGTAATTACCAACCCAGTCAATACCACGGTGGCCATTGCCGCAGAGGTTTTGAAGAAAGCGGGTGTTTACGATAAAAACCGGCTGTTTGGTGTGACAACCCTTGACGTTATCCGCTCTGAAACCTTTATATCTGAGCTAAAAGGTATTGATATTGCCGACGTTAAGATCAAGGTTATCGGTGGTCACAGTGGCGTCACTATCCTGCCTTTGCTGTCACAGGTAAAAGGCGTCAGCTTCACCGATGAAGAAGTGGCTGCTTTGACTAAACGTATCCAGAATGCAGGCACTGAGGTGGTTGATGCCAAAGCGGGTGGTGGTAGTGCCACTTTGTCCATGGGGCAAGCTGCTTTCCGCTTCTGCATGTCGTTGATTAGGGGCTTGCAAGGCGAAGCAAACGTCGTGGAATGTGCCTATGTCGATGGTGGCAGTGAGTTTGCACCTTTGTTTGCGCAACCAATATTGCTCGGCAAAAATGGTATCGAACAATTATTGCCATGTGGCGAACTCAGTGAATTTGAAATCAAAGCACGAGATAGCATGCTTGATACGCTGAAAGCTGATATTCAGTTAGGTGTCGACTTTGTAAAATAAGCTCGATACCAATTAAATAAAAAAGCGGCATCATGCCGCTTTTTTATTATCAAAACTGCGTATTTCCGAGGTTATACCTTAATTGCTACGTGAAACCGCTATTTTTGCAAGACTGATTAATGCCTGCTTAAAATCACTTTCAGGTAAAATCGCGACAGCGCTAATCGCTTTGTCAGCTTCTTGCAAAGCTCTTTGGTGAGTGTAATCCAGTGCTCCGCAGGTATTTAGCGTGTCGACAATGGTTTCAATATGTTCGGTACCATTACCTTCTTCAATCGCTTTGCGTATCACCTGACGTGCATGTTCGTCACCATGAGCCATTGCATAAATAAGTGGCAGAGTTGGTTTTCCTTCTGCCAAGTCATCACCAATATTTTTACCCAGTTCTTCAGTCTCGGCAGTGTAATCCAGTAAGTCATCGGTTAATTGGAATGCAGTACCAAGATATTTACCGTAATCAGCCAGCGCTTGTTCCATCTCGGGTGGGCAGTTTGCCAGTACCCCCGCTAGGCGCGTCGCAGCCTCAAATAGTTTGGCCGTTTTACAGTAAATCACTCGCATATAGCTGGCTTCTGTTGTGTCTGGGTCGTTACAATTCATTAATTGCAAGACCTCGCCTTCAGCCAGCACGTTCGTGGTATCGGCCAGTACCTTCAACACCACCATTGAATCCAGCTCAGTCATCATCTGGAAGGCTCGGGTATAAAGGAAATCGCCAACCAGAACGCTGGCACTATTACCAAATAGGGCGTTAGCGGTTTCTCGACCTCGGCGCAAAGTCGACTCGTCCACAACATCATCATGGAGTAACGATGCGGTGTGGATAAACTCAACAATGGCTGCCAGCTTTAGGTGAGCTTGTCCTTCATAACCGATAGCTCGAGCTGCCAATACAGATAACAGTGGGCGCATTCTTTTGCCACCACCATTAATAATGTAAAAGCCCAATTGATTGATCAGTGCAACGTCGGATTCCAGCTGCTTGTATATCAGTTGATTGACTGCTTGCATATCCGCATCAGCCAGCTGACGGATAATGGTTAAATCCATAGTAGACTCTGATTGAGCGGGACCGCGCGAGCCCCGATAAAGTGTTATAATGTAGCAAAGTTTACCTAAAATTATTGTATAAGACAGTAGTTAAGCAGCGTTTGTGGGCGATAAGGCCGGCTTTTTTTAATCACGGCTATTTTAGGCTTGCCAGCTGGTGATTCTTCGCGTAGAATCCGCGCCCATTGTCATTAAAGTTTTTGTAGCACCCGGACCGGAAGATGGCCGGTGTGTTAGGAATTTCGGAGTAAAATAGCTATGTACGCTGTTTTTCAAAGTGGTGGTAAGCAGCACCGTGTTGCTGAAGGTCACACTGTACGCTTAGAAAAAATCGAAGTTGCTACAGGTGAAACCATTGAATTTGACCAAGTATTATTGGTTGCTAATGGTGAAGACGTAAAAGTGGGTACTCCGTTGGTTGCTGGTGGCAAAGTGCTTGCTACTGTTGTTAGCCACGGTCGTGACGAAAAAGTAACTATTCAGAAGTTTCGTCGTCGTAAACACCACGAGAAGAAAATGGGCCACCGTCAGTGGTTCACTGAAGTCAAAATCACAGCAATCAATGCTTAATTAGGAGTCTGACTCATGGCACATAAAAAAGCTGGCGGTTCTACTCGTAACGGCCGCGATTCAGAAAGTAAACGTCTTGGTGTAAAACGCTTTGGCGGTGAGTCTGTACTGGCAGGCAACATTATTGTTCGTCAACGTGGTACTAAGTTCCACGCTGGTGTAAACGTAGGTATCGGTCGTGACCATACTCTGTTTGCCCTGGCTGACGGCAAAGTGAAATTTGAAGTTAAAGGTCCTAACAACCGCAAGTTCGTTAGCATCGAAGAGTAATCTCGACCTTTACTGCAAAGCCCCGCCATTGGTGGGGCTTTTGTTTTGGTATTATTTGTTTTTGGTGCCCGCTGAAATTAGCGGATATAATTCGAACATTCAGGGGTGTCAGGAGAGTTTATGAAGTTTGTTGATGAGGCGGTGATTAGAGTCGAAGCCGGTGATGGTGGAAACGGCTGCGTCAGCTTCAGGCGTGAGAAGTATCTGCCTGATGGTGGCCCTGATGGCGGCGACGGTGGTGACGGCGGTAACGTGTATCTGCTGGCTGACGAAAATCTCAATACACTGATCGATTATCGCTTTGAGCGCTTTCATGCCGCAGAGCGTGGTGAAAATGGTCGTAGCCGCGATTGTACTGGCCATGGGGGACAGGATCTGGTACTCAGGGTCCCAGTTGGCACCCGCGCTGTTGATGAAGACACCGACGAAGTGTTGGGTGATTTGACTCAAAGCGGCCAGAAACTGTTGGTGGCTAAAGGTGGTTTTCATGGTTTAGGGAATACCCGATTTAAGAGCAGTGTCAACCGTGCCCCTAGGCAAAAAACGATGGGAACTCCCGGCGAAGTCCGTAGTTTACGTTTGGAGCTGTTATTGTTAGCGGATGTAGGCTTGTTGGGTATGCCAAATGCGGGCAAATCTACCTTCATCCGTGCCGTTTCGCGTGCTACTCCAAAAGTGGCTGATTACCCCTTTACTACGCTGGTGCCGAATCTGGGGGTGGTTAACCCACGTCCTGGACAAAGTTTCGTGATTGCCGATATCCCCGGTCTGATTGAAGGTGCGGCAGAGGGGGCTGGTCTTGGGATCCGTTTTCTAAAACATCTGGAGCGTTGTCGCATATTGTTGCATATTGTGGATATTGAGCCCGTTGATGGTTCGGATCCTGCAGAATCTGCACGCTCTATCGTCGCTGAGTTGGAAAAATATTCGCCTAAACTTGCAGGGAAACCCCGTTGGCTGGTATTCAATAAAACGGATTTATTGCTTGCAGAAGAACTTCAGGAAAAAGTTGCCAAGGTAGTCGCAGACTTAGGTTGGGAAGGTGATGTATATACCATGTCTGCTTATACCCGCGAGGGAACTGCGGCACTGGCTGAGAAGTTATATGACTTCATCAGCAAATTGCCGGCAGAAGAGCAGGATAATGACCCGGATGACGAGGTCGAGTTCAAATGGGGTAGTGATCATCTGGAAAACGCTGACGATCTCAACGAAGAATATGATGATGAATTTGACGATGACTTCGATGACGACGATTATGACGTCGAGGTTATATACCAACGTTAATCGCTGATAAAAGAGAGCCTGAACTCCTGTGTATGCTGATACCCAAAATGATATCACCCGGCAGGTAGTCCGGGCTGCTCAACTTTTGTTAGCCTATGGCGCTGAATCTGACTTAGTCGAAGAGTTAAGTCAGCGCCTTGGTCAGGCGCTTGGCCTTGCAAGCGTTGAACTGTCGATTTCCTCTAATTCCCTTGTATTGACTAGCCTGGTGCACGGACGTTGTGTGACAACCACACGGCGCATTCGCCAACACGGCATCAACATGGCTGTTGTTTGTGAACTCCAGCGAATTTGCCTGTTAACAGAAAAGGGGCTTTATGGGCCTAACGACGTTCGTAAACGTTTAGCTCACATCCATCCTCGGACCTACCCCAAATGGGTTCTTATTCCGTTTGTCGCGCTATCGTGTGGTAGTTTTTGTCATCTTTCTGGTGGCGATGCGACAGCTTGCTCTATTACTTTTTTTGCCTCAGCCATTGGGATGTATGTGCGCTTGGCGATGGCCGCTAAGCACTTTAATGTACTAGTGAATTTTGCCGTTACGGCATTTGTCACGAGTATGTTGGCGCAAGTTGGATTCATGTACCCACTTACGACTACGCCAAGATTGTCTGTCGCTGCGTCAGTGCTGATGTTAGTCCCTGGTTTCCCGATGATTAATGCCATATCGGATATGGTGAAAGGCCATATGAATGTGGGTATTGCACGTTGGGGGCAAGCAACCTTAATGACAGTAGCCTCCGTTATTGGTATCACCATTGCGATGCAATTAGGGGGGCTGTTGAAGTGATGGAACTGCTGCTTAAGTTAGCTGACGATGCTTTTTTTGCGTCGTTTCCTGCCGTGGGTTTTGCCATGTTATTTAACGTACCACGGCGCTTTTTACCCTATTGCGCACTGGCTGGTGCGGTCGGCCACTGCTTTCGCACAATTTTGCTGCAATTTCTATCTATGCCAATTGAATGGGCAACATTCATGGCGGCGGCTTTAATAGGTGTGATGACCATTATTTTTGCCAAGCGGCATTTGGCTCCGCCGCTGTTGTATGGCGTCGCGGCTATTATTCCGATGATCCCTGGTTCCTACGCCTATAACACGGTCATTGCAATGGTGGAGTTGGCGGCTCACTCCGAAGTGCGCAGTGAAGTATTGAACCAGGTCGTGTTAAATGGGGTTAAAACACTATTTATTCTGGGGGCTCTATCGGTTGGATTGGCAATGCCTTCGCTCGTGTATTATCGTACCCGCCCAATTATTTAATCTGTTTGCAACGGAGTCTTCATGCGCATCGCCTTGATAGCCGCAATGGCTAATAATCGTGTCATCGGTAAAGATAACAAGATGCCTTGGCATTTACCGGAAGATCTACGCCATTTTAAACAAGTGACGATGGGCAAACCGGTTGTTATGGGCAGGCGTACCTATGAATCAATCGGTCGGCCCTTACCTGGGCGACAAAACATTGTGATTACACGGAGAAGCGATTATATCCTCCCTGGCGTAACAGTTGCTTCTTCATTTGAAGATGCGATGACCAAAGCTGATGTCTGTGAGGAATTGATGGTGATCGGCGGTGGTCAGCTTTACGCTGAAGCCCTCCCTCAAGCCGATGTCCTTTATCTGACAGAGATAGCACTAGACGTTGAAGGTGATACCTGGTTTCCCCATTGGGATGATGGGAACTGGATCAAATCCTCAGAAGAAGTTGGACACAGTGCGGATGGCCTAGAATTTCACTTTCTCAAATACGTTAAAAGTGTGTAAAATCCTTCAAGTATTTAAAACCTCTGAGTAAACTCAGTGAAAACTGGAACAAAAACAATAAATAAGGAGTGAATGATGCGCTTATTCCCTGTGGCTATAGCTGCGCTGGTCGCCGTATCCTCAATCTCAATACCTACGCCAGCAAAGGCGGATGATGCCGCTTTTATTGCGGGTATTTGTGATTATGTAAAATCTAACGATAAGAACCGGTTACGTAAAAAATTGAAAGAGAATCGCGTAAAACTACGTAACATTTATCCTGGAGTTGTCTGTGATGGAACTAGTTTGCTACGCATAGCTTTCCAATCAAAATCAGAAGAAACCGGCGAATATATTGCCAAGCGTCTTTCTGGCAATGAACTACAAGCAACTGAATCGGACGGTAAGACCATTCTTCAGTGGGCTGAAGCTAACGGCTTTGGCAGTAGCATTATCACCTCGGCGATTAAAGAACGTTTAGGCGGTGCCGGTGGCGGTGAAGAAGAATAATCGTTGAATAAAAAGCCGCATATATGCGGCTTTTTACTTTGTATATCCTTTAAATTTTAAACTTTAAATTCTCGTACTGAGGATTGCAGTTCCTCAGCAAGTTTAGCCACTTGATGACTTGACTCTGCTGTCTGAGCCGACCCAATCGCTGTTTCATCAGAAATCTGTGCAATATCTTCTAATTTCTCAGACACTTGCTGGCTAACAATGTTTTGTTCTTGTGCGGCGCCAGAAATCTGTGTGCCAGCATCATAAGCTTGATGCACCGAGTCACTGATCGATACCAGCGCTTGGTTAGAAATCTCATTTTTTTCTACACAGAGTTTTGCCTGAGTTTGACCATATTCCATGACTGCTACTGCTTCTTTAGTGCCTTTTTGCAGCATCTCAATCATTTGCTGAATTTCACTGGTAGATTGTTGTGTGCGCGATGCTAAACTGCGAACTTCATCGGCAACCACGGCAAATCCGCGTCCTTGTTCTCCAGCCCTTGCCGCTTCAATTGCAGCATTAAGCGCCAGCAGATTTGTTTGTTCTGCAACGCCACGAATGACATCGAGAATGGTGCCAATCGTAGCGCTGTCGGCATGCACTTTATTAATTACTTTGGCAGCTTTTGCCACCTCATTCGCCAACGATTCAATAGTGCGCCGATTTTCTTCTGCAATGCCATGCATATTCTGCGTTTGTTCGTCAGCCTTCTTGATTTGTGCTAATGCATGGTCAGCACTTACTGATACCTGCTGTGCACTTGAACTTAACTCGGTGGTGGCGGCGGCAGCTTGGTCAACCTGCGCTTTCTGTTCTTGCACGCTAGCCGTTGCTTGCGTTGTAATTGCAGAGGTTTCTTCTGCGGCGGAGGCAAGCTGGTTAGAGCGATCAAGAATGCTGGTGATTAATTGTCTCAGACTGTCGATAAGCCGGTTACAGTTGCCGGATAACTCAGCAAATTCATCATGACCTGAATCATCCAGTTTATGTGTCAGATCCCCCGAGGCTACGACTCTGAGCGCATGATTAATCTCTTTCAATGCAGCCGTCAGCGGTTTTACAACAGCGATGCTTACCCCGATAGCGACTAAAATCGCGATCACAACTACAAACAGTGTTTTCAGGCTGGCGGAATTGATGCTATTCAGCACTTCAGCATTGATATCATTCGACAGCTTCTCAATCGCGGTAGAAAGATGTTTCATTGAGGTAACCGCGTTACCTTTAAGCGTTTCTGATTGGTTCAAATCATTTTGAGTACTGGTGAGTAGTTGTACTTCCAGTCCCTTTTGCGCCTGAATAGAGTCTGCTCCCTGCAATTGTTTGAAAATCGCGCCAGTCTGTTGGGCGATGTCTTTGAGCGTACTAGCCTTGACGATGCCTTCACCGTGTTGAGCGATATAAGCAACTTTTGTTTGAGCATCATTGATGATATAACCCAACTCTTTGTTAATCAGGTCATATTTACTTTGATCTTTAGCCGCGATGAGATCATATACAGTACTGGCCATGCTGGTCATGTTGCTATCGACAGCCGAGGCTGCGGCTGCGATATCCCGTTTAGTTGCATCACCATTGCTCTCTAGATCTACTAAGTCGAGTAACACTGAACCGACATCATCAGTATTTGAGTCCAGTTGCTCTCGTCTTTTCTCAAGACTTTCCTGGATCTTGAGCGCCTGCAATTTATTATCCATTATCCGTTTACCTAGCTCGGTAAACGCTTGGTAACTACTATTAACTTCGGGCAGGATGGTCTGGATATTTTGTTGGCCCTGCAGCAGGGTTAATAACTCATTATATTGATTATCAAAAGTTGCGTTCTGTTGTTCAAATTTGCCGGTTATCTCTGGCATCCCAGAAGAGTAGGGCGTATGAAACGCCACCAGGATCAGTCTTTGCTGTTCGCTGAGAATTTCCGACAACGAGTTAGTGGTATCAAGTGCCGGAATGCTCAATTTTTGAGTCACTTGAGTGGCCTTTTTTAACTCGTCATTCGTTAGCCAAGACACTGCACCAAGTATTAGCAATAACAAGGTCACCACCGTAAACCCGGCGATTACTCGTGTGGCCATGTTTAACTTCATACATTACTCCGGAACAATTTATGATTGGTAATTAGGTTAATTTTTATAAAGCGCAATCGCTAAAATATCGGCCAAAAATCGCGTTAGTTTAACCTTTTTTCAACCTGGACTGGGTGATTTTTTGATTCGATTCCAGATGCCAAAGTGTAAGATATTGATCCCAGCAGCACCCGGTATCCAGTGCTTGGATTTTGGCGTTGCCAGTCTCACCCATCAACGCCGCCCAATGGCCAAAAACCTTAGTTAATTCATCGGTTTTCGAAGGAAATTTGAACCAAGGCTTTAGCTCTTCTATATCACATTCATCCGGGGGCAATTTGCAGGCAAAATCCAATCGGCCATCGGTGTAGAGAAAACGAATACGGGTAAGTGCATTAATGCAGTAGCGGATCAATTCAGACTCCTGCAGATCTGCATGCCATCCCTCGGGCGCATCAGTATACATGGGGCTGATGACTGCTTCGAGGTAGTTTGCACGTTGCAGGGCATCAGATACGCGAGTAGCTTCTCGTCGCAACGCGGATAGATCCCACTGTGGCGGAACTCCCGCATGTGTCATTACCAGCTGATGTTCGGGCATCTCTTGCAATAACGGCTGTAATCGAAGCCACTCCAATAGCCGTGGAAAGTCATGGGATTGGATAAGCTCAGTTAACTGGCAAGATGGGCGGGGGCTACGAAATCCGGCGTTAATCCCGAACAGATTCAATTCGTGATTGCCAAGCACTATTCTTGCAGCGTTATCAAGATGCTCAAAATAGCGCAATGTCGCGAGTGACTCTGGTCCTCTGGCAATCAGATCCCCAACGGACCAAAGAACATCTTGTGATGGATTAAAATCAACAACTTCCAGCAGTTTTTTTAATTCGCTGAAGCAACCATGAATATCGCCTACAAAATAATTTGCCACTACAACTTTCCTTCCTAATGGATCATTCCGGGGACAGCCAGGCGAAAAGCTTTTATCGGGGCATAAAAGCTTTGACCCTGATCCGTTTCCATCAGATATCGACCTTCCATAAAACCAAGGGGAGTTTCTAACACTGTACCACTACTATACTGATACGCCGTGTTTGGTTGAATTTTGGGCGTTTCTCCAACCACTCCAGCCCCTTGTACCTCTGTCTTTTTACCGTTAGCGTCAGTAATAATCCAGTGGCGGCTCTTCAAGGTGACGTTTTCGTCACTCAAATTGACGATGGTAATGGTATAGCTGAACAGATATCGGTCTTCTTCAGGGGCAGACTGATGGGCAATATATTCGGTTTTAACCTCGATTTTTATTGGTGCTTGCTGATTCATTTCCCTTCCTATGGCATGTGACTTGACGGGGGAAACAAAGGACGCCATTTGGCGTCCCTGCAGTTTACTGTTGTTTTTGGTATAGGTGATTAGCCAGTGCGACGTATTGACTTACGCTAATCTGCTCTGGTCTCATCCCAGGATCAATATTGAGCGTGGCAAAATCTTCATCACTGAATAGCTGCTTAAGATTGTTCCTTAATGTCTTCCGCCGCATATTAAAGGCAGTAGCCGTGATACTTTCTAATAAGTGTACATCATGGCATTGCCATGGCTTCTGCTCATAGGGTATTAACCTCACAACGGCCGAATCAACTTTGGGCGGTGGCGTGAAACTTTGTGGCGGCACTTCAAGTACTGGCACCACTTGGCAGTAATACTGGGCCATGACGGTCAGTCTACCGTATGCTTTGCTACCCGGCGCCGCTGATAAACGTAACACCACTTCTTTTTGCAGCATGAAGTGCATGTTGGCGATGTGTTCAGCAAAACTAAACAAATGAAACATCAATGGCGTAGAGATGTTGTAAGGCAAGTTGCCAAACACCTTGAGCTTTTTGCCTGGCTGCAACAGCTTATTGAAATCGAATTGCAGGGCATCACCTTGGTGGATCTCTAATTTATCTTTGAGAACTGGGTGATGTTTAAGCCGTTCGACTAAGTCACGATCGAGCTCGATGACGGTAAGGCGGTCGATGCCTTCCGCAACCGGTTCAGTCAATGCGGCTAATCCGGGACCAATCTCAACCATTACGTGCTCGTTATCTGGCGAGATAGCAGCAACAATGCGGTTGATAATATTACTATCAGTCAGAAAATTCTGACCAAAACGTTTCCTGGCCGTATGGCCTAAATGTACTTTATTGCTCATTAATGCTCTGTGGGGATCAGTTCTTATGCGCCAGTTCAATAGCCTTATTCAGCGCGCAGACAAAACTGCCGAGATCTGCTTTACCGGTGCCCGCTAACTCCAGTGCAGTACCGTGATCAACAGAGGTTCTGATATAAGGCAATCCAAGTGTGATGTTAACGGATTTTCCGAATCCCATGGATTTTAACACAGGCAAGCCTTGATCGTGGTACATCGATAGCACTACGTCAGCATCTTCCAGGTATTTTGGCTGGAATAAGGTGTCGGCAGGCAGTGGACCGACGATATGCATTCCTTCCTGACGCAACTCATCGAGTGCCGGAATTATCACATCTAACTCCTCACGGCCCAGATGACCATTTTCTCCTGCATGAGGATTCAGGCCGCAGACGTATATTTTCGGATTTTCGATGGCGAACCGATTAACCAGATCGTGATGCAGGATATTAATCACTTGATGCAGACGGTCACGGGTAATCGCTTTAGCAACATAGGCAAGCGGAATATGGGTTGTAACCAGGGCAACCTGAAGACCAGGGCAAGCCAGCATCATCACCACATCTTTACAGCCGGCTTGGTGGGCAAAAAATTCAGTATGACCAGAAAAGGGAATGCCTGCCTGGTTAATAATGCCCTTGTGCACAGGACCGGTGACCACGGCATCAAACTCACCGTTCATATTCTTTTCACCGGCGTAGCTAAGGGTTTCTACTACATAGGTACTGTTTTGTTCGTCAAGCACACCACAGCGCGCTTCAACGGCCATCTGAAACGGTACGATAGTGAGTGTACCGGCCTCTTGTGGCCTTGGCGGTTGTGACGGTTGATATGGACGGAGCTGTAGACTCAGTCCCAGCATTTTTGCGCGGGATTGTAACAGCGACGGATCGGCGCAGACCACCAGCTCTGCTGGCCAGCTGCGCTGAGCCAATTGTACTACCAGTTCCGGGCCAATCCCGGCGGGATCACCGGCGGTGATGGCAATACGTTTAGTGTCCAATCTGCTTAACCTCTGTTAGATTGAGAATCAAGAATTTCAATGTATGCGCTCGCCCGCATTTCGTCCAGCCAGTTTTGCAATTCTTCGTTGAATTTACGACGGAATATTAATTCATGAGCGCGGTTTGTGTTGAACTCTTTAGTGGCGTCAGTGGTGCGGCGGCCTTCAAGCTCGACGATATGCCAGCCAAAAGAGGAACGGAAAGGTTCGCTGATTTGACCTTCTTTCAGTTGAGCGAGTGTCTGGGCGAATTCAGGAACATAAATGCTTGGTTCAGCCCAACCCAATTCGCCACCTTTTGTAGCAGAGCCTGGGTCTTCAGAATATTTACGGGCCAGATCTTCAAATTTCTCTTTACCACTCTTGATATCCTTAATGAATTTCTCAAGGGTCGCCTTAGCGCGTTCTTCGGAGAGAATGGGTGATGGCTTCAACAGGATGTGGCGAGCTTTAACTTCCTGTACTTCTTTGGTTTCCAATCCGCGCGCATCCATGATTTTGATGATATGGAAGCCAGCGCTGCTTTTGATTGGGCCGATGATGTCACCTTTCTTCGCACCGTTTACCACTTCAGCAAACAGTGTTGGCATTTCGTTGATGTTCATATAATCCCAAATACCGCCTTCCAGCGCTTTAGGACCAGCTGACGCAGCAATCGCCATCTCACGGAAATCCGCGCCTTCTTTCAATCTGGATAATACGGTATCGGCACGTTTACGCGCATTTTCAACTTGATCAGGTGTGGCATTGGCGGGCACTTCGATCAGGATATGACCGATCTGGAATTCCACATCTTTCAACCCCTGCTCCTGGATCAGTTTGACCAGGTTATCAATTTCCTGTGGCGACACCTGGATACGGCGCTGCACCTGAATACGCTGAATTTCACCCAGCGTGATGTCTTCACGTAACTGCTCACGGTATTGGCTGAAACTCTGACCATCAGCTTCAACCTTGGCTTGCAGCTCTGGCACTGTCATATTCTGCTGCTTTGCAATATTGGCAATTGTCTGATCCAGTTGCAGATCCCCAATATGCAGGCCGATACGCTCAGCAGTTTGTAGTTGCAGTTTAGTCAGAATGAGACGTTCAATAACCTGGGTGCGCAGGGCATCGTCCGATGGCAGTTTTTGACCCTTTTTCTGGGCATCATCTTTGACCTGGGTCATCATCGTCTGGATTTCACTTTCCAGAATTACCCCGTTGTTTACCTGTACCGCAATACGGTCCAACGGTTGTGGTGCTGCCATCGCAAATTGGCTCAGTACAAGAGTACACAATGCAAACAATAAACTTTTACTGGGGGTCATTAACAAAATCCTTGCCACATTCTTATTAGGTCAGCCGCTATTGCGCAGCCGCAGTTGTCCAGTTTTGACTGTCAGTTTTGTCTGAGGTTCAGCAATCTACCACAATTCTGCACTAATTCCTCAGATAAAGTGGTTTACGGTAATTGAACAGTCCGTCGTTCATCATATCACTGACGCCCAAGGGGCCTGTACCACCCAAGCCTTTGATAACAAAGTTCAGGTAAAATCCTGTTTCAAACAACTCGCGGTTGTTGATCGCCGGATTATAGTTGTCCTGATAATTGGTCTTGATGTGGTAGTGATAGGCTAAGCGTACTGCCCAACAACAGGATTCGTATTGAAAGCCGGTGTAGGTTTCCACAGAGCGTTTTTCATTGAGGTCATAATACCAGTTACCGACAAAATACAGGCTGTCAGTCACCGGCCAGGTGGTACGGAATCCGGTCTGAGAGATATCTACGCGGTCATTGGTATTGGTATTCAATAGATCTGGCACATATCGGTAACTCAACTGCACCAGTTTGTTTGCGCCCGGACGATAATCCAGCGTGATTTCACTTTTCTTAGTAGATTTGTTGGTAGTGTCGTATTGAATGGCACCACTGATGAACCAGTCACTATACAAGTGAGCATCCAATTCTGACGCTAGCACTGATGTTGAACTGTCGTCTTGCAACTGATCTGAATAGAGATTGACCTTGCTATTATCAAAATAAATGATCTGACCGAGACTGAATTTTAGTTGCTCCAGATTATGTTCATCAAACAAGCGGGTGGTCAGACCGAGCGTTAACTGATTGGCGTCGGCGATGCGATCGAGTCCGGAATAGCGGCGATCACGGAATAGCCCAATATAATCTTGTTGCAGATCGGCTGAATCGTAAATGCCGATGCCATCCTGATTTTGATAGCCGACATAAAGGTACTGAAACTGAGGTTCCAGTGTCTGCCGATAGTTATCATCAAAGTAACTGGTCTGGCGTTCAAAGTTAATCTGACCATGAACCCGAACTTGTGGCAATGTCCGGCTCACTGACTGCTTCAGCGTATCGTCCTGAATATTGTGTTGCCAATAATTGGTTTGCAGCAGTTTCAATTCGCTGGTCAGTGAGCCTGCCGGTCCCTGAAGTGGTAGGGTGATTGTGGGCTCCAGATGCAGCCGATCGGCCGTATTCCAGTCTTCACCGCGGTGTTCAAAGTTGGTTAACTCGGAATACAGGTTAAAATCCAGACCATGCCAAAACTGCGGCGCTCGGAAATTATAGGTGAGCTGTGGCATCACCTGGTAAGGGGCTTCGTCTTCACCCAGCACTTTAATGTCTTGTACCCGTACGCCAAAATCCCAGTTATCGGTATAGTAACCAAGGTCGCCAACACGGTTTAGCTGGTTATCTGTAGCGCGGTTAACATCGGATTTTAAGTCATTAAAATAGTTGTTATCAGAAACATCGGTAAAGTTGGAACGAATGCGCCAGTTCTTGTTCAGTTCCCCTTGCTGCTGCCAGTGGATCATATAGCGGTTAGGGCTATTTTCCAGCATGCCATCGCTTCCAAGGTATTCCAGATTGAGCTGGCCCTGTTGATCTTCGCCGGCTAAGTAACGAAATTCCGTTTTGGTAAATAAACCGCGCGAACTCATGTAAGTTGGGGTAAAGGTAAGATCATATTCGGGCGCGATGTTCCAATAAAACGGCGTGGACACTTCAAGACCGTTGGTGGTACTGGAACTGAATGACGGAAACAGAAAACCGGTTTTACGTTTATCAGTGATCGGGATGGTCATATACGGCATATAAAACACCGGCACGCCACCGACCCTTAGCTTCGCATCCCAGATCTCCCCCCATTCATCTTTTGAATCGATGCGGATGCGTCGAGCTTCCAGTATCCAGGATTCATCATCGGGTGGACAGGTCGTGAAGCTGCTGTTTTGCAAAATGAGATTGTTGTTTTTGGTTATTTGCAGACTTTGGGCTTTGCCGTGCAACTGTTGACCGTGGA
Source organism: Shewanella sp. A32 (assembly GCF_029167175.1). NCBI lineage: Bacteria > Pseudomonadati > Pseudomonadota > Gammaproteobacteria > Alteromonadales > Shewanellaceae > Shewanella > Shewanella sp. A32. The sequence continues at coordinate 236,057 of NZ_JARFTS010000002.1, forward strand.
GCCAATACTGGGCTCCGGACAAGGTGGCGACATTGGAGCGCATTTGGGCTTCCATCGAGTCAGCCGTGACTGTCACCATAGAATCCTGAAATACCAGGCTACCGTTTGCCTTTAGTTGTTGCATTAATTGATCAACTTCAGCTTTATCGGCGGTAATCCGACGATCAGCTTGAGACAACGCAACATCGCCCTCAAATGTCGCACTGTGACCTATGGTAGTCTTTGAATAATCAGAAGAAATTTCAATACGTTGGTTATTCTTTTTGGCGTCGTTCTGTGCCGATGGATTATAAGGAACCGGGGGCACAATAACGCACTGGCCGTAGGTTTCTTCCTGTTGAGGATCGGTGGCTGCTACGGCCATGGGGGTGACGAGGCTCAATGCCAGTATAAGTCGCTTCCGCATCTTGGGTCTTTATAGGATCTTCTGTGTCTGGAATCGTGTCACGGAGAGTATAGTTGCATCCGCATAGTTGCAACGCCAGCCAATGAAAAACTCTGTAATCATGGGCTGTTTCCTGTTTTTTTCCGCCGCTATAATAAAGCAATTTTATCCCAAGAGCCACGAGGTGACCTTGTCGGACGCCAGATTTCTTCAATTAAAGCAATGGTTACAGCAGCAGTTTGATGCTTCTGTAGACATGCAGTTGATTTCGGGGGATGCCAGTTTCCGCCGTTATTTCCGGGTAACAACCGCTGATAAATCCTACATCGTTGCGGATTCCCCGCCTGAAAAGGTTGATAACCGGCCATTCTTGGCGTTAGCCGATGCTTATCATCGGCAAGGAATACCTGTCCCGGCGATTATCTCGGTGGATGCAACACAGGGTTTTATTTTGCAGCAGGATCTGGGCGACCAGTCGTTGTTGTCATTGTTGACTTCCGACAATGTCAAACGCTGGTATCAACAGGCGCTGGCGTTGCTGCCGCAAATTGCCGCGGTGAAAGCCAGCAGTTCAGGGCCGTTGCCTCAGTATGATGCGGCGTTTGTGCAACGGGAACTAGAGATTTTTCCGGAGTGGTTACTGGCGAAACATTGGCATTTAACGCTAAGAGACGCCGAAATACAGCAATTACAACAAGTGTTTGCATTGCTCACTGAAAATGCCTTGGCGCAGCCATTGGTCGGTATGCATCGCGATTTTCACAGTCGCAATCTGATGGTGATGGAGAAGCAGTTGTATGTGATCGATTTTCAGGACGCGGTGCTGGGGCCCATCACCTACGATGCGGTTTCATTGCTTCGTGACTGTTATGTTCGCTGGCCGGATGCGGTCGTAGATGCGCTACGTGATGAATATTATCAGCATTGTATTACCCTTGGTTTGCTGGACCGTCAAACCAGTGCGAAGCAGTTTTGCCGCTGGTTCGATCTGATGGGATTGCAGCGCCATCTCAAAGCGGCGGGTATTTTCGCAAGGTTATTACATCGTGATGGCAAGTCAGGCTATATCAAGGATATTCCGCTTACACTGGCATATGTAGCCGATATCAGTGAGCGCTACCCCGAGCTGTTTTCTTTCAGCCAGTGGGTACGGCAACGTTTGTTGCCTTTGTGTGGAGAGAATCGTTGATGCGCGCAATGATCCTGGCTGCTGGCCGTGGAGAGCGGCTGCGGCCGCTAACAGATACCTTACCCAAACCACTTGTTCCAGTCGCCGGTCAACCATTGATTACCTACCATCTGCGACACCTTGCTGAAATTGGGATTCATGAGGTTGTGATAAATTGCGCCTGGTTAGCTCCGTTATTGATGGAGACGTTGGGAGACGGTAGTCGCTTTGGTGTGAATATTCAGTATAGTGTTGAAGCCGAAGCGTTGGAGACCGGTGGCGGCATCAAACAGGCGTTGCCATTTTTGGGAACAGAACCTTTTTTGGTGATCAATGGTGATATTTATATCGACCAACTGCCATCGCTGCCGGAGCTGGCGGACAATCGCCTGGCCCATTTGTGGCTGGTGGACAATCCGCCGCATCATCCTCAGGGTGACTTTGTGCTAGCTGGTAACACGCTACAAGCCGGCGGTGACGACAAGTTGACGTTTTCCGGTATCGGTATTTATCGCCCACAACTGTTTTCCGCGATAACGGAACAGCGTTTCGCACTCGGGCCACTCTTAAAGGCACAGATTGCTGCAGGCCGTGTCAGTGGTGAGCATTGGCGCAAATATTGGTGTGATGTCGGTACGATGGAACGCCTGCAGGCGTTAGAACAGCGTCTCGCGTAAGCGCCATTAGTTAAGAATACAAACACATTGGCTGATGCTGCGGATGTGTAGAAAGACAGGATAAACCATGCAAATTTGGGGAAAATTCTTTGGCGGCGTGATTGGTTTTATGTTCGGCCGCTTTTTCGGTGCGTTACTGGGGATCTGGTTAGGCCATCAGTTTGACAAGCGTATGTCAGACGGTGGTGATGCGGTAACGCGCCAGGCGCAGTTCTTCAATACCACCTTTGCGGTGATGGGCCATATCGCTAAAGCATCCGGTCGCGTCACCGAAAATGATATTCGTATCGCATCAATGCTGATGGATACCCTGCGACTGGACAGCAACGCACGCCGTGAAGCGCAGCAGGCTTTTCGCGAAGGCAAAGCGGCTGACTTTGATTTGGAGCAGTGTCTGCGTCGTTTTCGCACGCTGACGTTTGGTCGCCGCGAGGTGCAGCAGATGTTTCTGGAGATCCAGATTCAGACGGCACTGTCTGACGGCGAGCTGCACCCTAAAGAACTGGCTATTTTACAGACTATTGCCCGTGAGCTGGGCTTCAGTCAGGCCCAATTGGACGCGTTGCTGCGTCGTTGGCAGGGAGAGTTCCACTTTCAGCAGCCCAACAACAATGCTCCTTCTGAGCACGATGCCTACCATGTTTTGGGTCTGACACCTTCCGCTAGCGATCAAGAGGTTAAGCGCGCTTATCGTAAACTGATGAATGAATACCATCCTGATAAGCTGGTGGCGAAAGGATTGCCGGAAGAAATGATGGAAATTGCGAAACGTAAAGCTCAGGATATTCAGGCTGCTTATGAGCGAGTGCGATTAGCGCGTGGTATGCGCTAAGCCTGATGTCATGACAGAGCATTCAGAGTACGCGCCTGCAACTTTCACGGTTGTATAAATTCACGTTGCAGCCCGTTGGGGGAAACGCATGATGAAACGCTACGGAATACTGTTGTTGAGTTTATTGTGTTGCAGTGCCAGCGCTGAAGGCCTGTATGTGACGCCATTCGGTGGTTATAGTTTTGGTGGTCAGGGTGTTGCTGTAAATAGCACCGATTACTACAACCGTGGTAAAGCTGAAGACTCGGCCCATTATGGCGTAATTGTCGGTTTAACTGTGTCGCCTTTAGCCAACAGTTACGTGTTATACAGTCATCAACAAACCGATCTTATTCAACAAGTAAATAGTGTCGATCAGCGGCTTGATGAGTTTTCGGTCGATTACTGGCACACCGGTGGTACCTTGTACTTTTCCCGCAGCGATTTTCGTCCCTATATGACCGGCAGTTTTGGACTTACTCGTCTCAAACCCGCGCAGTCATTGGATGCTTCAAACTATTTTTCGATGAGTTTTGGCGTCGGTGCGCAGCTACTGCTGACAGATAACCTTGCGTTAATGACTGAAATTCGCGGATTTGCTACCTTCGTTGGTAATAACAACGGGTATGATTGTGAACAAAGTCAGCAATGTGCTTGGTATTACAGTGGTGATGCTGTGTGGCAAGGACAGGCCAATATAGGATTGACGTTACAGTTTTAGACAAAAGGAGATAGTTGCTATGACCGAAGCAATCAAGATTGTGGTACTTGATGGCTACACCCTTAACCCCGGTGATCTTTCTTGGGAACCACTGGCTAAGTTAGGCCAATTACAGGTATATGATCGCACCCCGGCCGTAGACACTGTCGCCAGAGCAAAAGGGGCGCAAATTTTACTGACCAATAAAACCGTATTGGATGCGGCGACCTTAAAGCAGTTACCAGATGCGCGTTATATTGGCGTATTGGCCACTGGTTACAATGTCGTGGATTTGAAGGCGGCAGCAGCGCAGGGAATTGTGGTGACTAACGTTCCCGCTTATGGCCCGGATGCAGTGGCGCAGATGGTTTTTGCCCACATCCTGCATCATACACAGCAGGTTGCCAGTCATCATGAAGCTGTTGCTCGTGGAGACTGGACCAATAGCATCGATTTTTGTTTTACCTTGGCACCACTGACATCGCTTAGTGGCAAAACCTTGGGCGTTGTGGGGTATGGCGATATTGGTTCTCAGGTCGTCCGCATCGGGTTGGCGCTGGGGATGAAAGTATTGCTGCACACACGCTCACCACGCTCAGGGTTGCCGGAAGGTGTCACTCAGGTGGATTTGGAGACGCTGTACCGGCAATCGGATGTTATGTCACTGCATTGCCCGTTGAGTGATACCACAGCGGGGATGATCAATAAGGAAACTATCGCGCTGATGAAGCCAGGCGCGATTCTGATCAACACTGCGCGTGGCGGTCTGGTCGATGAAGCGGCGCTGGCAGAGGCGCTACATGCTGGGCGGATTCGCGCGGGTGTTGACGTGCTGTCCAGCGAACCGCCGAAAGCTGACAATCCACTGATCACCGCGCCGAACATCAGTATTACCCCACACAGCGCTTGGGCAACAACCGAAGCGCGACAAAAGTTAATGGATATTGCCATCAATAATGTGGCGGCGTATCTGCGGGGTAAGACCCAGAATCAGGTGAACTAACACTGTTATTGCGAGAACAAACGCCCGGCAATGCGGGCGTTTGTTTATGTAATACTTAGAACGTGACCTTGACGCAGGCTGCGGCGCGTAGTGCCTTTTCAATGGCACTTTGTACATCATTATCTCGCGCTAGCGCGACTCCCAAACGACGGCGTCCATGAATTTCCGGCTTACCAAACAGGCGCAGTTGGGTATCTGGTTCTGCTAATGCTTCGGCAATACCGTCATAGCGGATATTGCAGGAATCGCCTTCACGTAGCACTACCGCCGAAGCGCTGGGGCCGTGTTGCTGAATGTTAGCAATTGGCAGCCCGAGAATCGCACGCACATGCAGTGCAAATTCGGACAGATCCTGACTGATCAAGGTAACCATTCCGGTGTCATGTGGGCGTGGGGAGACTTCCGAGAAGTAAACATCATCGCCTTTAACAAACAGCTCTACGCCAAATAAACCGTAGCCACCAAGTTCGGTCACCACCTTCTGACCAATCTCTTTGGCTTTTGCCAATGCTGACTCACTCATCATTTGCGGCTGCCAGCTTTCACGGTAGTCACCATCTTCTTGGCGATGACCTATCGGCGCACAGAAGTGAATGCCGTTAACTGCGCTGATAGTCAGCAGGGTAATCTCGTAATCAAATGGCACAAATCCTTCGACAATGACACGGCCCTGACCGGCGCGGCCACCTTGTTGAGCATATTGCCAGGCACTAGCGATTTTATCTTCACTGCGGATAATGCTCTGGCCTTTGCCGGAAGAACTCATCACTGGTTTCACAACACAAGGAATGCCAATTTGCGCTACCGCTGCCTTAAATTCGGTTTCTGTATCGCAGAAAACATATGGCGAGGTTGGCAGACCGAGTGTTTCAGCCGCAAGGCGGCGGATCCCTTCACGATCCATGGTTAACCGAGTCGCACGCGCTGTCGGCACCACATGCAGCCCTTCAGCTTCCAGCTCGACCAACGTTTGCGTGGCAATTGCTTCAATTTCCGGGATCACCAGATGCGGTTGTTCGTCGGCGATAACCTGACGCAACGCTGCGCCATCCAACATATTGATGACGTGGAAACGGTGGGCTATCTGCATGGCCGGTGCATTCGGGTAGCGATCTACACCAATGACTTCCACACCAAGCCGTTGCAGTTCAATCGCAACTTCTTTGCCCAACTCTCCGCAGCCGAGCAACATCGCGCGCTTGGCGCCTTCACACAGGGGAGTGCCTATCATTTGTGGGTACCTTTGTGGTTATTGTGAAACGCCCTACGGCGTGATGCCCGCTAGTTTACTCATTTGCAGCGGGCGCTTGCAGCATGCTGATTGAAATGTGATGAAAATCACATAAAATTGTGAGGGTGTTTCAGCACCATCTAGGTAGCGAAAATCGCCTTTTTAAGCAACTAATGATATACCTAAACTACACTGTCATGCGGTTTTGATGTGTATAAACAGTAAAACTTACAGGTAATTGAAGCGACGAAATATGGAACAGCTGGCATTTTTTGATATTCCCAGTCCCTGCGTTGGCATCTGTCAGTCAGATGAACGCGGCTATTGCAAAGGTTGTATGCGCAGCCGCGATGAGCGCTTTGGTTGGCTGAATTTATCTAATGCACAAAAAGCTGATGTGATCCGTCTGTGTAACGCGCGTAAGCGTCGCCGACAACTGGCGATTTTGAAACAACGTCAATTACAACAACGTGAAGAGGTGGCAGCACTGAATCAGCAGTTGCATTTTGAGGAAGCAGGACGCGACAGCGAAACCCTAGATTTCAGCGATTTTAAATTGGAATAACGAGTAATTGATTCTTGGTAATGTTACGACTGGCTGATATTCACGGTTGGCGTTGTCGTGACGGGTAGTATCGCTGGTTCCAGACTGTTGCACTCCTCTTTAGCAAATATACAAACCCGATTACGACCGCGTAGTTTGGCCTGATACATGGCTTGGTCGGCATCGTGCATCAGTGCTTCTAATTTGTAACTGGAACCGCTGGTTGCTGCAACGCCAAAACTGGCCGTCAGACTGAAATCATAGCCGCTATCGCGGGTGTAGAGCTCAACGAGGCGTAGCCTTAAACGTTCAGCCATCTCTTTCGCCTGCATGATATTGGTCTGCGGTAACAAAACACAAAACTCTTCCCCGCCGACACGTCCTAACACATCGTTATGTCGGCATACCTGGCGACTCACTTGCGCCACATTGCGGAGTGCCCAGTCACCGGTTTTATGGCCTTTGCTGTCGTTAATCTGTTTGAAGTGATCTATATCGAACATCACGCAACTTACTGGCTCTTGATGTTGCTGACTACATTCCAGCAGTTGATGCGCCAGCGCAGTGAAATGGGTACGGCTAAAGATATTGGTAAGGCCATCATATTCAGCCAATTTGCGAAAATGGCGTTGGTTACGCCAGGATTGTGCGGCACCAAGGATTAATAGCGCAATCACACAAATCAGCGCCACAATCAAATCTCGTTGTGTATGGCTTTCGTTTTCCGCCAGCTTTTGTTGCAGCGTCAGTACTTTATTTTGTTGGTTCAACAAAGTAATACGATTTTGCTGCTCAATACTTTGGTGTTGTGCTAACTGATAAGCCATGGTCTTGGTTTTGATTTCATCAAGATTCGCTTTATCGGCTTCAGCGTAATTAATATATGCATCTAGGGCCGCGGCATTATCTCCGTGACTTCGGTAATACTGGTACAGCACCTTGTAAGCTCTAGTCCTAGCGCCGTTCAATGGAGCTTGAGAACTTTGGACTTTTACTGCGTTATTGGCGGCTCGGAATGCTTTCCCCTGCATATTTAACTGCCAATAAGCTTCACTGAGGACGGAGTAATATTCTCCAATAGTTGGTTGATATCCCGTTTTTAACAGCAAGGGCATTTGTTGTTCTAACTTTGTGAGGGTCTCTTCTGGGTGACCATCTGATAGATAACCCTTTGCTTGAACCCCAATAATAATGCTTGCCATCAATATCTCACCATTAGCTTCACATTGGGTTATTGCATCAGAGAATGCTTGAGCAGAAGCTTTTATATAGCCTAATTGACTAGCCGCATCGAGTGCTAGTTGGGCCGCAAAACATGTTTGGCGTTCAGTCGTTGCAATTTTCTTTAGTTGTTCACTATAGGTATATCCCAGTTGATACTGACCCAGAGCATTATAAAATATTGCTGCAACCATTATAGAAAGTGATTGTAGTTGTTCATTTTTTATGGACTCCTTTTGTTTTAAAGCGTCATCTAGGTACTGAAGTCCTTCAATCCAATTCTTCAGGATCGCAAACTCATTGACAATTGAAATTTTTGCTCTGAATTTTTGTTCCTGGTCGGCATTTGATTGTAGTAAATTCTTATAAATGCTGATCGCGGCGTCGATATCTCCTTTAAAAGCGAGCTCATAACCTGAAAGATATTGTAGGTAGTATGTTTCTTGTTCTGATAGTTCGAGGCTATGTTTACGTATTTCATTCAACTTAACACTAAAGGTGCGGGGATCACTTGAACGAATTTCATCTGCGGCTTTCAGTTGCAGCATGAAGTCACTGGCTAAAGTGGAAACTGAAGCCAGTGAAAGCAACAATATTATGAGTTTGAAATAACGGTTAACCGTTAACCGCATCATCTTTTTGGGGTTGCTCATCTTCGTTTGGTTCTTCCTCATCGGGTACTGCTTGAGCACAGCATATAACAGTATTCTCGATGTTCAGTTCAGTTCTTAAACCTGTTAAGTCTCGTGTCTTTATACAGTAAATTTGTTCATCGCTTAATTCACTTTTCAGTAATAGCTGCTCAAGTTTTTCAGGCTGTAATAATGTTGCATCACTACCAAGTTTTTCCAATAAAGCGATCACATCCATCATCAGTGTTTACTCCTATTTGTATCGAATGGGATTACGTTGTTTTTATGTGCTGTCACCTTATGTATGTCTTTCCGCTGGAGTTGCTGGAGCCGCGCCCGCAGCAGTGGATTGGGGATCATCGGGGTCAAAGGTGGGATCACCAATGTGGTGTGTAGATAGATATCAGCAAATACCAATGATTTCAGCGGCATCTGTTCCATTCGTGGGATTTGCAATGGACTCGTTGCAGCCTCATATAACCAACAGGGATGCTCCAGCGGATAATCTTGCGCGAGGATCTCCAGTAATAACCGGCATTCAGCGGCTCCAGTGGCTTCAATCCCCATGGTCAGATCACCCGCCAGACCCACCTGCCACAAAATCAGCATGGCAGTGGGATCAATCCGGCGCTTATACAGCATAAATTGGCTGGCCTCGTAATGCTGGCAACCCTGCTTGCCTGGATCCATGCCCAGATCGGCGTAAAGGCAATCTTCTGCTGAAATACCGGGGATCATTTTGGCTTCGTAGCCCAGTTCTCTGGCACGGGCGATGGCATCATGGGGCGCTTTGGCAAATACACCGGGATGACCGTAAAAAGCACCGACCACATTCTTTCCTTGCTTGACTTCATCGAGCATGGTGTCGACCATTTCGCGATACGTAATGTGGCGAGATTTATTTTTGCCGTAGAAGGGCTGCAAACTGCGAACATCCTGATGAATTTCACGTAACCAGAGTTCGACAAATCCGTCAGAAACGCCTGAAAACACTACATCAGCGTTCTCGATGTAACTGCGACTCAGCGGGCAGAGATGTGCCCCGAGCGTCATTCCTACACCTACACAATAAAGACTGCCTGTCATTATTTGTCCCGAATTTGTCCATCTTATTGGGTATTCAAGCGCATTTATATTGCTGTTTTAGTACAGCTGCCAGTCCTTTGAAAAAACTCACCGTGCATCAGCGTAGCTACCCGGACGTGTATGTGTAATGCCTCGCTTGAACGTGCTGACTATAGTCTGACAAATATGCCTGCCGGTTATCTTACTATCGTCATTTAGTTGGCATTCTAAAGAGGATGTTGTACGAAAACAATCATGTAGTTCTGAGTTAGGTAGTGCATAACAAAAAAGCGGCCCATGGGCCGCTTCTTCTCGATGTCTTAGTTTAATTAGCCTTCAAGTTTGGCTAACTCGGCTTTCTGTTCGGAGAGTTTTTCCTGATCGCGTTTGAATTCTGCTAGCTTGGCGCGTTCTTTCTCCAGCACAGCTGCAGGTGCTTTGGCGACAAAACCTTCATTACTGAGTTTGCCTTCCACCCGGGCCATTTCCTGGGTGAGTTTTTCCAGCTGCTTATCAATACGTGTCATTTCAGCGGCAACGTCGATAAGGCCTGCCATCGGGATCAACAGCTCCATTTCACCCACTAATTGCGTGGTAGACATAGGCGCAGTTTCATCGGCGGTCAGTACGCGGATAGATTCCAGTTTTGCCAGTGCCATCAAAAATGACTGATTGGCATCCAATCGCGCTTGATCTTCAACGCTGACACCACGCAGCAGCATGTTCAGTGGCTTGCCGGGGCCGATGTTGAGCTCGGCACGAATGTTACGCACTGCGGTGATCACCTGTTTCACCCATTCCAGATCCGCCTGTGCGCTTGGATTGGCTTTAGCTGACTGATATTCAGGGAAGGGCATCAACATCAGCGTTTCACCTTCAACCCCGGCCAGTGGTTTCACCCGGTGCCAGATAGTTTCGGTGATATATGGCGTCAATGGGTGCATTAAGCGCAGCAATTGTTCCAGTACCATGACCAGTGTGTGGCGAGTACCGCGCAATTCAGCTTCGCTGCCGCTTTGCAATACCGGCTTGGTCAGCTCCAGATACCAGTCACAGAACTGGTTCCAGGTAAATTCATACAGAGTGTTGGCGGCTAGGTCGAAACGGAACGCATTGATGTGGTCATCAAAGGTTTTCACGGTTTCGTTAAACAGGCTGATGATCCAGCGATCCGCCAGTGACAGTGTCATTTCACCACCGCTTTGACCACAATCTTGCTCTTCGGTGTTCATCAACACATAGCGCGAGGCGTTCCACAGCTTGTTGCAGAAGCTGCGATAGCCGTCAAGACGCTTCATATCCCAGTTGATGTCGCGGCCGGTTGACGCCATGGCGGCTAAAGTAAAGCGCAGCGCGTCTGTACCGTGGGCTTCAATGCCATCGGCAAACTCTTTGCGGGTACTCTTTTCAATCTTGGCGGCCAACTGTGGCTGCATCATGTTGCCGGTACGTTTTTGGACTAGCGATTCCAGATCGATACCGTCGATCATATCCAGCGGGTCCAGCACGTTGCCCTTGGATTTGGACATCTTGTTGCCTTGTTCATCACGGATAAGGCCGGTGACATACACGGTTTTGAACGGCACCTGCGGCTTGCCATCTTCGTCTTTGATGAAGTACATGGTCATCATGATCATGCGCGCCACCCAGAAGAAGATGATGTCAAAGCCGGTCACCAGCACATCTGAGGGATGGAAGGTTTTCAGTTCAGGTGTTGGTTCTGGCCAGCCGAGGGTGGAGAAGGTCCACAGCGCAGAGCTGAACCAGGTATCCAATACGTCATCATCTTGGCGCAGTGCAATGCTGTCAGCCAGTTGGTATTCGGCGCGAATTTCTGCTTCGTTGCGGCCGACGTAAACATTGCCTGCTTCGTCATACCAGGCCGGAATACGGTGGCCCCACCATAATTGACGGGAGATACACCAGTCCTGAATGTCGCGCATCCAGGAGAAATACATGTTCTCATACTGCTGCGGCACAAATTTGATATCACCGTTTTCGACCGCTTCGATGGCGGTTTTCGCCAGTGGTTTGACCGACACGTACCATTGGTCAGTCAGCAGCGGTTCGATTACCACGCCGGAACGGTCGCCATAAGGGATCTTCAGTGCATGAGGTTCGATTTTTTCCAGTAGACCCAAGGTTTCAAATTCTGCCACCACAGCGTCACGGGCTTTGAAGCGTTCCAGTCCGGCGTAGCGTTCTGGCAGACTGTTATCCAGCGTGGTGTTCTGGCTGCCATCGCTGTTCAGTACCTCAGCAATACTGCGGATATCGCCGTTGAGGGTCATAATGCTAAACATCGGCAGACTATGGCGTTTGCCGACTTCATAGTCATTGAAATCGTGCGCTGGGGTAATCTTCACGCAACCAGTACCAAATTCACGATCGACATATTCATCAGCAATGATCGGAATGCGGCGATTGACGATAGGCAGGATGATTTCTTTGCCAATCAATGATGCATAACGCTCATCTTCTGGATGCACCGCCACGGCACTATCACCGAGCATGGTTTCCGGGCGGGTAGTGGCAACAATCAGATAATCTTTGCCATCGGCGGTCAGTGCATCACCCGCTAGTGGATAACGGAAGTGCCACATGTGGCCCTGTTTTTCTTTGTTTTCCACTTCCAGATCGGAAATCGCAGTGTGCAGTTTCGGGTCCCAGTTCACCAGGCGTTTGCCACGGTAAATCAGATTGTCTTTGTAGAGACGGACAAACACTTCCTGTACCGCTTTTGACAGGCCAGCGTCCATGGTGAAACGTTCACGATCCCAGTCAACAGACGCGCCCATACGGCGTAACTGTTTGGTGATGGTTCCGCCAGATTGTTCCTTCCATTCCCAGACTTTGTCGATAAAGGCATCACGGCCCAAGTCATGGCGGCTCTTGCCTTGTTCGGCTTCCAGCTTGCGCTCAACCAGCATCTGGGTGGCAATACCCGCGTGGTCAGTTCCCACTTGCCACAGGGTATTTTTCCCTTTCATGCGCTGATAACGGATCAGCGTGTCCATGATGGTGTCCTGGAACGCATGGCCCATGTGCAGACTGCCGGTGACGTTTGGCGGCGGGATCATGATGCTGTAGTTGCCTTTGCTGCTGTCGCCGCTGGGTTTGAAATAGCCTTTTTCTTCCCAGATTTGGTAAAGGGCCTGCTCAATCGACTTGGGGTTATATGTTTTTTCCATGGGAACCAGTTTTCTCAAACAAAATTAATGGGTTGTGTTGCTAAATCTTGAGTGTTGAGCGCTATGCCCTGAGTGCGATACTGGCGGTAACGCGCTCGCGCTTGCTGTTTTTGTGCTTCATCACCCGCAACAAAATCAATGATCTGGCTGAAGTTGCCCGCAAATGCAGGGACCTCGTTTGCCAGATTGATCAGCACTGGCCGCCGCACATTGGGGCCAAGTCTGTCAAAACCTATCTCTACCGGCGCACCGTTTTTCGGCCCTTCTCCTTTGAGGTTATGGGGCACAAATGCGGTGGGTTCAAATTGCCACAGCAACTCATCAACCTGATACGCCTGCTGCTGATCTTCACAATGCACATATAGCCATTGCCCCTGCTGAAAATACTGCTGTGCCAAACGGCAGGCCAGTAGCGACACCTGTTCGCTGACATTGGCGGCCGGATTAGCAGGCAACAGATAAAACAGTGCTTGGCTCATGTATCAGCAATGCCTTAGGAGATCCATTCGGGAATGGGGGATTCTACACCAAAGGGGGGGATAGGTTAAAGGTTAACAAAGAGTTGAATGTGGGAATCTGCCGCCGGTCCTATCGCAAACGTTTTTCGGGAAGCAGAACTGCGGGTCGGTGGCGATAAATGCGCGACTAACCCGCAGTAAACCGCCGTCAGCGTGCGGCGGCCGGCGTCAGTACTAACTTATGGCTACCGTTGCCTGCTGGCACAAAATCAGCAAAGTTTTGCACCGCATCCAGTGTATCTTCATGATGGTGGGTGACATACAGCAACTGACTGATATTACTGGCGGCGATGCGATTTAGGGCATGAAACACCAGCTTGCGGTTGAGGTAGTCTAATCCTTGGTAGGGTTCATCAAGGATTAGCAGCGCTGGCTGTTTGATCAGCGCCCGGGCGATCAGTAACAGTCGTTGTTGACCATAATCCAGTGAGCGGAAGCCGGTCTTGGCAAAGTCACTCATCTCCAGCATTTCCAGCCAGGTCTGCGCATTGCTGATTTGTAGCGCAGAGGGCTTCTGGTACAGACCAATGGAATCAAAATAACCCGAGAGTAGGACTTCTATGGCGCTGCAGTTAACCCGGTATTGCAGATGCAGTGACGAAGACACGACGCCGATATTCTTTTTAATTTCCCAGATGCTTTCCCCGCTACCGCGTTTAACGCCAAGAATGGTGATGTCATTGCTGTAGCACTGCGGATGATCACCCAGGATCAGCCCTAGCAGGGTACTTTTGCCCGCCCCATTGGGACCCCGTAATTGCCAGTGTTCACCGCGGTTAATCGTCCAGTTTACATGTTCAAAAATCAGAGAATCGGTGTAAGCCACTCTTACGTCATTTAACTGCACCAGCGGATTGGGATAATTAGCATGATCTTGCTGCTTTAGCAGCGCCAGCATCCGTGCACTTTTCTCTTCAGATAACGCCTGCATCTGCGCCAGTAACGGATGCTGTTGCCATTCTTCACGGCTCAGCGTTTGTGTCAGCTGGTGGTCATCAAACAACGCCATATGGCTGATAAAGGCAGGCAGTTCATCTTCACGACTGGTGAGCAGCAGCAACTGCGTATGCTTGGCGAGCGTTTGCAACAGTTTGGTCAATGCGGCGCGATGGGCAACGTCGAGTCCGGCATAAGGCTCATCCAGGATCAACCATTGCGGTTGACCGGCAATGGCTTTTGCCAGCATTAAGCGCCGGGTTTCACCGGTAGATAACAGGCGAAAACCACGATCTTTGAGATGGGTTAGGTCGGTGATCGCTAATAGCTCGGGTAGTGTCTGCAGATCACAACCATTATCCAGCAAGATCTGCGATACAGTGTCGCCGCTTTGCATGTCGCTTTCATCTTCTGCAATCTGTTGATCCAATAGTTTTTGTTGCTGTTGCAGCGACACACAAGCCACGCTGGCGGGTAGTCCTTCAATCGTACCTTTATGTGGTGTTAACTCACCACTGAGCAGCCCGACGAGCAGTTCGGCTGCCTGGCCTTGTCCGGCAAACACGCCCCAGTGTTCACCCGCGGCAATGTGCCACTCTTCAATAAACAGTTTGCTGGAAGCGGTTTGGTATTTCAGATTCTGAATAAGCATTTGGTTGTGAAAGTTAACGATTACGACAGCAGGGTTTCCATACTGCAATAATCGCTTAGCGAATGCCAGCACTTAACGTGGCGTTTAGTCTCAACTACCGGATTTTGTCTGGTTTTCTGCCGCTGTTGCGATATATGGCATTGAAGCGGTGACCGGGCCGATATTCCACAGCAGGTCATAAGCGGCATGAGTCGGGATTTGAGTAGTAAACGGTGCTGGTGCAGTGGTTGACCACATGGTATGCACACCAATGGTATCTTGCCAAGCTCAGGCGGTGCCGCCTGCATAGCGCAAGCTGATACTGTAAATTTGCTTTGGATTGTGCTGTTTAAGCCCTTGTCCCATGAATATTGCGCGGGGATCCCATGTGGTACCAGGCGTCATGCTTTGCATGATAATCCCCCGAATAAGTCAGCAGTTTCTGCCCGTGATACTCATCCATAATATTTTGTGCCATTACTGCATCGCGGTCGTCGGCAGGACTGTTAAACAGCAATATGGAGCGTTGCGGATAGGTCTGTCTGACATCTATGAGTTTCTCCAGCAACTGATACATCGCTTTACTGCTGCGGCCATTATGGGAACCTTTCCACTCTTTATCTACTGCCAACCACTGCTGTAGTGAATTTTATTCGTGAGCGTTATGCCTTTGATAGCCGTCAGCTCTAAGCCGACAGTAATTGCTTTTGGATTGTCGGCCAACGCTGCACAGACGACATCGTAAAAAGCCTGCGGTGCTTCGTTAGTCCCACGATATTCACCTACCATCACAATCTGATGTTGATGTACCGCATCAGCAACCGCTTTGGGCAGCGGATTACAGGCATAGGCCGCATGGGCACTGCACAAAATGGCAGCGATGATGAGTCCTTTCAGGCAGTTCATTAATGCATTCCTTCAGCGTGAGCTGTTACTGGCAGCCTTTAATATTTTTATGTGGTGGTAACGCAACGACTGTTGCTTTTATGAATAATGTTCTGGAAAAAATGCTATAAATATCAGTTAATTGCTATCGCGTGAATTCAAGTTAAGTATGCCAATTGCTCAAATTACTGAGCAGCAGTTGCGCCTTCTGCTGAACTGGCCGATTTGGGTAGCAGGCCACTCACATCATTAATATTACGGTCGGTAGCGGGCAGGATGTCATCGTCGGTTAACGGTTTGCCATCATCACCACGCGCCAGCAGTTGGTAGTGCGCACTATCCAGCCGCTGATAATAAAAATCCTCCTGGCTGTTTTTAAAAGAGGTGTCCTGTAGCGATACCTTACTTAGCGGAAAGGCTTGTCGCAGTGCTGGTAATGACGGCGGATATTCACCATGGCGAAATCGGTATAACTCTACTTGTGAGTAAAGGGTATTTAGATTGTCCTGTAACTGCTGAGTTTGGCGCTGTTCGTTGTCATTGCCGCTAATGTTGGTTTTATGAAGCACCAGATACAAATAACCGTTAGCACTGAGCAGGGCGACTAAGCCGATAAGTGCCAGGCGTTTTCCTCCTGGGCGGGAAGTTAACAGCCCCCAAATCAATGCAATAACCGCAAAAGGGATCCCCAATAACGGAATAAAGCCGATGCCACTGAGGAGGTAAGGAACAACACCCAAAGGTTGTTGATTATTTTCTACCGGTTTCAGCAAGGCAAGATCGATATCAACGCAGTCCGGTACTGCCTCGTGTTGATATGTCGTTTGCCCTGATGCCGGCGGGGAAGGGGGCGCATCCGCGGCAACTGGCGGCGTGTTTGACATTGGCGAATACCGTTGCAATAACCGCTGTCTTACAGCGTGGTAGCGTTCGGGGTATTGCTCACTATCGATGTGCTCAAACACATCTTCCAGTTCTTCGGTGCTGTAGTGACGGTAATTGGGTTCCATCCTGATAGTCACAATTTAGGCGAGTGGTGAAGCTGCCATTCATCATCATGTGGTTGATATACAACAATTCGCAACGGAATTATATCAATAAAAAGAGGTGCCGTTGGCACCTCTTGTCTTGTTAGTTTTACAGCGTGAGGCTGTTATTGCTGCGATCAGCATCCGGCAACTTATGATCCGGATCTAAAGTAGCGTTTTTCACTGCTTTGGTTACCGGTAACACCACGGTTGGCGTACCGGAGCGCATCCAGCTTTCAACGGGGATCCGGAAGTTCTCACTGGTGCCATCGGTGTATTGCAGACGTAAGGTGGCTGGCATTACCAGTTTCTGGTTGCTGATAAAGCTCACCGCAGTGCCCTTGCCTTTCTTGTCATCAACGGCTTTGACCGCAGTGATCCCCATATCTAATTGCCAGTTGTTGAGATACCAACCGCGCCACCACCAGGACAAATCTTCTCCAGCAGCACTTTCCATAAAGCGGAAGAAATCTGAAGGGGATGGGTGTTTGTAAGCCCAAGTGGCAATGTACTGTTTGAATGCCGGGTCAAAGCGTTCCGGGCCGAGGATCTGTTCACGCAACAGCACCAGTCCCAAAGCCCCTTTAAAGTAGGGAACCGGATGACGGTATTTCTCGGCAGTGGCTTCAGCCGGTGCCATCAGTGTCGGTGCTTCAGGATCTGCCAGCACCGGCAGAATTTCATCCACGGGATTGCCACCTTTGGGTGCATATTCACCGTCACGTTTTGGCGCAAATTCTCCGTGATTAAACGCGTCGGAAGCGTAAACGTCGATAAAGGTGTTAAAACCTTCATCCATAAAGGCATAGCGACGTTCATTTGAACCCACAATCATAGGGAACCAGCTATGCCCGATTTCATGGGCAGTGATCCAAAACAGGAATTCATCATGATCACGCATACCATCAAACACAATGCCAGGATATTCCATGCCTGCACCGTGACCGCCCAGATTGACAGCTACCGGCCAAGGATAAGGATACCACTGAGAAAAGTGCTCAATCACGCCTTTGACATACTCAGTCGAACGGTCCCATTTTTTTGCGCCAGCGGCTTCAGGTGGGTAGGCAGACATGGCTAATGAGGTCTTACCGTTCGGCAGATTGATACGGGCAGCATCGATGACAAACGCAGGCGATGCGGCAAATGCCACGTCACGGGTATGTTCCATCCGGAAATGCCAGTCAAGATTGCCATGATTAACTGGACGGCTGTCGGCACTTTCCACTTCATCTGCGCGACGGATATAAACAGTTTTATCGCTTGCTTCGGCTTGTTTTAGGCGTTGTTGCTCGGTCTTTGTCAGCACATCTTTCGGGTTGATGAGCTTACCGGAACCTACCACCCAGTAATTCCACGGTACGGTTACGGTGTAATCAATGGTGCCGTATTCCAGATAAAATTCAGAGCCGATATAGGGGTTGTTGTTCCAGCCATGAAGATCGTCATAGACCGCCATCCGTGGGAACCACTGTGCCACTTCAAAAATTTTACCTTTTTCTGAAGGGGTCACTGCCGTGCGGCCGCCCCAGGTACCGGGCATTTGATAGCTGTAGTTGATCTCCAGTTGCAATTTGCCCCCCTTGGCTGCGAGGGGTTCACTCAAGTCGACGCGCATACGGGTGTCATCGACCAGAAATTTAGCGTCGTAGCTTTCGCCATCAAGGCGCACGGTAACTTTATCGAGCTGATAACCATCAGTGAAACTGCCGCGACGCCACTCGGTTGCCATGGTAGAACGGCTGTCTTTACGGTACATGTTCTGATCCAGCTGTATCCAGAGTTCTGGCAGTGCATCAGGACTGTTGTTGGTGTAGGTAATAACTTCTGTACCATGGATAGTGTCATGGTCAGTATCGATAGTGGCATGAAGTTTATAGTCGACCCGGTTTTGCCAGAACATGGCCCCAGGCTTTCCTGCACCACTGCGAATAGCGGTCGCCGGATTTGGCATGGACAGCGGAGCAAACAGGGTTTGAGGGTTATAGGTAGAAGAGTTCTGGGCATCTGGCGCGGCAACGGCCAACGTCGAACAGCCCGCCATAAATACGGCGGTTGCCCTGAGCCAATTAAGCATAACGGTTCCTTTATTGTTGTTTTCAGCAGACAAACTCAACTGACAGCGGAGGTGATTCAGTTGAAGCTAACAGACCTCATAACATAACAACTGACGCGGCACTAGACGAGAGTCTTAATGACGTTGCCCGGTAATCTTTACACAGGGAATTGTTACAAAACTTATTCAGTACTGTTATCAGGCATAACGGCGGTAGTTTGAGTTATTTATGGGATAAGATTTTGGCGTGTTTGCGGGTCTTGCAGCAGCCATTCATTCGCTGCATTGGCTTCAATCACTTCCTGCAATTGAAATTGCTTGTAGTAGCCTGCTGCAATGAAAGGATCGGCTTTAATGAGCTGCTCTGCGGTTTGCCTGTCACTGCATTCCAGCAATTGCATGGCACCCTGATTGTTGGCAAATGGCCCACAGCAACGCAATACGCCCCTGTTGCTAAGAGATTGTAGATGGTTTACATGCGCCTGTAATAACTCAGTGGTCAGGCTTTCCGCTTTCTTATCTGAAAATAACGCCAGAAAACACGTCATAGTACCTTCCTGATTTGTTAATGATGCTTGTTACAGTACTGCCGATTAGCGGCGTAAACAATAACGCCCCCGTTGTGGAGGCGTTATTCAGGTACGGAGCAGCACCCAGTTAGTCAGTACTTACCAATAATGGTGCGTGGCAGCTCTTTTGGATCACTACTGCCACCGATTTTGAGGTCGGAGTTTCACTGCGATCACCAAAACTATCCAGTGGGATCAAGGCGTTGGCTTCTGGGAAATAGGCTGCCAGATTACCTCGGGCGATTTCATGGGGGACAACTTTAAAGGCATAAATATGCCGCGCAATATCATCGTGCCAGAGACTGGTGATATCCACCAAATCGCCGGTGTTTAGTCCTAACTGCTGCATGTCTTGCGGATTGACAAACACCACATTGCGTTCGCCGAAAACACTGCGGTAGCGGTCATCGTAACCATAGATAGTCGTGTTGTACTGATCGTGTGAGCGCATGGTTTGCAGTAGGAATATTTGCTGGCCGTTAGTCTTGGCCTTGGGCAGAGGCACTATGGCGTCTGGCAAGGGATAACTTAACATCTGAGCTTTACCGGATACGGTGTGCCACTGGCGTTCACGGGCGGAATTGCCCAGATAAAATCCCCCCGGCGCATTGAGCCGCTGATTAAATTGACTGAATCCGGGGATCACCTGTTCAATCAGATCGCGGATGCGATCATAGTTATCTGTCAGTGCTTGCCAGTCTACCGGGGTGTGTTCTCCCAAGGTTGCTTTCGCTATGCCTGCCACAATCGCGATTTCGGAACGGATATCTTCATCTCGCATATCCACTTTTCCAGCAGAACCGTGCACCATCGAAAACGAGTCTTCCACAGTAATTTGCTGTGGGCCGGCCGCTTGCAGATCGATATCAGTCCGACCTAGGCAGGGGAGAATGAGTGCGTTTTGCCCCGGATTGACGTGGGTTCGGTTAAGCTTGGTAGCAATATTCACGGTGAGCGCTGCACCTCGCATGGCGCTAGCCACTCTGCTGGTATCGGGCGCTGCCGCTACCAGATTGCCACCAAGACCAATAAATACTTTGCTGTCACCGCGGCGCAGCGCTTCCAGTGCGGCGACCACACCATGCCCCGGCTTCCGTGGTGGCGCAAAGCCAAAAACCTGTTCCATTTTGTCGAGAAACGCCGCGGTAGGTTTCTCATTAATGCCAACTGTTCTGTCTCCCTGAACATTGGAGTGACCCCGCACCGGACATAATCCCGCGCCTTCTTTTCCCACCTGACCAAACAGTAATTGCAGATTCACCAGTTCCTGAATGGTTTGTACAGAATGTTTGTGTTGGGTCACGCCCATGGCCCAGGTGACGATCACGCTGTCGGCCGCTTGATAAATATCGGCCGCCTGAGTAATCTGCTGTTGGCTGAGACCGGATTGTTGTTCAATCTGCTGCCAGGAAGTGGCATCTACCTGCGCCAGATAAGCATCAATCCCTTGCGTATGTTGTTCAATAAAAGGCAGATCAAACACAGTATTACCGCTAGCCACGGCGTCTCGATGACGGGCTAGCAAAACCTTAACCATGCCGCGCACAGCCGCCATATCGCCACCCAGTTTAGGAATAAAATAATCACTGGTGGTGGGGGTATAGCCGTTGCTAAGCATCTCCAGCGGGTCCTGCGGGTTAGTAAACCGCTCCAGACCACGTTCCTTCAAATTGTTAAAAGCAACAATACGAGCGCCACGTTTATAGGCACTTGCGAGCGTTTCCAGCATTCGTGGATGGTTGGTGCCGGGATTTTGCCCAAACAAAAAGATCGCATCGGCCTTTTCAAAATCCTCAATGCGGGTAGTGCCTTTGCCAACACCTATGGCTTCTGCGAGTCCGACACTGGTGGCCTCATGGCACATATTGGAGCAATCGGGAAAATTATTAGTGCCATAGCGGCGGGCAAATAGTTGATACAGGAAGGCAGCCTCATTACTGGCGCGGCCAGAGGTGTAAAATTCTGCCTGATCCGGATTATCCAGGGCATTCAGATGTTGCGCAATAAATGCAAAAGCGTCGTCCCAGCTGATCGCCTCATAATGATCTGTCGCTGCGTTGTAACTTACTGGCTCACTCAGTCGCCCCTGAAATTCCAGCCAATAATCACTTTGTTTATTGAGCCAATTGACGCTGTGTTCTGCAAAAAATTTGCTATCAACGTGCTTAGAAGTGGCTTCCCAGTTGACGGCTTTGGCACCATTTTCACAAAAGCGGAAGTGACCGGGCACTCCTTTTTCACCCCAGGCACAGCCTGGACAATCAAACCCATGATCCTGATTCGTCCGTAATAGATTCATCAGATTCTTGGCTACGTTTTCACTTTTCAGCAGGTGTTCCGTGGTGGCTTTCAACGCCCCCCAACCACCGGCAGAGCCCGAATATTCTTTGTAACTCATTATCGCCTCATCTCGCAGTGTCGGGCACTGCAGTCGTGGCCCGATCTCAAACTCAGTCATCGGGTCGAAAAAATTGTGATATTAATCACGTTATTGAGGCTAATCTAGCGCTGAAAAAAAGGACTGGCAAGTAATTTAGATATGAAAAATCCATACTAAACATAATGTTATTGAAATGTTTACGCTTGGTGAGCGGCTATTACATATAACCGCCGTGCGGTTGCTATGGCGGTTAATTCAGTTAAGCATTTACGATTTTTTGCGCCATAGTATTGGCTGTGCGTTCAAAGGTCAGCGATACCCGGGTAAACATCCCTTCGATCATCTCCAGCTGTTCCGGTGATAACTGATCCTCATGGATCGCTTCTAGTAGCGCGGTACTCGATGTTTTAAAAGCGGGATATTGCTGGCCTTTGCTGCTGGCGAGGAAAGCTTGCGCCAGCGCTTGCTGCCAATTATCCAACAGCGGCTCCAGCCGTTGGTCGCTGACACTTTGCAGTAGTCTTCTAAGTCTCACCGATATGTGGCCAAGATTTAAGCCAGTAAGTCCTAAATCGGTCATTTCCCTGGCATTATCCGCTGCTGCTTTGTCATAGTTGGCAAGCCGCAACAAGCGATCTCCCATACGGGCGTTAAACCAATCTTCCTGCTCTACATGTTCAGAAATCTCGAGTAAATCGTCTGCCGTTGCCTGAATTAAACGGCGTTGCATCAGCGGAATGCCGGGCCCGGTGATCAACTTAAATAGCCAGTACAAGATGGTCACACCGACCGCAATAGCGAAGGCGTTGCTTAAGGTATAACCGATGGAAAAGGCATAACTCATATCGTTTGCCGGGCGTACCAGGATCACAAACGGAATACATAAGCCCAAACCATAGGGTAATGTTGGGCGATTGGCTAATGCCATCAATCCAATAAAAAACGGTCCGGCCATCACCAGGATCAGAATCTCGAAATCGCCTGAGCTTTGAGCTAATAAATTCAGTGCGAAAAAGATGGCTAATGGCGTAGAGATCGCCACGCCCACTAACAGTCGGCGTAACACGACCATCAGTAACGTCAATGGCAGTCGCGCCATCATCATCGAAAATATGACCGGCAGGATCATCAGCATTAACGCAGAACTGGCTGCTGTACCGATCCAAATGCCCGCTCCGATCAGGAATAGTACTGCTGTACGAAATCCGGTTGTTAAGCCAACCAATGGATCACGATGCGGACGTAAGGCCGGTGCATTTGACATCTGTGTCGTGCTGTTCTCTAGCGCATCATAGGCTTTCAGCACCATCACTAAATCTGAAATGAGCTCACTAGCGACTTTCAGTAATCGGTTTTGTAATGGCTGACCGCACGGTAGTTGGTTACGCAGGTGAATCAATTTACGGCGTTGTTGCTGTGCAAGCTGATACGCTTCGTCATAATCGCGGGAGGCTGACATTTGGGCAAAACTGTGCCGCAGTTCTTGCAGCATAGTGTGTAAAGCTGGGGATAGTTGCTCCGGATGATTACGTTGCAAACGCCCGAAAATTTGCACAACTGCCAACAGCGACAACACCTTATTGCACATCATATTGGCCGCACGGCCGCGTCCCGGGCCTTCTGGACCTTCGTATACCACAGCGCTTGAGTCATCATTAAAGGCGGCGAGTTGCTCAAGAATATTGTCAATAAACTGGTGACGTTGCTCATGCGAACCTTCAGGCGCCAACTCTTGTGCCAGATAATCCAGGGTTTGGTTAATGACTATTCTTGCTTGTTGTCGTAGTCCACTGGCGACGGTTTGTGGCCACAGCAGCAAGCTGACTAACATCGCGCAGATTGCCCCCAGGATAATCTCGCTGACACGCGATTGAGCCACTTGGAAAATAGCATCAGATGTTGCGGTAGCCGGCGATACCATTACCAGTAGTACCACCAAACATGGTGTGATACCGGCCATGGCAAAGGCATAGATAAAGTTGATTGATCTGACCATCGCCGAGAAGCCGGCGTTAATCCCCAGCCACAGTGCCAGTGACAATATCGCCAGTTCAGGATAACCCGCAAAGGCTTGCAGAATCGCAATGCCGACCGCGCCACCAATTAGGGTGCCGATAATCTGCATCAGCCCTTTTTCAATCACCAGCCCAGCTTCGGGACGGATCTGCAAAAACACCGCTGAGATCAGCGCCCAGTAGGGCCGATCCAGATTCAGGTACATCGCCGCATACAACGCTAATGTCATCGAGATAATGCCTTTGATGGCGAAGATCAGCGTGCGTTTGTCGGGAGTGAGAAATACCGACTGTACCGGCGAGAGGGTCATGAGGTTATTTATCCTGCAGGAAAATCGATACGGTCATACCGGCACTGAGACTTACATTATCAGGAAGGGTATCCAATTTAATATCTACGGGAATGCGCTGTGCCAGTCGTACCCAGTTAAAGGTTTGCTGGATTTCCGGCAGTAGCTGGCCGTTGCTGCTGACATTGGTATCCGCAATCGCTTTGCCGATGCTGGTGACGGTGCCGGTTAAGGGATGACCACCACTCATCAAGCTGATTTTGGCTTTTTGACCCACATGTATTAGCGGCAGCTTAGTCTCTTCGAAGTATCCGGTAACATAGAAAGAGTTACTCTGTACCAGAGAGAGTACCGCAGTTCCCTGCTTTACGTAGTTTCCCTGTCTCAAGGTGAGATTGATGATTGTGCCATCTTCTGGGGCTTTAACGGCCGTACGCTGTAGATTGATCCGCGCAGTATTGAGTTCGGCCTGCACTAAATCGTAATCGGCTTTTGCCTGTTCAGTGTTGATCCGCGCGGTTTCCAGATCCTCTTCACTGATAAGTTCGCGTCCAGTGAGCTGCTTGCGGCGCTCATATTTATGTGTTGCCAGATCCCAGGCGTATTTTTTACTTTCAAGTTGTGCCTGCAGCTCTGCCAAGGCTGCCTGGTAGCGGGTATCGTCCACCGCAAACAACATATCGCCCTGATGGACGTTTTGATTATCCTGAACATCAAGCTGTTTTACCCAGCCTGAAACGTCTGGCGCAATCGTGACGATATTGGCGCGGACACGCCCATCACGGGTCCATGGTGAATACAGGTAATGATCCCACACCCAGCGACCGGCGATGATCGCCGCAACCACAACGGCCAACGTGATAGTGATGCGCAGTAATTTTCCCATAACAGCTTTCATCTCCCGAACAGATATACAACCAGGGCCAAATAACAGATATATAAAGCCACTTCAAACCAGGCGACTTTCCAGATTTTCTGATACAGCCCGGATACATGCAGTATCTGGCGGGTGACAAATGACATCACAAAAGCCAGTGGTGTAAAGACCACCAAAGGACTGAAAAGCAGTCCTCCGAGCGCTAATTCTTCAAGCATGACGATAGCTCAAACCAGTAAAAAGTTGGTAATGAAGGTAAGCATAAGAGATAACAGGAAATAGTCCCAATATGGGAGCTATCCTTCCGCGATATGCGGTGAGGCGAGGTTAACATAAATATAGCGTCAGCTCACGAATGTGATTCAGAAAGACAACCGCAAAAAATGGCAAATTTTACATACACTGCTCTCAAAAAAGCGTAAATTTCCTTTATATAATCGAAGGTTATTATTTTGCTCTTGCATGTTGTTGAGGTGAGAGCTTGAACTGTTGATCAATCTATTATCATTTAAGGGAGCTGTAACCGTGAATCGTCATGTTGCCATTATTGGCTGTGGTCATGTAGGAGCCGATGTGGCTTTTAGTCTGGTCACCCAGAATCTAGTGGACCATCTAAGTCTGTTCGATATCAAGGATGCTAAAGCCGCAAGTGAGCAGTTAGAACTAGAGGATATGGCCGCGCATATTGGCTCCAGAGTCCACATTGATCATAACGATGAACAGCAACTGAGCTGTGCCGATATTGTGATCATGGCTGTTGGCCCAAGCAAAACTGAAACCTCAAATCGTCTGCGTGAGTTGGCTGAAACCTCTGCATCGGTAGCTACCTGGGCGCCAAAATTACAAGCCGCGGGGTTTGACGGGGTACTGATCAACATCACTAATCCTTGTGATGTGATTACCATGAGTCTGGCACGTCGGTTAGCACTGCCTGAAGGGCGAGTCTTCGGTACTGGCACCTCGCTGGATAGTGCCCGTATGAAGCGGGTAGTGGGTAAGCTGCTGGATGTCGACCCAGCTAGTGTGGATGGTTATGTACTGGGCGAACATGGTGAATCGCAATTTGTTGCCTGGAGTAGCGTACGTGTTGGCGGACTATCGTTCAGCCAATGGCCACAGGCTGAGACCGCAGATTGTGCGCAAATGGAAGCCGACATTCGCCGCGGTGGCTGGGATGTATTGTCGGGTAAAGGCTGGACCAGCTTTGGTATTGCTACTGCAGCGGCAAAATTAGTGGATGCGGTGTTCAGCGATGCGCACCGAGTATATGCGGTTTCAGCCATTGATCAGCGTTTTGGGGTTCATATCGGTCAACCAGCACTCATTGGCCGCTGCGGTGTGATCCGGACTATTCCTATTCCGCTTACCGCGGCGGAAGCTGAAAAATATGCCGCATCTGCAACAGTGATTGCGACTGCATTCCAGAAAATCTGCTGATTTAGCAGGGTCATTACTGCCATTCCGGACACGGAATGGCTACACTTCAGAACAGTGTTTTGGATTAAATTACTGCACCATTAATGGTTCGGATGTGGTACACTGCGCGGCTGAATTCAACGATAAACCGAGAGTAATCCGATTATGTCTGAAAAGTTCACTACAGTTGAACAACAAGCAAGCTACGGTGTGGGCCGCCAGTTAGGGGAACAATTGGCTGCTAACTCTTTTGACGGTCTGGATATTCCAGCTGTACAAGCGGGTTTGGCTGATGCATTTGCTGGCGTGGAAAGCGCCGTTAGCATGCAGGAACTGCAGAATGCCTTTACCGAAATCAGCACTCGCATCAAACGCGCTCATGAAGAGGCTGCCGAAGCCGCTTCAGCTGAAGGACAGGCTTTCCTTGCTGAAAACGCCAAACGTGAAGGCGTAGTAGTGACAGATTCAGGTCTGCAATATGAAGTGATCACTGAAGGTACTGGTGCCAAACCTACCTATGATTCTACCGTTCGTACTCACTACCACGGTACTTTCACTGACGGTAAGGTGTTTGACAGTTCAGTGACTCGTGGTCAGCCTGCAGAGTTTCCCGTGTCTGGTGTGATTGCTGGCTGGACTGAGGCATTACAGCTGATGCCTGTCGGTTCCAAATATAAATTGTATGTGCCTCATCATCTGGCATATGGGGAGCGTGGCGCGGGAGCTGCGATTCCGCCGTACTCGACCTTGGTGTTCGAAGTCGAGTTACTCGACATTTTGTAATTGTTAATCGCTTGGGTCCGCCCAGGCGATTTTTTTGTGTGCAGTTAGGAGGGAATATGAGTACAAGCGTCAGAGTTGCCATTGCCGGGAGTGGTGGACGCATGGGCCGTACCCTTATCGAGGCCGCTTCTCAGCAACCGATGATCACGCTGGGTGCCGCAATAGAGCGTGCTGGGTCCAGTCTGGTTGGTGTTGATGCTGGTGAATTAGCCGCTGTGGGAAAACTGGATGTGCTTGTCACGGACAATCTGGATAGCGTTGCCGACAGTTTTGACGTGCTGATCGACTTTACCAGTCCAGAAGGAACCTTGGCTAATATCGACTGGTGTGTGCGCCATGAAAAGCCGATAGTTATCGGCACAACTGGCTTTAATTCTGCGCAGAAAGCGCAGTTGGAAGCATTCGCTGAACAATTGCCGGTGGTGTTTGCACCTAATATGTCCGTTGGCGTGAACCTGATGTGGAAGTTGCTGGAAATCACTGCCAAGGTGATGGGCGATTACACCGACATCGAGATCATTGAAGGTCATCATCGGTTTAAGAAAGATGCGCCATCCGGTACCGCGTTGAAAATGGGCGAAGTGATAGCGGAGACCCTCGGTCGGGATCTGGAAAAAGTGGCCGTCTATGGTCGTGAAGGGATCACTGGCGAACGGGATCGGCAAACTATTGGCTTTGCCACTATTCGTGCAGGGGATTTAGTGGGTGAACACACCGCCATGTTTGCCGATATTGGTGAAAGGTTGGAGATCACTCATAAGGCGTCGAGTCGTATGACATTTGCCAATGGTGCCATGCGAGCCGCACTGTGGTTACCTGAGCAAAGCGCTGGTTTGTATGATATGCAGCAAGTGTTAGGACTGAAACCGTTATAGTTTTGAAAAAACCGCCGTTGGCGGTTTTTTTTCGGTGATTACCGTTGAAACTATAGACGAAGGTCGATATGACCTATAAAATATTTGGAATTTGCCAAAATTTCGTAAAGCAACGGAAGTTACCGGTTTAAATTACTAAAAATATATAATTTTTAATGGCTTGGCTCATTACGGAGGTCGCGTTGACTAAGTCTGCCTTACTCGTACTCGAAGATGGAACCGTCTTTACTGGCACAGCGATTGGTGCCGATGGAATAGCAGTCGGAGAAGTGGTTTTTAACACTTCAATGACGGGATATCAAGAGATTCTTACTGATCCCTCCTATTCCCGTCAGATAGTAACCTTAACCTACCCGCACATCGGTAACACCGGTACTAATACCGAAGATACTGAATCTAGTGCGATTCATGCCTGTGGCTTGATCATTCGTGATTTACCACTCTTGGCAAGTAATTTCCGTTCACAGCAGTCACTCAGTGATTACCTAACCACTAACAATGTAGTAGGTATTGCGGATATCGATACCCGTAAACTGACTCGTATCTTGCGTGAAAAAGGCGCTCAGTCTGGCTGTATCATGGCGGGCGATGTTGATGCTGATAAGGCATTGGCAGCCGCTAAAGCTTTCCCTGGCTTGAAGGGAATGGATCTCGCTAAAGAAGTAACGACTGACCGTGCTTATCAGTGGCGTCAGGGAACCTGGTCACTGGAAGGTGGTTTACCGCAAGACAAAGCTGCCGATGAATTCAAATTCAAAGTTGTCGCCTATGACTTCGGCGTTAAGCGCAACATTCTGCGAATGCTGGTGGACCGCGGTTGTGATGTCACTGTGGTGCCAGCTAAAACGCCTGCGAGCGAAGTGTTGGCGATGAATCCTGACGGTATTTTCTTGTCCAACGGTCCTGGTGACCCAGAACCATGTGACTATGCCATCAGCGCAATTAAGAGCTTCTTGCAGACCGATATCCCAGTCTTTGGTATCTGTCTTGGCCACCAGTTATTGGCTCTGGCCAGTGGTGCCAAAACCATGAAGATGAAGTTTGGTCACCACGGTGCCAACCATCCAGTGAAAGATATCGAGAAAGGTACTGTGATGATCACCAGTCAGAACCACGGTTTTGCTGCTGACGAAGCCAGTCTGCCTGCGAATGTCAAAGTGACGCATAAATCACTGTTCGATGGTTCGCTGCAAGGTATCCATCTGACGGACAAACCTGCATTCAGCTTCCAGGGGCATCCAGAAGCCAGTCCTGGTCCGCACGATTGCGCACCGCTGTTCGATCATTTTATCGAACTGATTGAGCAATACCGTCAAGCTAAGCAGTAATTCCGGGAGAAGATTCAAGCAATGCCAAAACGTACTGATATAAAAAGTATTCTTATCCTAGGTGCCGGTCCCATCGTTATCGGTCAGGCCTGTGAGTTTGACTATTCCGGTGCCCAGGCTTGTAAAGCCCTGCGTGAAGAAGGTTTCCGTGTCATTCTGGTGAACTCTAACCCAGCCACCATCATGACTGACCCGGAAATGGCAGATGCCACTTACATTGAACCGATTCATTGGGAAGTGGTGCGCAACATCATCGCCAAAGAACGCCCTGATGCCATTCTGCCTACCATGGGCGGCCAGACTGCACTGAACTGTGCACTGGAACTGGAAGCCAAAGGCGTTCTGAAAGAATTCAATGTGGAAATGATTGG
The DNA here is from genome assembly GCF_029167175.1 of Shewanella sp. A32. Taxonomy (NCBI): domain Bacteria; kingdom Pseudomonadati; phylum Pseudomonadota; class Gammaproteobacteria; order Alteromonadales; family Shewanellaceae; genus Shewanella; species Shewanella sp. A32. The sequence continues at coordinate 265,643 of NZ_JARFTS010000002.1, forward strand.
CGCGACAGCCGATGCCATTGATAAAGCAGAAGACCGTGCTCGCTTCGATCAATCCATGCGTAAAATCGGCCTGGAATGTCCACGTGCCGGTATCGCACACAGCATGGAAGACGCCTATAAGGTGTTGGATCAAGTAGGCTTTCCCTGCATCATCCGTCCGTCATTCACCATGGGTGGTTCTGGTGGTGGTATCGCTTATAACGTTGAAGAATTTGAAGAGATCTGTACCCGTGGGTTGGATCTGTCTCCAACCAATGAACTGCTGATTGATGAAAGCCTTATCGGTTGGAAAGAGTACGAAATGGAAGTGGTGCGTGATCGCAATGATAACTGCATCATCGTCTGTTCCATCGAAAACTTTGATGCTATGGGCGTGCACACTGGTGACTCTATCACGGTGGCACCGGCACAAACGCTGACCGATAAAGAATATCAGCTGATGCGTAATGCCTCGATGGCAGTACTGCGTGAAATCGGCGTGGAAACTGGCGGTTCCAACGTACAGTTTGGTATCAATCCCAAAGATGGTCGTATGGTCATCATCGAGATGAACCCCCGTGTGTCACGTTCATCCGCTCTGGCCTCTAAAGCGACTGGTTTCCCGATTGCCAAGGTTGCAGCAAAGCTAGCGGTAGGTTTCACTCTGGATGAGTTGATGAACGACATCACTGGTGGTCGCACACCAGCGTCGTTTGAACCATCTATCGATTACGTTGTGACTAAAGTACCGCGCTTCAACTTTGAAAAGTTCGCCGGTGCCAATGACCGACTGACTACCCAGATGAAATCTGTCGGTGAAGTAATGGCGATTGGTCGTACTTTCCAGGAGTCTGTGCAAAAAGCACTGCGCGGTCTGGAAACGGGCAAAAACGGTTTTGATCCGATTGTGGACTGGCAAGATCCCGATGCCATGCAGCGTATGCGTCATGAGCTGAAAGAGCCTGGCGCAGAGCGTATCTGGTATGTGGCTGATGCTTTCCGTGCTGGCATGAGCATGGATGAAATCTACAAGCTGACCAACATTGATCCTTGGTTCTTGGTGCAGATTGAAGAGCTGATACAACTGGAAGCTAAAGTGGCTGCAACCGGTCTGGCCGGTATGGATGCCGATTTCCTCTACAAGCTGAAACGCAAAGGGTTCTCTGATGCCCGTCTGGCTGATGTGCTGGGGATCAGTGAATCAGAAATGCGCAAGCTGCGTTACCGTCTGGAAATCTTCCCGGTTTACAAACGTGTCGATACTTGTGCGGCAGAATTTGCCACTGACACGGCTTACATGTACTCCACTTATGAGGAAGAGTGCGAAGCCAATCCGTCCAATCGTGACAAGATCATGGTATTGGGTGGTGGTCCGAACCGTATCGGTCAGGGTATCGAATTTGACTATTGCTGTGTGCACGCCTCGCTGGCACTGAAAGCTGATGGCTATGAAACCATTATGGTCAACTGTAACCCGGAAACCGTTTCGACTGACTACGACACTTCTGATCGTCTGTATTTCGAGCCGGTAACCCTGGAAGACGTACTGGAAATCGCGCGTATCGAGAAGCCCAAAGGGGTAATTGTACAGTTTGGCGGCCAGACTCCGCTGAAGCTGGCTCGTGCTCTGGAAGCAGCTGGTGTACCGATTATCGGCACCAGCCCAGATGCGATTGACCGTGCCGAAGACCGTGAACGTTTCCAGCAGGCTATCCGTCGCCTGGAGATGAGACAGCCTGAAAACGATACCGTGACCACCGTGGAAGGCGCTGTACTTGCGGCCGAGAAAATCGGTTATCCGCTGGTGGTACGTCCATCTTACGTGCTGGGTGGCCGTGCGATGGAAATCGTCTATGAAGAACAGGATCTGCGCCGTTACTTCAAAGAAGCGGTTAAAGTGTCCAACGCTTCACCAGTGCTGCTGGATCACTTCCTAGATGACGCTATCGAAGTCGATATCGACGCTGTTTGTGATGGCAAGACTGTGGTTGTCGGTGCCATCATGGAGCATATCGAACAGGCCGGAGTGCATTCAGGTGACTCAGGTTGTTCATTGCCGCCTTACACACTCAGCCACGCGATTCAGGACGAGATGCGTGAACAGGTGCGGAAACTGGCCTTTGAATTAGGTGTGGTTGGTTTGATGAACGTGCAGTTCGCCGTGCAGAAAAACACCATCTTCATGATTGAAGTTAACCCGCGTGCTGCTCGTACCGTGCCGTTTGTATCCAAGGCTACCGGTGTGCCATTAGCGAAGATCGCGGCTCGCGTGATGGCTGGTCAATCACTGGAAGAACAGGGCTTCACGAAAGAAGTGATCCCTCCCTACTACTCAGTGAAAGAAGTAGTTCTGCCATTTAATAAATTCCCTGGTGTTGACCCATTGCTTGGCCCAGAAATGCGCTCTACCGGTGAAGTGATGGGCGTGGGTGATACCTTTGCCGAGGCCTATGCCAAAGCCCAATTAGGTACCACTTCCAAGGATATCCCGAAATCCGGTCGCGCCTTGTTGTCAGTACGTAATAGCGATAAGAAGCGGGTTGCCGATTTGGCTGCCAAGCTGATTGACCTGGGGTATGAGATTGATGCGACCCACGGTACTGCGGTGGTGCTGGGCGAAGCGGGTATCAACCCTCGGTTGGTGAACAAGGTGCATGAAGGTCGTCCTCACATCCTCGATCGGATGAAGAACGGCGAGTACACCTACATTGTGAACACCACTGAAGGTCGTCAGGCCATTGAAGACTCCAAGCAACTGCGTCGTGGAGCGTTGCGTTACAAGGTGAATTACACCACCACCATGAACGCTGCCTTTGCAACTTGTATGGCAAACACTGCAGACGATCGCAATAAGGTATCTTCTGTGCAAGAACTGCATGCACGCGTCACTAAGTAAGTCGTTACGCTAACATGATGAATAAGGTCGCCTTTGGGCGGCCTTATTTTTTGTCAAAAGTTTGAAAAATTGCTGATTTTTTGATGATGCAGTTTTCAGACTTAGGAGTAAAAGGATTTAGCACGTGATGGCGCCACTGAAATAATGGCGGGCAAAAATTAACATAAGACAATTCAGCAAGTAATAGGAACGGCTTGCAGCTAAAAAACCAAAGTTTATCCACGCTGCATCTCATAAAATTTGTCTACATCACTGGCAAGGCTGCCATAGCTTAGGTAAGCTTGTGCCATGGTGAAGTGATACCTACCCGGTAATCGCCGCGGTTATCAGACAAAAACATCTTTGGCGCCGACTGTATCTGACGTCTGTGCGCTGATTCACCCCCATTGAGACTGTGCAGGCCCATTTAAGGCCAGCATAGGTCGCTTTTGTTTTACAGGAGACGACAGAGACATGAATAAGGTTCCTATGACGCTGACTGGCGCGGAACAGTTACGTAAAGAGCTGGAAATGCTGAAATTTGAAAGACGTCCAGCGCTGAGTGAAGCCATTGCCACCGCCCGTGAACTGGGCGATTTGAAAGAAAATGCGGAATATCATGCTGCTCGTGAAGAGCAAGGGATTTGTGAAGCCCGTATCCGTGATATCGAAGGTAAGCTTTCCAATGCGCAGATCATTGATGTGACCAAAATGCCTAATAATGGCCGGGTTATTTTTGGCGCAACGGTAACAATTCTGAATCTGGATACTGATGCTGAAATGACTTATCGCATCGTTGGTGATGATGAAGCGAACATCAAAGAGAATCTGATTTCAGTAAACTCCCCGATTGCCAGAGGTTTGATTGGCAAAAATTTGGGTGATGAAGTCGGTATCCAAACCCCTGGTGGTCGTACTGATGTTGAAATTGTGTCCGTAGATTATATCTAAGCTTTATGTGACTGAAAAAGCCGCCTTAATGGCGGCTTTTGCATATGTCAGCTCTAGTAAATAACTTTTTTACAAGATTTTCCAGTTGGCGTGCAGACGATGAATTAAGACTGACTTAATTGAGTATTGTCAAAATAGCCCGAGACTAAGGTAAACAAAAAGACCACCCATTAAGGTGGCCTTTTTGTTGAAGGGTGTTATTTGGCTTTAGGCAAAGCGATTTTTTTCTCTTCAGACTGGCGATATAACACCAGTACATGCCCGATAACCTGCACTTTTTCAGACTGAGTTTCGCGAGTGATGGCATCAACGATGGCATGTTTCAGTTCGCGATCTTCTGCTGCTACCTTAACTTTGATCAGTTCATGGTAGGCAAGTGCGTTATCAATTTCAGCCAGTACCCCTTCAGTCAAGCCATTGGCACCAAGCAGTACCACTGGCTTCAGACTGTGGGCCAGCCCTTTCAGATACTGTTTCTGTTTGGTTGTCAGGTTCATTTTTACCAACTTTTGCTGAGTTACTGTTGAAAAGCCGATATTCTACCCTTATATCACTTTCGTGTAACTCTGATTTGTTGCGGATGTTTGATGGTAGGGAAAAAACGTAGCGCCAGCTCAACGCGCTGGATGCAAGAACACTTTGATGATCATTATGTGAAGTTGGCTCAGAAGCGCGGTTTGCGTTCACGGGCAGCTTTTAAGCTTGAAGAGTTGCAACAGAAGGATCAGCTGATTAAGCCCGGCATGACCGTCGTCGATTTGGGGGCGGCTCCTGGTGGCTGGTCTCAGGTCGCGGTTAAGTTAGTGGGTGAACAGGGAAAATTAGTCGCTTGTGATATTTTACCGATGGACCCAATCGTGGGCGTCGATTTCCTTCAGGGCGATTTTCGTGAAGAATCGGTACTCGCGACCTTGTTAGAAATGGTGGGTGACGACAAGGTTGATGTTGTTTTGTCGGATATGGCACCGAATATGAGCGGTTCTGATGCGATGGATCAGCCAAGAGCCATGTATCTGGTGGAGTTGGCACTCGATATGTGTCATCAGGTATTGGCACCCGGTGGCAGTTTTGCTGTCAAAGTATTTCAGGGGGAGGGTTTTGACGAGTTTATGAAAGCCGTTAAGCAAGCTTTTACGACAGTCAGAACCCGTAAGCCAGAGTCTTCCAGAGCACGTTCTCGCGAAGTGTATCTGGTGGCTACCGGCTACAAGTTGTAGTAACCTGAAAGAGTAAGTCTCAAGACTGAGAGGTTTAATAATTGAGTGACATGGCTAAAAATCTGATCCTTTGGGTGGTCATTGCCGTTGTGCTGATGTCCGTATTCCAAGGATTCTCGCCGTCTTCTTCCTCGTCGCAGAAGATGGAATATTCCACGTTTCTGGATGATGTTCGTTCTGGGCAGGTTGCTTCTGTTGAATTTAAAAGCGATCAGCGCACCATCGAGGGCGTAACCAAAGGCGGTGAGAAATTTGTCACCGTTATGCCCATTTACGATCAGGATTTGATTAATGATCTGGACCGTAAAGGCGTGAATATGAAAGGCCAGGAAGCTGAGGAATCGGGTTTCCTGACACAAATCTTCATCTCTTGGTTCCCAATGTTGCTGCTAATCGGCGTGTGGATTTTCTTCATGCGTCAGATGCAGGGCGGTGGCGGCAAAGGCGCAATGTCCTTTGGTAAGAGCAAAGCCAAGTTAATGAGTGAAGATCAGATCAAAACCACCTTCGCCGATGTGGCCGGTTGTGATGAAGCTAAAGAAGAAGTGAAGGAAATGGTGGATTACCTGCGTGATCCAACCAAATTCCAGAAACTGGGTGGCCGTATTCCTACTGGGGTATTGATGGTCGGCCCGCCAGGAACAGGTAAAACTTTGCTGGCAAAGGCAATTGCCGGTGAAGCGAAAGTGCCTTTCTTTACGATTTCCGGTTCAGATTTTGTTGAAATGTTTGTCGGTGTCGGTGCTTCTCGTGTCCGCGACATGTTTGAACAAGCTAAAAAGTCCGCGCCTTGTATTATCTTCATTGACGAAATTGATGCGGTGGGTCGTCAACGTGGTGCCGGTTTGGGTGGTGGTCATGACGAGCGTGAACAAACCCTTAACCAGCTCTTGGTGGAAATGGACGGCTTTGAAGGTAACGAAGGCGTTATCGTGATTGCCGCAACTAACCGCCCGGATGTGCTGGATGCGGCACTATTGCGTCCCGGACGTTTTGACCGTCAGGTCGTGGTGGGTTTACCCGACGTGCGCGGACGTGAGCAGATCCTTAAGGTCCACATGCGCAAAATCCCGGTGGCAGATGATGTGCAGGCCAGCGTGATTGCCCGTGGTACCCCAGGTTTCTCTGGTGCCGATTTGGCTAACTTGGTGAATGAAGCCGCTTTGTTCGCTGCCCGTGGTAACCGCCGTGTAGTGACCATGGAAGAGTTTGAACGCGCCAAAGATAAGATCATGATGGGTGCTGAACGTCGTTCTATGGTGATGTCAGAGCAGGAGAAAGAATCCACCGCCTATCATGAAGCTGGCCACGCCATTGTCGGCTGCTTGGTACCGGAACATGACCCCGTGCATAAAGTCACTATCATTCCTCGTGGTCGTGCTTTGGGGGTAACATTCTTCCTGCCGGAAGCTGATTCAATCAGTGAAAACCGACGTAAGCTGGAAAGCCGAATTTCTGTGGCTTATGGCGGTCGGTTGGCGGAAGAGATTATTTATGGCCCTGAAAAAGTATCGACAGGTGCTTCTCAGGACATCAAACAGGCAACAGCGATTGCCCGCAACATGGTGACCCAATGGGGGTTCTCCGATAAGCTAGGTCCCCTGTTGTACGCAGAAGAAGAAGGTGAAGTTTTCCTCGGCCGCTCAATGGCTAAGGCAAAGCACATGTCTGACGAGACTGCGGCGATCATCGATGCTGAAGTGAAAGCGTTAATTGAGCGTAATTATCAGCGAGCACGTCAGTTGTTGAACGATAACCTCGATATTCTGCATGCGATGAAGGATGCGTTGATCAAGTACGAAACGATTGATGCCAACCAGATTGCAGATTTGATGGCTCGTCGTGAGGTGCGTGCACCTGCTGATTGGAACATGGACGATAAGGGCTCTTCAGATGGTAGCAATGGTCAAAAGCCACACGTGGAAGAACCTAAAGATGATGCTTCTCAGGCAGATTTGAGTAAACCTGGTGAAACGCATTAAGCAATAAGATTGTGTGCTTTAGAAAACCCCGGAAGGGGTTTTCTGTTTTCTGAATGTGAAATGCCAGCGTATTAAATGAATACGCACATAGGAGGCAGGGTGTTTGAATTGGTGTCGGGCACAAAACGCCTGAATTTAGATGAGCCCAAAGTGATGGGCATACTCAATGTTACTCCGGATTCTTTTTCTGATGGTGGGCAATTTCGCGCATTCGACGCCGCGTGTCGTCATGCCGATGCAATGATAGCGGCGGGGACGCACTTTATTGATATTGGCGGCGAATCTACTCGACCAGGCGCTGCGGAAGTGAGTGTTGCTGAGGAGCTCGCCCGAGTGGTTCCGTTGGTGGAGTATATCGTCGCTAACTCCGATGTTTGGGTTTCTGTGGACACCAGTAAACCTGAGGTGATGGAGGCATCTGTCGCTGCAGGCGCACATTTAATCAACGACATCCGCAGTCTTACCGAACCGGGGGCGATGGAAGTCGCTGCTAAGTTACAAGTGCCAGTATGCATTATGCATATGCAAGGGCAACCCCGTACGATGCAGTCTGCCCCGCATTATGAAAACCTGTTAAAAGACGTTGATGATTTCTTCATTGAACGTATCACTAGTTGTGAAGCTGCTGGCTTACCTAAAGAGCTACTATTATTGGACCCCGGATTTGGTTTTGGGAAAACGGTAGAACATAATTATCAGCTATTGGCTCACCTGCAGGATTTCGCCAAATTTGATTTACCACTGCTGATCGGTTTGTCGCGCAAGAGTATGATAGGCAATCTTTTGGGGCGTCCGGTTGCTGAACGGTTAGCGGGTAGCCTGAGTGGGGCACTACTGGCGGCGATTAATGGCGCCCATATTATTCGAGTACATGATGTACCGGAAACGCTGGATGTGTTGAAGGTACTCGCGGCAACGCGAAAGGCATACTAAATATCATAAATATTACAGATAGCTCTGTCCTTGGCAGAGTTATGGAGCCAACAAACGTGAGTTCTACAAGAAAATTTTTTGGCACCGATGGTGTCCGCGGCAAAGTTGGTTCCGGCAAAATGACGCCGGAATTGGCATTAAAACTGGGGTGGGCCGCAGGACGGGTTCTGTCTCGTACGGGTACTAAAAAAGTGTTGATTGGCAAAGACACTCGTATCTCTGGTTATATGTTTGAATCGGCGTTGGAGGCAGGGTTATCCGCCGCTGGATTGAACGTAATGCTGATGGGGCCGATGCCCACACCAGCCGTTGCTTATCTGACACGTACTTTTCGTGCAGAGGCAGGCGTGGTGATCAGCGCTTCACACAATCCCTATTATGATAATGGCATCAAATTCTTTTCCTCTAAGGGCACCAAGCTGGATGACGAGCTTGAACTGGAAATTGAAGCGGAGCTGGAAAAACCATTAGATTGTGTCGAATCGCTTCAGTTAGGAAAAGTTTCTCGTATTACTGATGCCGCTGGACGCTATATTGAGTACTGTAAAGGGAACTTTCCGGCTGATCAGACACTGGAAGGTCTTAAATTAGTCATCGATTGTGCCCACGGGGCAACCTACCATATTGCGCCAAATGTATTTCGCGAACTGGGTGCTGAAGTGGTCGTCATTGGTGACAAGCCAAACGGTACCAACATTAATGACCAGGTCGGTGCCACCTCGATGGCAAAAATCTGTGAAACCGTGCTGGCAGAAAATGCAGATTTAGGCATTGCCCTAGATGGTGATGGCGATCGTATCATGATGGTCAATCGTCATGGGGAAGTCATTGATGGCGATAAAATTCTTTATATCCTCGCCAAAGATGCGCTGAATCGCGGCGTGCTTAAGGGCGGAGTTGTCGGCACTCAGATGTCCAATCTCGGTCTGGAGTTAGCCTTAAAAGCGCTGAACATCCCATTCCTACGTTCTAAGGTCGGTGACCGTTATGTGATGGAGCTGCTGTTAGACAAAGGTTGGCGCATCGGCGGCGAAAATTCCGGTCATATCGTCAACCTTGATCATGGCACCACAGGTGATGGCATTGTCGCCGGTATTCAAGTGCTCGCAGCAATGCGCCGCAGCGATATGACGCTTGAGGAGCTTATAGCGCCAATTACGCTGTTACCACAAGTGTTAGTCAATGTGCGTTATGAAGGCGCGGTAGATCCTTTGCAAGCAGACGAAGTTAAATTTGCGGTGGCAGAAGTTGAACGTTCACTGGGTGAACGTGGCCGTGTGCTATTGCGAAAGTCAGGTACCGAACCGCTGATCCGGGTGATGGTTGAAGGAGATGATGAAGCCTTAGTGCGTCATTATGCTGAGCAAATAGCGGCGTCAGTCACTAGCGCAGTCAGTTAGCTGATAAGAGAATAATATAATTAAATTAATGGGTTAGTTTTTTTAAAGTAGGCATTTACTGCCTTTGAGCGTAAAATTTAGTCGAACACACGGCAAATCGCAAAAATTACCCAGACTGGTATTGTAACTTCATAAGTGGTTCGCTATTATTCACGCCGCTTTCAAAGGAGATGGTGATGGCTCTCAGACGCCCAATGGTCGCCGGCAACTGGAAAATGAATGGCAATGCGCAGTTAGCGCAAGAGCTATTCAAAAAGTTCGCCGCTAAGCTACATAACGACGCTGTGGAAGTTGTACTGTGTCCACCGACGGTTTACCTGGAAAGCGTAAGGCAGCAAATGGAAGCCAATAAAGACGCGCTTAACGGCTCTATTGTGCGTATGGGTGCGCAAAATTTGAGTCAGCACGATTTTGGTGCCTATACCGGAGAAATCTCTGGTGCGATGTTAAGTGAAGTGGGTTGTCGTTATGTGATTATCGGGCATTCCGAGCGTCGCAGAATGTACGGCGAAACCAGCAACATCGTTGCAGATAAGTTTGCTGCTGCTCAAAAGCATGGCCTGACACCAATACTCTGTGTGGGTGAATCAGGACCGGCCCGTGAAGCAAGACGAACCTTTGAAGTCATTGCTGAAGAGCTGGATGTGGTGATCGAAAAGAATGGCACCATGGCTTTTGATAACGCAATTATTGCCTATGAGCCACTGTGGGCCGTAGGTACCGGGAAGAGTGCAACGCCAGAACAGGCGCAAGAAGTTCATGCGTTTATTCGTAAGCGACTTTCCGAGGTTTCTCCATTCATTGGAGAAAACATCCGCATTCTCTATGGTGGCAGTGTTACACCAACAAATGCTGCGGATTTATTCGCACAGCCAGATGTGGATGGTGGACTAATAGGTGGTGCCAGTTTAAACTCTACCGAATTTTTGAGTTTATGTACCATAGCGATGAGCGCATAAGTTATGTATGAAGTTCTGATAGTTGTTTACTTGTTGGTAGCGTTGGGATTGGTCTTTTTAATCTTGATCCAGCAAGGTAAAGGCGCTGACATGGGCGCATCTTTTGGTGCCGGTGCTTCAGCAACGCTGTTTGGATCCTCTGGTTCAGGCAATTTCCTGACCCGATCTACAGCGGTATTGGCGATAATTTTCTTTATCCTGAGTCTGGTGATTGGCAACATGAGTGCTAACCACAGCAAACAGGAAGATTCTTGGAAGAATCTTGGTACTACTGAGCAAACTCAGCAAGCACCACAACCAGAAAATCAAGCGCCAAAATCAGAGAATAAAATTCCTGATTAATAGAATTCGCCGGGGTGGTGAAATTGGTAGACGCGCAGCCTTGAGGTGGCTGTGACCTAACGGTCGTGCGGGTTCAAGTCCCGCCCTCGGCACCATTCATATAGCCAGGAAAAGACATTAATATTCCTGAGTTATTGCAAGTTGAAGGTCGAATCAGTAAACTTGCTGCAATTGACGCGGGGTGGAGCAGCCTGGTAGCTCGTCGGGCTCATAACCCGAAGGTCGTCGGTTCAAATCCGGCCCCCGCAACCAGTTCCCGGTATTGAATTTTTCAAGAAATCAGTACTGAATTACAGGTAATAAAATAAGAAGAACCTCGTAGTAAACGGGGTTTTTTGTTATCTGGGATGTAGTATTTTGCTGCCTATAAAGGTGGTGTGATATCGGGGCTCTATGGCCCTTTTTTTGTTTTCAGGAGTGTAATTTGGCAACTTTAGAGTCAAAACTCGAAGAGATGTTAAAGCCGACCATCGAAGCGCTGGGATACCAGTTGTGGGGGATTGAATTTGTCAACGCTGGCAAACATTCAACACTGCGCTTATTCATCGACAGCGAGCAAGGCATTAATGTTGAAGACTGTGCTAATGCCAGTCGACAGGTAAGCTCGTTATTGGATGTTGAAGATCCCATTGCTTCAGAATATACACTGGAAGTATCTTCCCCTGGCTTAGATCGGCCACTGTTCACTGCTGAACAGTACCAGATGTATACCGGTGAAGAGGTAAAAGTTCAGCTGACTATGCCGGTAGCGGGTAGTCGCAATTTGAAAGGTACCGTATTACGGGTAGAGGGACAGATGATCGCCCTCGACGTGTCCGGTAGTGAATTGACGATTGCCTTGGATAACATCCGTAAGGGCAATTTAATTGCAAAGTTTTGATGGATTCAAGGTGAACGAGGCAAGACGATGAATAAAGATATTTTGCTGGTCGCTGAAGCGGTGTCCAATGAAAAAGCCGTACCCCGTGAGAAGATTTTCGAAGCCTTGGAAATTGCGCTGGCTACTGCTACTAAAAAGAAATATGAAGGCGATATTGATGTGCGTGTAGCCATCGATCGCAAAACTGGTGATTACGAGACTTTCCGTCGCTGGCTGGTTATCGACAACCAAGGTCAAGCGCTGGAAAACCCGTATCGCGAGATTACGCTGGAAGCTGCGCAATTCGAAAACCCGGAAATCCAAGCCGGTGATTATGTTGAAGATGAGATTGAATCAGTGCAGTTCGATCGCATCACTACCCAGACGGCTAAACAAGTGATCGTGCAGAAAGTACGTGAAGCTGAACGTGCCCAGGTGGTGGAACAGTTCCTCGATAAAGAGGGCGAACTGGTGACCGGCGTGGTGAAAAAATCCAACCGCGACAGCGTGATTGTCGATTTGGGTAGCAATGCCGATGGCGTATTATATAAAGAAGATTTGATCCCACGAGAAACCTTCCGTCCAGGCGATCGTGTGCGTTCGTTGCTGTATGCTGTGCGTCCAGAGGCACGAGGTGCTCAGCTATTTTTGACGCGTTCTAAGCCGGAAATGTTGATCGAGCTTTTCCGCGTCGAAGTTCCTGAAATTGCAGACGAAATGATCGAAGTGATGGGCGCCGCACGTGACCCAGGTTCACGTGCCAAGATTGCGGTTAAATCTAACGACCGCCGTATCGATCCTATCGGCGCTTGCGTTGGGATGCGTGGCGCTCGTGTGCAGGCCGTGACCAATGAATTAGGTGGTGAGCGTATTGATATCGTGCTGTGGGACGATAATCCAGCACAATTTGTTATCAACGCTATGGCACCCGCCGATGTGTCTTCCATCATTGTTGATGAAGATAAACATGCAATGGATATTGCTGTTGAAGCAGATAGCCTGGCACAAGCCATCGGTCGTAACGGTCAAAACGTGCGTCTGGCCACTCAGCTGACTGGCTGGGAGCTCAACGTTATGACTGTTGCAGAGATGCACGCTAAACATCAGGCTGAAAGTGCCAAGGTGACACACTTGTTCATGAATGCGTTACACGTGGACGAAGATTTTGCCCAAGTACTGGCTGATGAAGGATTTGCAACGCTGGAAGAGGTCGCCTATGTACCGACTTCCGAATTGTTATCCATTGAAGGGTTTGATGAAGATATTGTCAATGCGCTGAGAGAACGCGCCAAAGCGGCTTTGTCTACCCGGGCGCTGGCTTCTGAGGAAGCTCTGGATGGCGCACAACCGAGTGAAGAGTTACTGGAATTGTCCGGTATGGATCGTCATACCGCATTTATTCTTGCCAGCAAAGGCATTGTGACTCTTGAAGATTTAGCCGAACAAGGCGTAGATGATTTGATCGAAATTGAGCAAATGACAGAAGAGAAAGCAGGTGAGCTTATCATGGCGGCCCGCAACATCTGTTGGTTTGGCGATGAAGAGTAAGTCGATCAACAGGGGGAAGTAACTGATGGCAGAAACTACTGTAGAAAAGCTGGCCACGGAAGTCGGAAAAGATGTTGATCGACTGATCGAACAATTTTCCAAAGCCGGTATGAAAAAAAAGCGCAATGATCGCGTGACCGAATCGGAAAAACATCAATTGCTGGAATATTTGAAACAGCAACATGGCCTGGAAGGGGCTCCTGCGCGTATGACTCTGCAGCGTAAAACTGTGTCTACATTGAGTGTTTCCGGCACCGGTGGCCAGTCTAAAGATGTGAAAGTTGAAGTGCGTAAAAAACGCACTTTCGTGAAACGTGATCCAGCCGAATTAGCTCGTCAGGCTGAAGCGGAAGCCGAAGCTAAGGCAAAAGCTGAAGCCGAAGCGGCAGAGAAAGCGAAGGCCGAAGCCGAGGCGAAAGCTAAAGCTGCCCAAGCAGACGCTGAAGCCAAGGCAAAAGCGAAGGCAAAAGCTGAAGCCGCTGCAAAAGCAAAGGCGGAAGCCGCTGTTGTCGAAGCTGACAAAGACGACGTTGCTAAGGCTAAGAAAGAATTAACGCCGGAAGAGGCGGCTGCGGCAGAAGCTGCGCGCGTGGAAGCTGCTCGATTGAAAGCGGTTCAGGACGCAGCCGTGCGTCGTAAAGCGGATGAAGAAGCTGCGAAAGCGGCTGCAGAAGCGCGTCGTTTGGCTGAAGAGAATGAAAAGCGTTGGGCCGACGAAGAACGCCAGCGTGTGGAAGCCGAGACTCGTAACGATCATCATATCACCACCTCTAAAGTGGCCCGTGCCGCAGAAGATACCAGTGATATGGACGAAGAACGTTCTGGTCGTCGCAACCGTCATAAGCACTCTGGCAAGAAACGTTCAAAAGAAGAACGCCTAAGCCGGGATGGTGGCAAAGAACGTGTATTGCGTTCAAAAGCGCCACAGTCTATGAAGCATGGCTTTAATAAGCCAGTGGTTGCGGTTAACCGTGACGTACGTATTGGTGAAACCATTACGGTTGCCGATCTGGCTCAGCGCATGGCAGTGAAAGCCGCTGAAATCATCAAAATGATGATGAAGATGGGCTCTATGGTGACCATTAACCAGGTACTCGATCAGGAAACTGCTCAACTGGTTGCTGAAGAGATGGGCCATAAAGTTATCCTGGTGCGTGAAAACGAACTGGAACATGAAGTGCTGGCTGATCGCGATGGCGAAGATGTTAAAGTTGAGCCTCGTGCCCCGGTTGTGACCATCATGGGCCACGTTGACCATGGTAAAACTTCTTTGCTGGACTACATCCGCCGCACCAAAGTGGCAGCGGGCGAAGCCGGTGGTATTACCCAGCACATCGGTGCTTACCATGTGCAGACTGACAACGGCATGATCACTTTCCTGGATACTCCCGGACACGCCGCCTTTACCGCAATGCGTGCTCGTGGTGCTCAGGCTACTGATATTGTGATCCTGGTTGTTGCTGCAGATGACGGCGTGATGCCTCAGACCATTGAAGCTATTCAGCATGCTAAAGCCGGTGGTGTACCACTGATTGTGGCAGTCAACAAGATTGATAAGCCTGAAGCCGATGTGGAACGCGTGAAGAGCGAATTGTCGCAGTATGGCGTAATGTCCGAAGAATGGGGCGGCGAAAACATGTTTGTTTACGTGTCTGCCAAGACCGGACAAGGTGTTGAAGAGTTGCTGGAAACCATTCTGCTGGAAGCTGAAGTTCTGGAACTGACCGCTGTCAGAGACGGTATGGCCGCTGGTGTGGTTATCGAATCCAAACTGGATAAGGGCCGCGGTCCTGTCGCGACGGTATTGGTTCAGGAAGGTACGCTGCATCAAGGCGATATCGTACTCTGTGGTCTGGAATACGGTAAAGTTCGCGCCATGAAAGATGAAGACGGTAATAGTATCACTGAAGCTGGCCCATCTATCCCGGTAGAAATTCTCGGGCTGTCAGGTGTGCCATCTGCAGGTGACGAAGCAACTGTTGTTAAAGATGAGCGTAAGGCTCGCGAAGTGGCGCTGTATCGTCAGGGTAAATTCCGTGAAGTGAAACTGGCGCGTCAGCAGAAGGCGAAACTGGAAAACATGTTCGCCAACATGACTGAAGGCGAAGTTCAGGAACTGAATATCGTACTGAAGGCGGACGTTCAAGGTTCTCTGGAAGCGATTTCTGACTCTTTGACCAAACTGTCTACCGATGAAGTGAAAGTGAACATCATCGCTAGCGGTGTGGGTGCCCTGACCGAAACTGATGCGACTTTGGCTGCTGCGTCTAACGCGATTATGGTGGGCTTCAACGTCCGTGCCGATTCTCAGGCACGTAAGACCATCGAAAGCGAAAGTGTTGATCTGCGCTACTATAGCGTGATCTACGACCTGATCGACGAAGTGAAAGCCGCGATGAGTGGTATGCTGGCTCCTGAGTTCAAGCAGCAGATCATCGGTATGGCGGAAGTTCGCGATGTGTTCAAGTCTCCTAAACTCGGCGCTATCGCGGGTTGTATGGTGACAGAAGGTCTGGTGAAGCGCAGTGCGCCTATCCGTGTGCTGCGTGACAACGTAGTGATTTACGAAGGTGAACTGGAGTCATTGCGTCGCTTTAAAGACGACGTCGCTGAAGTTCGCTCAGGTACTGAATGTGGTATCGGGGTGAAGAACTATAATGATGTTCGCGTAGGCGACCAGATCGAAGTGTTCGAAACTGTCGAAGTAGCCCGAACTCTGTAACGGTGACTGCGACGAAAAGGGCGGCTTCGGCCGCCTTTATTGATTTTGGGGGAATATTACAATGGCAAGAGAATTCAGCCGTACCCGACGCATAGCACAGCAGCTGCAACAGGAACTGGCGTTTGTGTTGCAACGCGACATGAAAGATCCTCGGATAGGCATGGTGACTGTCAATGATGTCGACGTGTCACGCGATCTCAGTTTCGCTAAGGTATATGTCACCTTGTTTGAGGAAGACCCTGAACGTATCCAGGAAAAAATGGCGGCGCTGACCAAGGCGGCACCTTATGTCCGTACCCTGGTGGCCGGCAGAATGCAGTTGCGGGTGATGCCGGAGTTACGTTTCGTGTATGACAAATCACTGGTTGAAGGTATGCGGATGTCCAACCTGGTTACTCAGGTGATTAACAGCGACAAGGCAAAGCACGAGCAATTTGACCATGATGATGAAGCGCCAGCGGACGAGGAAAACAACTGATGGCAAAACGACCTAAGGGCCGTTTCGTGGATGGCGTTGTGTTGCTGGATAAACCCACCGGCATGAGCTCCAACCACGCCTTACAGAGAGTGAAGCGGATTTATAACGCCGTTAAGGCCGGGCACACTGGAGCACTGGATCCACTGGCTACCGGGATGTTGCCGATCTGTTTGGGAGAGGCGACCAAGTTTTCTCAGCATCTTCTGGATGCGGATAAACGCTATCTGGTGACCGCTAAACTCGGCGTTCGTACTGATACCAGTGATGCCGATGGTGAAGTGGTCAGTCAGCGACCATTGGCTTTCAGTGCAGTGCAGTTGGACGCGGCGCTGGATCACTTTCGCGGCGATACCATGCAGGTGCCTTCAATGTTTTCGGCACTTAAGTATCAAGGGCAACCGCTATATAAGTATGCCCGCGAGGGCAAAGAGGTTCCCAGAGAAGCCCGTCCCATCACTGTTTATGAACTAACGTTCATAGCGCTGAATGACGATGAACTGACGCTGGAAATTCATTGTTCCAAAGGCACATATATCCGGACCATTATTGACGACTTGGGCGAAATGCTCGGTTGTGGCGCGCATGTGATTATGCTGCGGCGGCTGCAGGTCGGCCGTTACCCTACTGAACGCATGGTGACGTTGGAACAACTGCAACAGCTGTTAGATGATGCCATCGCGCAGAATATTGTGCCGTCCCAGTTATTAGATCCATTGTTGTTACCCGCAGATGCAGCCGTAGCTGACCTGGAAGAATGTAATGTCCCGGAAGCGTTGGGGGCATATTTGCTCAATGGTAATCCCGTGCGAGCCAATGGCCTGAAACCTGGAGAGTTAGTGCGGATTACGCTGGGAGAGGCGCATCGTTTCATTGGTGTAGGCATCATGAATGATGATGGTTTATTGGCACCTAAGCGGTTGATGGTCATGCACGAAAACTCTATCGACTGAGCTTGCGCTGCTAGGGCTAACAGGTTATTATTCTGCGCCCTTGGCTGAGTTAGTGATCGGCTAAGGTAATTTGATTAAATATTTGGAGAGACTCATGTCACTAAGTACTGAAAAGAAAGCTGAAATCCTGGCTGAATTTGGCCGTGGCGAAAACGATACTGGTTCACCAGAAGTTCAGGTTGCCCTGCTGACTGCCCAGATTAACCATCTGCAGGATCACTTCAAAGAACATGCTAAAGATCACCACTCTCGCCGTGGTCTGTTGCGTATGGTTAGCTCTCGCCGTAAGCTGCTGAGCTACCTGCAGAAGAAAGATGCAGAGCGTTATGCTGCTCTGATCCAGAAACTGGGTCTGCGTCGCTAATCAGTGTCCCGTCCTAAGATAGGTTGACAGTTTTTAGGCCAGCTC
Source organism: Shewanella sp. A32 (assembly GCF_029167175.1). NCBI lineage: Bacteria > Pseudomonadati > Pseudomonadota > Gammaproteobacteria > Alteromonadales > Shewanellaceae > Shewanella > Shewanella sp. A32. The sequence goes on from NZ_JARFTS010000002.1 coordinate 283,247, forward strand.
CCGTAGCTGGCCTTTTCTATTGTGCACCTGATTGGGTGTTGCCATATCTAAACTCAGGTGCGGTCTCATTTCGTTATATATCGCTATCGATTCTCGAACAAGTCTCTTCAGCTCTTCCAGCGTTTTACATCGATACAGGAAAAACTCTTGCTTCAGTATGCCATTGACTCTTTCCGCTAGC
>NZ_JARFTS010000030.1:0-42345 GCF_029167175.1 Shewanella sp. A32
TTGGCGACTTATCTGATCGCTCATTTCACACTGAGTTCCCTTCGCAGGTGATCTACACTTCGGAACAGCTATTTAGTATGAAAGCAGCACCTACGCGAAACAAAGCCAACTTCCAATCAAACCCGTTAGTTGCTGTTATAAAAATTGTTAGAAATATTATAGCAACCATAATAATCATCAAGCTCAGTGCTATTTTTCTCCAACGATCAGCGGCGACTTTATTTGAGTTTGCTATATTTTGATAATTTCCTGTGATTCCAATATTACCAATTATCTGTAACAAATTTGATGCATCTTTTTTATTTTCCAGCAATTTATCTAAAACTTCTTTAGCCTGACTTTTCTGTCCTTCCAATTGCTTTGAATATTTTTCATTATTTTCAGATATGATAGCATCAATTTTTAATTTGTTAGTTTCTAATGCATCTGTAAGTTGATTTTCAAAATGTTTAGAGTAATTGTTGTAGTTTTGCTCAAAAATTTTTAATTCAGAATTCATATCATTTAAAAAATTCGATTTAATAGCTTCTATTTCATTATTAAGTTTATCTAGTGAGATATTGTTTATATCGTTGTTTTTACTTATATCAGATTCAAGATTTTTAATTCTACTTAATTGTTTTCCTGATTCCGATTTTAACTCAGATATAGAATTAGACAATTCATCTTTTTTATTCCTTAAATCAATTAACGAATTTTCAGCTAATTTCTTGAATTCAACTAGTGAATTAGTAAAAGACTCTTTAGATATCTTTTCCTTAGAAACTGGCAGCGCATTAATTTGAGAAATATAGTTAGTTACATGACTTTGCGTATTATTTAAGTGCGCAATATTTTTATTGGAAATATAATGATTTAATTCATTACTAATGATGTTTAGATATTCATTTGCTTTATCTAGATTTGCGAAATTAACCAATGCTGGAATTATATTATTTAGACATACTTCTGAATAAGATATGGCTTGTTTTATCTTATCCAAAATATCAATAATATTTAAATCTTCAGTTATAAGTGCATTATTATTCAATCTTTCGTTAAGATTGTTGATGTTAGTATGTATTGCATGCTCTGCAAACTTATCATCCCACTGAGACATTAAAACTCCCTTTTTCGCTAAGCGTGAATTATAATTATTAGTGGTAAACTAAACGCAACTACAATCTAATACAATGATTTTATTAATTCTCTAGATACCAGATAACGCCAGTTCCCCTTGGCGCGGCGAAGGAGCGTTGGGCAGCCAATGAGCAATCGAGGCATGGATGCCGAGAAGCAACGCTGAGCCATGGATGGCGAATCGGTGCGATTTGCGAAGATGGCAAACCATAAGCCCGTAGCGTTTCGCGACGTGGGGAGGCAGGGGGTTTGATAAGGGGGCGAAGCCGTCTAGCCCCCTTATCCTCTGGTGTGGAACGAGTAGTTCCACGACTTTAGCAACCGCAGGTTGCAATGGCTGCAAGCCATTCAGCATTCGCAAACGCAGTTTGCGTCAATCAAAAGCGCGAAACCGTTTCGCGCCATCAAACGGCCTAATCCTCTGGGCCTGCCAAGGTAAACATCAAATTCTTCCGCATATCCTTAAGCACCACCCCTTTTTTCAGCATCGCTGTGCTTAACCGCTTTTGCCACTTCAACAGCTCTGGCGCGGCCGCCGCTAACGCTGGTTCATTCTCAAACTGAAAATACAACAGTAATGAACCGGGAAATAGCTGGTACTCAACGGCAAACCAACATTGCACCATGCCGGGAATTTCCGCACGGGCTTGGGCTTCAAGAGCATCCGCAACGGTCTGCACAATCGTTTGTTGTTTTTGTTGTACTTTCGAGAGATTTTTCATGGTTGAAACCTGGTTGTTGAAGCCCAAATCAGGGGCAAACGTGCCACGCAACGCCGTATAAGCCGAGCATTTTACATGTTTTTAAAAGTGACGACAGCCATCGAAAAATGAGGACAGCCACCAATTTAATTCAAGCTAACGCACTGAATTAATAGGCAATACCAATTCCCCTTGGCGCTGCACAGGTGCGTTGGGCTGCCATTGAGCAATTAAGGCATGGCCGTTCTCGGACATCCATGTCCTTCACGGCATTTGGGCTTCCTGCCCGACAGATATCGAGAAGCAACGCTGAGCCATGGATGGCGAATCGGTGCGATTTGCGAAAATGGCAAACCATAAGCCCGTAGCGTTTCGCGACGTGGGGCAGCATGGGGTTGTAAGGCCGAATACTCATCGGTGATGAGTGTGCTTATGAGCGCGAGCCATAGATGGCGAGCTGGCCGTTAGACATGGATGTCATTCGAGGCCGTCCAGTCCCCTTGTCCTCTGGTGTGGAACGAGTAGTTCCACGACATTCTGCAAACGCAGTTTGCATAGGCGCAGCCTATTTAGCCGTAGTGTGAGCACGCAAGCTCACAACACTCACTTTTGTGCTAACAACTGCAACACCGCGCCAGTGCCGGTGTGTTTAACACCTTCAATCACTTGCCGATCCAACGCTTGCAGATGCAACATATTCAGCGCCGCTAATTCGCTAGCGACTTCATCTTTATCCAGCAGCATCTCCACCGCTTTGGGGCCGCCAGTGCCGAACTGTAACTGTCTTGGGGTATAACCTTCTAGCAGGAATACGCCGCCCGGTTTCAATCCATCAATCACTTGTTGATGCACGCGTTTACGCAGCGGTGCTGGCAGGTGACAAAAAATAGAGACGATAGCGTCCCACTGATTTTCACCAAAGCTGAACTGCGCCAGATCGGCCTGAATATAGTCAACGCTGACCCCATATCGCGCCGCCAGTTTCTTCGCTTTGGCAATGCCGACGGCGGACAGATCGACGGCGGTTACCTGATAGCCCTGTCGTGCCAGATAGACTGAGTTACGGCCTTCGCCATCACCGATACATAACACCCGCCCCTGAGGCAGATCACTGCTGTGTGCCAGCAAAAATTCGTTGGGTTCACTGCCGTACACATACTGCTCGGCACTGTAGACATCATCCCACATACTGCTTCCTTGGTTTTTGTAACAGTCACTGCAACCATAGCGGCGACCATGGTCGCCTTCTATAAATTTTTTCTAATGTATCATAAATGACAAACAACCGCACACGCTTAACGATTGACGTCCACCAGCACCCGCCCCTGAACTTTTCCGGCCAACAAATCACTGGCGGTGGCAATGGCTTCGCGCAGGCCGATTTCACGGGTGTTGTGATCGAACATGGTTCTCGGCAGCCATTGGGCTAACTGCTGCCAGGCGGCAATGCGTTCGGCCTTAGGGCGGGTAACGCTGTTAATGCCCAGCAGACTGACACCGCGCAAAATAAACGGCGCGACCGTTGCCGGAAAATCCATGCCCTGAGCCAGACCACAGGCAGCCACGGCACCATCTGCTTTGGTGGCGGCGCAGGCATTGGCCAGCGTATGACTCCCGACCGAGTCCACCACCGCCGCCCAGCGCTCCTTGGCTAAAGGTTTCCCCGGTTGGCTCAGTTCGCTGCGATCAATGATGGCGCTGGCACCTAAGGCTTTCAGCGAATCCGCCAGTTCAGGACGCCCGGTAGCTGCGACCACCAGATAACCTTTGGCAGCGAGCAAGGCAATGGCAAAAGTACCGACACCACCGTTAGCACCAGTCACCAGCACTTCGCCTTTTTCGGGGGTCAACCCTTGTTTTTCCAATGCCATGATGCACAGCATGGCAGTGTATCCGGCAGTACCAATCGCCATGGCATCTCGTGCCGAGAAAGCATCCGGCAGCGGGATCAGCCAGTCGCCATTAAGGCGGGCAAACTGTGCCAGGCCTCCCCAGTAATTTTCACCGACGCCCCAGCCGTTCAGCAGCACTTTGTCACCGGCCTGATAATCTGGATGAGCGCTTTCAATCACGGTGCCCGCGAGATCGATCCCCGGCACTAACGGGAATTTACGCACCACCGGCCCTTTGCCGGTGATCGCCAGTCCGTCCTTGTAATTGAGCGTACTGTAAGCCACTTGAACCAACACGTTTTCGGGTGGCAATTGCTCGGCTGACAACTGCTGTAATTCACAGCGGTAACCTTGTTCATCTTTATTGATTATCAATGCGTTGAACATCTAGAACTCCCTGATCCAGGCGGTAAATGTGTGCAGCAGTGTAACCAGATTTGCATGCAGAAATGAAGTTAGCGATTAGTCCCATCAATTGAAGCCATTGGGTACTAAGCGTTAAGGACTATCACCACAGCAAGCACCGGTGACTAGGAGTGCAAGGGGGCTCAATGAGCTGCGATGATTGGATAGAGGCATTAGGCCAAGCATGCCAGCAGAATTGAGCAATCGCGAACCAAAAAATAATCCGGTGAGGTCACCGGATTATCTACGTTGTCGTTAACTGAGTGGGACAGGCAAAAAGCGCCTAACGGAACCAGTTGGTCTTACTCAATTCAACAATTTCATCGCCACGGCCGTTGATGATGGCTTTCATCATATACAGGCTAAAGCCCTTGGCGTGTTCAAACTTGATTTGTGGTGGCATTGCCAGTTCCTGCTTGGCGGTATCTACTTCGACCACTACCGGGCCTTCATCATCAAACGCATCCCGCAGCGCCTGTGGCAAGGCTTGCGGATCGGTCACATGAATGCCGCGCACACCACACGCTTCCGCAATGGCGGCAAAACTTGGGTTTTGCAGATCGGTATCGTGTGACAGATAACCACCGGCCTTCATTTCCATCGCCACAAAGCCCAGAGAACGGTTATTGAACACCACCACTTTGATCGGCAGTTTAAGCTGGCGCAGAGATAACAGGTCGCCCATCAGCATTGAGAAACCACCGTCACCGCACATGGCGACCACTTGCCGCTGGCGATTTTCCGCCTGAGCCCCCATCGCCTGTGATAAAGCATTTGCCATAGAGCCATGGTTAAACGAACCAATCAGGCGCCGCTTACCGTTCATCTGCAAATACCGCGCAGCCCAGACTGTCGGGGTACCAACATCGGCGGTAAATACCGCATCTTCGGCGGCGGTTTCACTGATCAACCGTGCCAGATATTGTGGGTGGATCAGGTTGTGAGAAGTTTTCCCATTGGCCAGATCATCCAGATCTTTACGCGCGTCATGGTAGTTTTTCAGGCACTGATCCAGATGGCTACGCGAGCGGCCTTCGTCAATCAATGGCACCAATTCTTTCAATGTGTTTTTGACATCTCCCAGGACGCCAAAATCAATCTGGCAATGACGACCGAGTGACGCAGGATTGTTGTCCACCTGCAGAATGGTGGCTTTTTCCGGATAGAACGCCCGATAAGGGAAACTGGTGCCTAACAACAGCACCGTATCCGCCTGCCGCATCGCGTGATAACCGGAGGCAAAACCAATCAGACCGGTCATGCCGACATCGTAAGGATTGTCATATTCCAGATATTCTTTGCCGCGCAGCGCGTGAACAATAGGTGCCTGCAGTTTGGCTGCCAGCGCCACCACTTCATCGTGCGCTTCGGCACAACCGGCACCGCACAGCAGTGTGATGTTATTGCTGCTATTCAGCTTCTGCGCCAGCGTTTCAATGTCTGCTACGGCAGGTGTATAGGTGGCCGGCTTTGGCAGACTCCATTTGGGATTGACACCTTCCGGCATCGGCTTCAAAGCGACATCGCCCGGCAGCACGATCACCGCCACGTCACGATGCAATATGGCCTGACGCATAGCAGTCTCAAGAATGTATGGCATCTGCTCTGGATTGGAGACTAATTCACAGAACACACTACATTCTTTAAATAATTCCTGAGGATGGGTTTCCTGAAAATAGTTAGTGCCGATTTCAGCCGATGGAATATGAGCAGCTATCGCCAATACCGGCACGCGGTTGCGGTGACAGTCAAACAAGCCGTTGATCAAGTGCATATTGCCGGGACCACAGGAGCCCGCACACACTGACAATTCCCCGGAGATACTGGCCTCGGCGCCCGCAGCAAATGCCGCGGTTTCTTCATGCCGAGTCCCCAGCCACTCGATAGTACCGATTTTTCGTAGGCTGTCGCTGATACCATTCAGAGAGTCACCGGTGACGCCCCACATCCGTTTAACACCCGCTTTGCTAAGAGTATCTGCAATGAAATACGCAATGCTTTGCCCCATAACGATATACTCCACTATTTAATATCACCAAAAACAGATTTTTAATTCAGTGATTCATTGTTTAATAGATGAATAGATTAAAATTCTCTTACCACACACATCATCCTCTCGTTAAAAAGTGTGCGCAAGATCAAATTTATGGGTTCGTTAGGGTAAGTTTTTATATCGATATAGCGTTGAATTCTATTCAGGCATAAAAAAGGCCCTTCAAATGAAGGGCCGGAATGAACTTCTCAAAGATTGAGAAACTCAGGGTTCAGAGTCCGCTGTAACGACCAGGTTTATGGTTAACAGCGAGAACAAAATTTGTCACAACGGCACCGAATACCGACAGTGCCAGCAGCCATGGGCTGATGATAAAGAACGAGGCAATCACGATTGAAGAATCCAATACCATCTGAAATTTGCCCGCGCGGATATTGAATTTATCCTGCAAATACAAGGCTAAGATATTGAAACCACCAAGGCTTGATTTATGTCTGAACATAATCAACATGCCTGCGCCCAACAACAATCCACCAATAACTGATGAATAGAACACGTTCACTTTGGAGAAGCCAAGTACCATCTCCATGTGATCACTCATGACCGACACAACGACGATGGAGACAAAAGTCTTGATGGTAAAAGCTTTACCCATCCGGCTCCATGCCAACCAGAAAAACGGCACGTTGAGTAACACAAACCACTGTCCAAATGTCAGTGGTGACAGGTGGGTTAATAACAGGGATAACCCCGCAGTACCACCTGTAAGTAAACCGGCCTGACGTAGAAAAAACACGCCCAGCGATACAAAACAGCTGCCGATAAAAATGGCAGAAATATCCTCGAGCAAGGAATGTCCCTGCTTGGGAGTTTGTATAGTTTCCATGAAAACACCGTTATTATAATGATTAAAATTGCACTAGAAGTGCCATTTTAGTCACCACTTTGCATAAAAAGATAGCGTCAGAATAAATCTGGCATCCGCGGTAGTGGCAAAATTATTGAACACGTTTGTAACATTCTGGTGCAATCAAAGAAAGTACGTTTTTGAGAACAATGAATTCTAAAATGTAGCAAATATCGTCTACAGCCATTGATTTCACTTATATTTACAGATAAACAATATAGTAAATTTATGGTTGATTGCAGCAAATTTCTGCAGCTAACAACGTTAACACAGTGGTGATTTCTACCAATTTTACACATTCGCTAAAGTTCACCCTGCCTTTTTCATCTATCTGCATAAGTGCCAGGTATCATCCCACCAAAATATTTAACAGTTAAGAAACATTAGTGTCATCTAAATCTTCCAAAATCGGTGCTGACCGGACAGATTGCCGGCACAAAATCACTACAGGAAATCACGCGAGGATAGCAATGAAAACCCGACCACAGGTTCTGACCGTGTTGGCTGCAGCGATGGCAAGTGCGTTTATTTGCCACACCGCAAATGCCACCGTTTTGCCGACTTCTCAGACACAAAGCAGTTGGTTCACCGCAGGCGCTGACGCAGTAGCCGCCAAGGTTGCCGAAGTTCGTAACACAGGCACCGCCAAAAACATTATTTTCTTTGTCGGTGACGGTATGGGAGTTTCCACGCTGACTGCTGCCCGCATCTATCAAGGGCAAATGGCAGGGCATACCGGTGAAGAAAATCGCCTGAGCTTTGAGACCTTTCCATACAGTGCACTCTCAAAAACTTATTCCGTGAATCAGCAAACGCCGGATTCAGCGCCGACCATGACTGCGATGATCACCGGCGTAAAAACCGAAGATGGCATGCTGTCGGTTTCATCAGACTCTATTCGCGGTAACTGCCTTTCCAGCAAAGGTAATGAACTGAAAACGGCACTGGAATTAGCAGAAGATCTGGGCAAATCCACCGGCGTTATCTCCACCGCCCGTATCACTCACGCCACCCCGGCCGCTACTTATGCGCATACACCAGAGCGTGACTGGGAGGCCGATACCAATCTGACCAAAGAAGCTGTCGCCAATGGCTGTCACGACATCGCTTACCAACTGGTGATGGATGCACCGGGAGACGGTCTGGAAGTCGCACTGGGTGGCGGCCGCAGTTATTTTCTGCCTAATACAGTGACCGATGGCGAAGGCGCCAAAGGTCGCCGCGCCGATGGTAACGATCTGACTGCCGCCTGGAGTGAAAAATTCTCTAATGCGGTCTATGTCTGGAATAAAGAAGCGTTTGATGCGGTTGATACCAGTACCACGGACCATCTGCTTGGATTGTTTGAAGCTTCTCATATGCAGTATGAAGCGGATCGTGCCGACGATGTGGCTGGCGAACCGTCATTGGCCGAAATGACCAGCAAAGCCATCGATATTTTGGCGAAAAACGACAAGGGCTATTTCCTGATGGTAGAAGGTGGCCGTATTGACCACGCCCACCACGCTGGCAATGCTGCTCGCGCCCTGGAAGATACGGTTGCGTTGTCTGATGCTGTGCAGGCGGCAATGGATAAAGTCGATTTACAGAACACCCTGATTATTGTCTCGGCTGACCACAGCCACACCTTTACCATTGCCGGTTATCCGGCCCGCGGCAATCCTATTCTCGGACTGGTGCATGAGCCGAATGATGAAACCATCAGCACTGCGCCTTCGCTGGCGGCTGACGGTCTGCCTTATACCACGCTCGGTTATGCCAATGGTCCGGGGGCCAAACAAGGCGCGCGTGAAGACCTCACCGCCGTAGATACCACGGACGTGGAATTTATGCAGCAAGCACAAGTGCCGCTGAGCAGCGAAACCCACGCCGCGGAAGATGTGGCCATTTACGCCACCGGTCCGGGCGCCTGGCTATTCCAGGGCAACGTTGAACAGAACGTCATTTTCCATGTCATGAACCAGGCGGGCGCTCTGGGTGGCAGCAAGTACTGATTTGAGGGATGCAAAAATGAAATTGAAAGCAATTGTACTGGCCATGATGACCCTGTCTGCACTGACATTAGCGGGTTGTGGCAGCGATGGTGAAAAAGGGGCAACTGGAGCAACAGGTGCTACCGGCGCCGATGGCAGTAATGGACAAGATGGTACTGATGGTCGTGATTATACCGCCGCCAACGAGTGGTTTATGGCGGGGCAGGATGCAGTCACTAAAGCCAGCGGCAACAGCATCAGTGACTCGGCTGGCAAAGCTAAAAACATCATCCTATTTGTGGGCGATGGTATGGGAATTTCTACGCTCACCGCCGCCCGTATCTATCAGGGCCAGCAGCAAGGCGAAAGCGGTGAAGAAAACCGCCTCAGCTTTGAAACCTTTCCCTATTCCGGACTGGTGAAAACCTACTCTGCCAACCAGCAGACACCGGATTCCGCGCCAACCATGACGGCGATTGTCACCGGTGTCAAAACCAAAGATGGCATTATTTCAGTATCGGATGCCGCAGTGCGTGATCAGTGCAGTACCAGCACTGGCCATGAGGTGATGACCGCCCTGGAGCTAGCAGAAATTGCCGGCATGAGTACCGGGATCATTTCTACCGCACGCCTGACCCATGCGACACCGGCAGCGACCTACGCCCATTCAGTCGAGCGTAACTGGGAAGCTGACAGCGATATGCCGCAAGCGGCGCTGGATGCCGGCTGTAAAGATATCGCCTCACAACTGATTGATTTCCCTTATGGTGATGGTCCGGAAGTCGCGATGGGTGGCGGCCGTACCTACTTTATGCCGAATACCGAAACTGATCCTGAATATGGTCGGGCCGGTCGTCGCAATGATGGTCGGGATCTCACCACAGAGTGGACCAGCAAATACAGTGACGGCGCTTATGTGTGGAATCGTGCCCAGTTTATGAGTGTCGATACCAGCAGTGTTAAACATTTGCTCGGTCTGTTTGAAAACAGCCATATGCAGTATGAAGCAGACCGGGTCAACGGTGATGGTGCCGGTGAGCCATCGCTGGCCGAAATGACCAGCCGCGCACTGGATATGCTGAAGCAAAACGACAGCGGCTATTTTCTGATGGTGGAAGGCGGCCGTATCGACCATGCGCACCATGCGGGTAACGCTGCGCGGGCGCTGGAAGACACGGTGGCATTGTCTGACGCGGTGCGCGTTGCCATCGAAAAAGCCGACAAAGACACGCTGATCCTGGTGACTGCAGACCACAGCCATGTGTTCACCATTGCCGGATATCCCGTGCGTGGTAATCCGATTCTCGGTCTGGTACGCGGTGTCGATGCGAGTGGTGCTGCCGCGACAACCTACAGTACCGACAGCAACGGCATGCCATACACCACCTTAGGTTACGCCAATGGTCCTGGCTTTGGCTTCGGTAGCGCCGCGGTCAATACTGACAGCAACCGCCCCGATCTGAACCTGTATGCAGTGACCGACGTTGATTACCGTCAGGAAGCCACGGTGCCACTGGGCAGTGAAACTCATGCGGGTGAAGATGTCGCCGTCTATGCCAAAGGGCCAGGCGCGCAACTGGTCACCGGTTCAGTGGAACAGAACATGTTATTCCATGTGATGAACTATGCCGCCAATCTGGTGGGTCGTGCAGAAGCCGCACAAAACTAATGCCCTGCCCTTGCAGGAACAGCTACCTCACGTAGCTGTTCCTTTTGATTGGAGTTATTCAATGAAAATTCTGCCAATACTGCTGTTTCTGTTTCCCGCCATCGTCAGTGCGACTGAGTTCTGTCCCAGTAACCGCCCAACGGACGCTTGGGGCGTCAGTTACCAACTCAGTGGCGACAAGCAGGGAACCTTACTGTTGCTGCGCCAGCAAGCGCAAACGGCTTTTTACAATCCACAAAACCAAATCGCCGAATGGTGGCGCTTTGACAATCCAAAACATCCGCAATTCAGCCGAGTATTTGGTGAAGCCAAACGTCGAATTGATTACTACGCTGGCGATTTACGCACGCTGGGTGTACAGGTATCTCAGGCCGAGATCGAGAGCTTTACTTCAGAACATCTGCGACAGGTGCTGACCAAGGTGCCCCAATCGAGCTGTGCCACTGCCGAAGCCTACGAAGGTGAATATCAGCAGGTACATTATCAGTTGTTATGGAGTACCACTTTAGGTCTGCCTTTAGTGCTGGAAACCGAGGTCGGGGGCAAAGTCAGCCGCTGGCAAGCACAGCAACTGCTCACCAATGACACCGTGAAACAACAACTGCAGCAATGGCAGCGCTATCAACGCACTGATTTCGCAGACGTGGGTGACAACGAACAAGACCCATTTCTGGCAAAAATGATCAATCAGGGGTTTGTTGAACACAGTGAACATGCGGCATATGACAGTCATGGCCATCCACTGGGCAATCATGGCCATTAAGCGCCAACAGGTAAAAGCCGATGTCTACACATCGGCGTTTACTCTATGCAGACTTAGAAATGGTAGGTAACAGAGGCATAGACCCGGCGGTGTTCACCGGGGAACAGACCGGTCCGGTTAATCAAACCACTTACCGCGTAGGCTTTATCAAACAGGTTTTTGATGTTGAGCTGGAATTGCCATTGCCGCCAATGCGTTTGCCAGGAAGCGTCAAATACCGTGTAGGGTTTAATCCGCCCACCTTCCTGATCAAACTGTTCACTGACGTAATCAGCCCCAAACGCAATTGCTGAATCAATCGCGGCAATATCATAACGTGTCCATAAGCCCAATTGATGTCTGGGGGCATTGGCAAAGCGGTTGCCATAGGCACGGCTGATACCATTAGTGGCATCCTTTACCACGGTATCGTTGTAGGCATAGTTCAGATTCAATACCCAGTGTTCGGTGAGATCGCCCATCAGATCCAGCTCTACCCCTTGGCTGCGGACTTTACCCAATGCCAGCAGCTTGTCAGTATCGTCCGGGTCTGTCTGCAGAATGTTTTCCCGCACTATGTGATAGGTCGCCAAGTTGAGGTTTACCGCGTTATCAAACCAGAAGCTACGGATGCCGGCTTCTGCCAGCTGGCTTTCCTCTGGATCAAACGGCCCGCCCTTGCTACTGAGTTGGCTGCCAGCATCCTGAGGCACAAACCCTGTTGCCCAGGTAACATACGGGTGTAAGTGGTCATTGATCTTATAGGTACTACCGATGCGGTAACTCAACCCGGTATCATCGTAGTTGTCGCGAGTTTCTTGAATATTATCAACAATTTTGTCATCAAAACCATCGAGGCGTAATCCTGCCAGAACATCCCAAGCGTCAGTGATCCGCCACTGATCCTGCAGATATAAACCGTATCGCACTGCGGTCGTATCTGAATCCGTATTCAGCTTTAACTGGTAACTGTCGACGTCAGTCACGCCGTATTGAGGGTCGGTATAACTCAGACCTAACACGCCACCAGAAGCCGTGGCCCGCAGATAATAGAAGCCCTCTTTTTGCCGAAAAATGTCACCGCCAAAGAGCAAGGTATGTTGGCCTAACTCTGCAATCAAATTGCCGGTAACTGAACCCGCTTGGGTGTCGCGGGTTTGATCGCGATATTGACGTTCGGTCCAGTCAGCAACACCATCACCATCGGTATCGTCCATACTCACGGGTTCGTGATATTTCTGTACCTCCGTGTTTTCAAAGTAACGGACCGTGAGATTACCACTGAGCCAACTGTTCATGTCGTGGTCGAGTCGCGCCTGATAAACCGTGGCATCTAACTGTTGATAGTCAGACTGTTCATTGCTATTCCACTGCATGCTGGCGAGAAAATTGCCATCTTTATCTGCGGGGATCCCTCGTAGACGTGCACCGCCATAGTTTTGATGCACATCAGTGAGTTGCAGCATCAGCGTGGTGCTATCGCCCATATCGAAGGCATATCCGGCATCAATAATCCGGTTACCTTGATCGGTATTGTAGCGGTAAGGATTCTCGTGATCCTGATAAACGCCCAGGCGATAACGCTGGTCGCCACTGTCGGTGACGGGGCCGGTTAACTCCACGCTACCACTGACAAAATCGTCGTTACCGACTCCCAGTTTGATGTTGTTGTTACGCTGATAAGCCGGCTTTTTCGTGACATAGTTGATCAGTCCGCCGGGGGAACCGGCACCATAAATCGCGCCGCTGGGGCCTTTTAGCACCTGTACTTGCTGGATATTAAACAGTTGCGGAATGGCAAAACCGTTAAACGGATCGCCGCGAACACCGTCATAGAGAATTTCGTCCTGATGGAAACCGCGGAAAGTGACAGCCGAGTAGGCATACTGACTGACGCCACTGATGGAACGATACAGATCTGTCACTTCCAGCGCCGCCTGATCTTCTATCAGACTTTCCGGCAGGATCTGAATTGACTGAGGTGTACGTTCAATCGGGGTGTTGGTGCGGGTTGCTAAGGAACCATCGTCCTTACGATAAAGCGACTGAGCACGACCGGTCACCGTAAGACGCTCCATACTGGCATCCTGACGGGTAGCACTGTCGTCAGCTAGTCCCGGCAATGAATACAACACACTAATAATCGCGAGATAAATGGGAGAGATAGGCTTCATTTCGTATCCTGAATATAAGCACCTCATAAATTTTGATGCGATCGTAAATGATAGTAGTTATCATTTCAATTAATATATTCAGATAAAGCGACGCCCAATCTCAAACGGTGAGATCACTAACCGTGGCAGCAGAAAGCGAGGCTTTAGTGTGGCTGAGAACTGAAATAGCGCTGTTGGAATTGAGCCGCTGTCACCGGCTTAGAAAACAGGTAGCCCTGGAAATAGTCACAGTGCAGATTACGCAGATAAGCCTTCTCTTCGATGGTTTCCACCCCTTCCGCGACCGTATGTAAGCCCATCGTGATGCTGAGTGAAATAATGGCGCTAACAATCCCTTGTTTCTTCGGATTATGATGAATATCGGTCACAAACGCTTTATCGATTTTCAATGTATCGATAGGAAAATCATACAGATAGGCAAGACTAGAATAGCCGGTACCAAAATCATCAATCGAAATACTGACGCCGATGTGCTTTAACGCTCTTAAAGTATTGACGGTATAGTCCAGATCGCCCATCGCCACTCGTTCCGTCACCTCCAGTTCTAACCATTGCGCAGGCACCTGATAACGATCCAGCAGGTAGATAATCTCATCAACAAATTGTGGACGCTGAAACATCGGCAGAGACAGGTTGATGGCAATCGGGCATGGCGTAAAGCCTTGCTGCCGCCAATCACTGAGCTGACGGATGGCCGCCTCAAGCACCCAACGGTCGATCATGACAATCTGCCCAGATTCTTCGGCCAGAGGAATAAAATGCCCAGGTGCCAATTCCCCCCGCTGCGGATGATACCAACGAACCAAGGCTTCAGCACCAATCAGGGTGTCGTCCTGAATATTCACCTTTGGCTGGAAATGCAGACATAACTCATTGTTATTAATCGCTAATGCGAGATCATGCTTGAGATTGAGTTTTTCCAGCGCATTAGTTTGCATATCGGCGGAGAAAAATACATAGGTGCCACGCCCGGCACTTTTAGCACGGTACATCGCCGCATCGGCACTGCCTACCAGATGATCAATGGTGATGCCATCGGAAGGGGAAATGGCAATCCCGATACTGCAACCAATGTTGATCACTTTATCGCCCACTTTCACCGTTTTGCTCACTGTGGCTATCAGCGCTTGCGCCAACTCAATCGTGGCGACACTGTCGTAAGGCGTCAGTAACAGGAATTCATCGCCACTGAAACGAAACAGGGCATCATCGACATCAACCTGCTCTTGCAGACGTAGCGCAACGGCTTTGAGCACCTCATCACCAAACTGGTGCCCCATCGCGTCGTTCACATGTTTGAAATCATCCAAGTCGATGAACATCACCGCCAGTGAACGTCTGGTTTTTTCAGCCTGATTACTCATTTTAAAGAACACATCACTGAGCCTGTTGCGATTGGGCAGGCCGGTCAGGGTGTCAAAGTTAGTCAGTCGGCGGGCATATTCTTCGGCCTGATGCTGACGCGTCACGTCTTCCATCACGCCAATAAGATGCTTAATTTCACCACGTTGATCCGTCACGGTAGAGATGGTGCCGCGCTGCAAATACAGTTCGCCATTTTTACGTTTGTTCCAGAACTCGCCGGACCAACTGCCTTTATCCAGTATGGATTGCCACATGTCACGATAGAACTCATCGGACTGCTTTGAAGATTTCAGCAACCGCGGATTTTTGCCCATCACTTCATCCACAGTGAAGCCGGTGATCCGACAAAATGACGGGTTAACGTTAATGATGTTACCTTCAGGATCGGTGATCACTATCGCTTCCTGGCTATATTCAAACGCTTCGTAGCCAAGTTGTAGCTTGATATGGTCATCTAAGGAGGTCAGCGCGAAGCTGATGTCTTTTACCAGGTCTTCAAACAACCGGTGGATATCATCATCAAAAATGGCTCCGCGACTGTCGAAAACCGTGAGCACACCGTGGATGTAACCAGAGCGATAGATAGGAAATGACACTACGGTGTTGTAATGGCAGTTCCAGTCGCAACCGCTGCAGCAACCGGTGTATTGCAAAGCACTGTAGCCGCTGCTATCTAACACCCGATCCAGTTCTAGCGGAAATGCAGTGCCGCCATGAGTGCAATCATGTTCCGGATAGACATATCGCCAGTCAACGGCATAGGTATGTGGTTTCTCAGGTTGCCCAGTATAAGGTTGAAAGACGGTAATGCAGGTCTGCTCCAGCCCGATATCTTCGGTGATAATGCGACAGACTTTACTGAAAATTTCCTGCTCGGAGCTGTCAAAACCAATAAGATTCTGATTAACCGTGCTTAATGCTTCAAACATCTGGCGGCTACGACGACTGCGATTAAACGCCGCGACTTTTTCATTGATCAGCACGCACACGGCCAGCTTGACGCTAAACACGACAAAGATAAAAAATGCCAACAAGACAAAATCGTTTAAGCGGGAATCCAGCCCTTCATCTATCGCCGTCGTCTGCATTGACCACAGTGCTACCAGCCCCACACTGCATAACACCAGGCTATTAAATCTGATAGAAAAGCTGACGGCATATAGAGCTAATACAAACACCAGCAACAAGATTTGTAGCGGAAGTTTATGAGCAAAAACAGGATAATGGCTAAATGTCCAGACAGAAATCACCAAAGCCAACGCCCAATAAAACCCGGCCTGAAGAGAATTGTCCTGCTTTGCATACCGGTCCGTCGGCATAAAAACACCGTAAACAAACAGCGGTGTAAATAATAAGGCCGATAAGCCAAGGTTGCAGATCCACCTCGACCATTTCAGTACATAGGCATCAACCCCGGCGACCGGCAACAATGCCGGGAGATGACTGACAATAAACGCTGGCAGGATCGCGCCAACAAATAGCAGTTTCACCATGCCCTCAAAGGTGGAAAATCCTTGAAAGCTTTGGCTAAACATTTGTAGTAGCCAAGCCCCCAGCAATCCTTGGGCGACCACAGTGATTGCCAGTATGACAGCCGCAGGTAGGGGTTCATGATAAAAAGTGATGCTGGCGACGATGCTCAGCAAAGACACGCCAACAATGGGCCAGAAATCGTTAGGGACCGGTTTGGGTTTGACCACGCGCAACGCCAGAACCAACGCCCCTGCTGCATCCAAATGTACTAAGAAATGGGATTGTTGGAACAATAATCCCAACGCTACGGTAAGCACGCCATAAGCAACAACAATAAGTAAACTGGTAAGCTGCGCCGAGCCGTCGCTTATTACTTTTAGTTGTGCCACTAATTGGCGAATCATAACGTCATCCTTAATCCTGCCAACAAATGCTTTGGCTACAACCCATTGTGATATGAACCGCTTAAACCCGACGCGCTAACTGCGAGGGTTGTTAATTCTATACCCGTAACAAATCCAGGGCATTAAATGAGTAGGTTAACATCTTGATTGAATATTAACCACGGATAATATTTAACCAAGATCAAACATTTACGTTTCTTTATAAACGCTACCGATGTTTGACCGCAACCACACAGGTAACGCAACCGACGAATACCCAACATGATGCAACACCTCTATCGTATAAGTATTCCGAGGTAAGCACTGACCTCAGTCACGCCATAAGCTCAGATCTGCAAGCAAGCTCACACTCAGTTACCTTGACAGCATCGCTGATTTCCATAGCATATCGTTATATATTTTTTTATATATCGAATTTTCCAGGATTTTAAGATATGGATATGCAGCGCCGCATGTTGCTACAGGGACTGATGGCCAGTGGCACCCTCGCAGCATGGCCGCAATTAGCGATGGCAGATACCCCTTTGGTATTGCCCTTCGGTAAAATCCCCGCCCCGACTGACGTACGCAAGGTGCTGAGTGCTGGCGCACCAGCAGATATGCTATTGCTGGCCCTGGCACCGCAACACCTGCAAGGGTTCTCCAGTTTCAGCCTACAGCAGGATTTTCCCTGGTTTAGCCAGTCAGTGCGTGGATTACCCAAGCTCGGTCGACTTGCAGGGCGAGCCAGTACACTGTCGCTGGAACAACTATTGGCGCTAAAACCGGATATCATTGTCGACTGTGGTGACGTTACCAATACATTTCGTTCAGTGGCCCAAAGAACCGTCGCTCAGACCGGCATTCCTTACGTGTTAGTCAGTGGTCAATTGACCGACTCACCAGCGCAACTGACACAAACCGGAGCCCTGCTGGGGGTTGAAGCCACCGCGGCACAATTGGCAAGTATGGCTAAGCAGATCCTGAGTGATGCCAAAAATTTTGCCGCCAATACGGGTAAAAATATTCGCTTTTATGCCGCTCGCGGTGCCCGAGGTTTAGAAACCGGCCTTGCTGGCTCCTTACACACCGAAGCGATTGAGCTACTGGGATTACGCAATGTCGCCGAAGTCAGTGGCCGTAACGGGCTTGCCCAAGTATCGATGGAACAACTGCTACTGTGGCAACCCGATCTGATCATCACGCAGGACATCACGACGTGGCAGCACATTACACAGTCGCCGCAGTGGCAAGGCGTTCGAGCCGTCAAACAGCAACAAGTGTTGTGCTATCAGCGCTTCCCTTTTGGCTGGTTGGATGCACCGCCAGGTGTCAATCGTTTACTGGGACTTAGAAGACTCCAGGCGCATTTGGATAGCCGCTTGAGGCCTACTTTTAAGACTGACATGCAGCAGTTTTTTCAGACGTTTTTTCACAGCAGTCTGAGCGATGATGACTATCGCATACTGGTACCGGCAATATGAAGTATTGGTCTGCAGCCGTTGTCTGCACATTACTGCTAATAGCGATGGTGTTCGCGCTGACGTCTGGGAAATATCCGTTAAATCTTGCTGACATTGGTCACTTGTTGATTGACAACAAGAGCGCCGATCCCCAGTTATCCATTGTATTCTGGCAGATCCGGATGCCAAGAATGCTGGCAGCGGTAATGATTGGCGCCGGGTTAGCCGCGGCCGGGACCGCCTATCAGGGAATGTTCCGTAATCCGTTAGTATCACCGGATATTCTGGGAGTCGCGGCTGGCGCGGGAATGGGCGCCAGTGTGGCAATTTTGCTCGGATTATCAATGTTATTGATTCAATCATTGGCATTTGCTGGCGGATTACTGGTGGTCGGACTGGTCTGCGTTATCGCGCGCTTTACCCAGCGCCAAGACCCAGTGTTATCACTGGTGTTAATCGGCATTGCGGTTGGTACCGTGTGCAGCGCCATGATCTCCCTGATCAAAGTGCTGGCTGACCCTTATACCGAATTACCGTCAATCACCTTTTGGCTGCTCGGGGGATTAAACAGCATTACCTTGAGCGATTTAAAAATCGCCGCACCGCTGACGTTACTTGGCATACTCCCGCTATGGTTGCTGCGCTGGCGCATGAACTTGCTGAGTCTGCCAGATGAAGAAGCCAGCGCCTTGGGCGTTAACGTTGTACGTCTGCGAGCAGTTTTCATTATCAGTGCCACGCTTATCACCGCCAGTGCGGTTGCTATTGCTGGCATCATCGGCTGGGTCGGGTTAGTCATACCGCATATTTGCCGCATGCTTACCGGGGCCAATAATCAACGATTACTGCCGATGGCGATGGCAACCGGCGCAATTTTGCTTTTGGTAACAGACACGCTGGCACGTACTGTCAGTGCGGTAGAATTGCCGCTTGGCATATTGACGGCGCTGATCGGTGCACCGTTCTTTCTGTTATTGCTGATGCGGAGAGAACGGCTGTGACACTGGTGCAATTTGAAAACACTGCGGTGGGTTACCCACAACATCCGGTACTGCAACAGCTCTCTTTTACGATTGCACAAGGTGAAGTTTGCTGTCTGCTCGGCGCCAATGGTTGTGGCAAAACCACATTAATTCGCAGTTTGTTGGGCCGATTACCCTTGCGTGGCGGCAATATTTTGTTGCAGCAACGCGCGATAAAAGCATGGCGTAGTGAAGATCTGGCGAAATGGATGGCCTATGTGCCACAGGCGCATGATGGTCCATTTACCTTTAGTGTTTTGGACATGGTATTGATGGGACGCAGTATTCATCTGCCGTTGTTTTCCTCACCATCGGCAAAAGATCGACGATTGGCGCTGGAGTTATTGGACAATCTGGGGATCTATCACCTCGCGGCACGATTATATCCGTCACTTAGCGGTGGCGAGCGGCAGTTAGTGCTGATTGCCAGAGCACTGTTACAACAGCCGAAATTACTGGTGATGGATGAACCGGCGGCCAGTCTCGACTTCGGCCACCAGATCAAGTTACTGGAAAAAATCCGCCAGCTGAAAAGTACTGGAATGACCTTGTTGATGTCGACCCATCATCCGTTACATGCCAGAGCAATTGCTGACCGGGTTGTGCTACTGTCAAAGCACGAGGGCGCACGACAAGGCAGTGCTGCGGCCATGCTCACGGGACAAAAACTGGCAGCACTCTATGATGTACAGGAAGCGGATATCAGACATCACCTGGGAATCGAAATTTAAGCCTATAAGGAATCAGTCAATGATACTGGACGAGTTAAACTTTGCCGAACTTTACCGGCAACAGATGCAGCAGGCAGGCCGCACCACTAAAGCGCCGGAACACTGGGATGCCCGAGCTGAAAAAATGGCAGAAGTGTGTGCTAATCCGCAGGATCCTTATCTGGTACAACTACAAAGCAAAATTGATCTGCGAAATGCCAGCACCCTGTTGGATATGGGTTGTGGCCCCGGCTCAGTCTGTCTCAATTTAGCGGGCTCACTCACCCAGGTTTGGGGCGTCGATTACAGCCGAGGGATGTTGGAAGTAGCCGGAAGACGAGCCGCAGCCATGGGCTTACAAAACGTTACCCTGCTCAATAAATCCTGGGAAGATGACTGGACAGAGATCCCCGAATGCGACATTGCAGTTGCATCGCGCTCAACGCTGGTTGCCGATCTGCAGCAAGCGCTGATCAAACTCAATAATAAAGCCCGATTGCGCGTTTATACCACTCATACGGTAGCCACATCGTTTGTCGATGTGGCAGTGCAACGTGCAGTGGGTCGCCCGGTCGTTGAACTACCTAACTATATTTTTGCTGTTAACATTTTATATCAACTGGGGATCCATCCTAAGGTTGATTATATCCGTGGCCCCAACTGCCAAAATAAAACAGAAAGCTTTGAACAGTTTTCAGAATCCGTCAGTTGGTCATTGGGAACTCTCGACGACACAGAATTACAACGCCTGTTTGATTTTTACCAACAGAAAAAACGTATGGGGCAAGTGATTGTTCCGCCATCCCGTGACTGGGCATTGGTTTACTGGGACAAAACCCAAACACTGTAACTTAGCGAATATCAGGCTTACCTGACGGTAAGCCTTTCTGACGGTGCAATGATCCCCAATTGCTACCGATAACCACCGCCTTTCAGCCATTCTGACAGGCAGCGAATTACTGCCAAATTTTGGCATAGTCATCGATATATATTAATTTATATATCGAATTTGAGGTTCAACATGATATTGAAAAAACTCTCACTGCTCATGATCATCGCAATATCAGGGCAACATTATGCTCAGGCAGATGAGCCATCAGACACCGAACGTCTCACTATCTGGGGTAGTCAGGTTGCCGATAGCAGCGACGCTATTGATCAACAAACATTGGAACAGTTAGGAAAGACCAATGTTGCGCAGGCACTCAGTGTTATCCCCGGTGTATCGTTGCAAAAATCCGGTAGCCGGAATGAACTCCAAGTCAGAGTACGTGGTTTTGATAGTCGCCAGGTGCCGGTATTTTACGATGGGATCCCGATTTATGTGCCTTATGATGGCAACCTTGATCTGGGACGTTTTCTGTCATCCAATCTTGATTCCATTGAGGTTTCCAAAGGTTATACCTCACTGCTCCAGGGGCCCAACCAGATGGGTGGGGCGATTAATTTAACGACCCATAAACCACAGGCGCCATTTGAAGCCAGTGCGGCGTATCGCCAAGGGTTTACCCGCAATAGCAGCAATGCCTATGACGCAGATTTATCCCTCGGTATGCGAAGCGATCTGGGTTACTTGCAGTTTACCGGCAGTCAGCTGAAACAGGACTATCTTGGATTGCCATACGGCACCAATAATGATGTCGCCGGTACCGATGGCAAACTTATCAACTCTGCGGCAAACGATAAACGCGGCGTCATCAAATTAGGTATTACCCCGAATGCTAACGATGAATACACCTTTACCTATATAAAGCAGGATGGCCAAAAAAATAACCCACCCTATGCCGGGACCTCAGATCAGTCGTCTCGCTACTGGCAGTGGCCGGACTATGATAAAGACAGTTATTACTATCAGGGGCTTACACAGATAGGTGACATCTTCACCCTCAAAAGCCGGCTATACCATGATGTTTTTGCCAATACGCTGATGATGTACAACTCACTTTCAGCACTGGAAAAGAAAAGCGGCTATTACAGTCGTTATGATGATTTCAGCAATGGCGCAGCCCTGCAACTAAGCGCTGATATGCGCCAGCGTGATCAACTATCGTTTGCGGCGCACTGGAAAGAAGATGTCCATCGTGAAAAAGACGCCCCGGATGCACTATATGATCGTTATAAGGATCGTACGATCTCGCTAGCCGCTGAATACCAATGGGCAATATCAACGCAGTTTGATGCGGTTGCGGGCATCAGCTATGACAAACGCCAAAGCCTTGAAGGGATGCAGCATGAAAATGACGGCAGTATCACCCAGTATGATGACAACGATCAGCATGCATTTAACTGGCAAGGGCTGCTCAAATACCATGTGAATGACAGCGATGCGCTGACAGTGTCCTTATCAGATCGTAGCCGTTTCCCCACACTTAAAGAACGGTACACCACATCAAAACCTGCAACTGGACAAGTGGCACTGGTAAATCCGCAGCTAAAACCAGAACGTGCACGGGCATTGGATATCACTTACAACGGCTTGTTTAATTCGCAATGGAGCTATGAGGCAAGTGCTTATTACAACCGCGTCGATGATGCCATTCTTGCCATCAATATTGACGCAGACACGGTACAAAATCGCAACAGTGGCCGCGTAGATTACCGCGGCGTAGATTTAGGCATCTCAGGACATGTAAGCACATATGCTCAAATGGGACTGAGCTATAGCTATACCCATGCCGATGTTAAACGCCAAGAGCTTGGTGAAATCACCGGATTACCCGAACAGATGGGAAATGCCTGGGTCAAACTGACGCCTTGGGATCCCTTGAGCCTGACCGTATCCGAAGAGATCCGCTCATCAAGCTATAGTGATAGTGACGGCTCACAAATTGCTGCGGGATTTGCAGTGACCAATCTGCGCGCTGACTATCAGTTGCTGCCACGACTCAGTCTGAATGCTTCAGTAAATAACCTGTTTGACCGTAGTTATGAATATGCCGAAGGTTTTATCGAGCAAGGTCGTAACTTTTGGCTAGGCGTGGAATACCACTTGTAAAGCATATGGGTTGTAGCACAGCAGCCTGTTACCTCGTCTGATCCTCTGTGCAAGCAAAAGCCGGTGATTACTGGTCATAATCACCGGCTTTTTATCATTTAGTCGGCGCTAGGCTTATTTGAACGGTCCGAATTTAATTCACGCTCAGATATGTGACCAATGGTCAGCGATAAACCAGAGAGACTTGATACCGTTAATAAATTATTAATAATTGGCAGTCACTATCAGACACTTAGAATCAATAGGTATAAGTTTTTAACGGTATGAATAACCGCCTCACTCCTGCACCTACTTCAGTGGGTCATATCTCTTCGACCGCTTTTCTTTGGTGCACCTTACTCGCGGCATTAGGTTTAATTGCGGCACATCTGTGGTTACGACCGCTGATGCCAGTCGATGAAACTCGCTATGTCTCTGTCGCCTGGGAAATGTGGCGAGATCATAACTGGCTAGTACCACATCAAAACGGCGAAACTTATGCCCATAAACCACCGCTGTTGTTTTGGCTAATTAATCTTGCGTGGGCGCTGTTTGGCGTTAGCGAATGGCCTGCCCGGTTATCGGTCCCCTTAGCGGCTTGCATTAATTTCTGGCTGCTGCATTTGCTGGCCAAAAAGTATTATCCATCCTCCGAGACTGCGGCGCGCTTTGCCCCGGTGATCTTGTTGGCTTTGGGAGGCTGGAGTTTTTATCTGCCGACCATCATGTTTGATCTGCTGTTAAGTATCTTTGTGTTGCTGTGGATACTGAGCTGCTTGGAATTCAGTGAAAGTGGCAGCAAAAAGGCGCTGGCATTAGCGGGTTTTGCTATCGGTATGGGATTACTGGCAAAGGGACCGGTAATGCTGCTCTATGCGGTTCCTTTCATGTTGCTCAGACGATGGTGGCAAGCGGAAAACAGTATTGAATCCAAGCGTTTTGCTAAAGGCTGTGGACTGGCAATCTTCATCGGCTTGTTGTTGTTAGCGTGTTGGGTGATCCCCGCCGTTATTGCGGGTGGTGGCGCTTATGAAAATGAATTGATCTGGAAACAGACCACTGGCCGGATGGTATCGGCCTTTGCCCATGCGCGTCCAATATATTGGTATTTATATTTGTTACCCATACTGTTGCTGCCATTACCGCTGTTGGGGGGGGTCTGGAAAAGTAGTCTGTTTAAAGTGACCGTCGCCAAAGACAAAGCGCTGCTGATTTACATTGCACTGATCATTGGGTGTTTCAGCCTGATCAGCGGTAAACAGATCCACTATCTTTGTCCACTGATGCCAATTATTGCGTTATATGTGGCTGGAAAGGTGCAACCAAACAAGTTTGGTCGCAGCTACCTGTTAGCTGCTGCCAGTGCCCTAATTGCCGCGGCGATTATTTCATTACCTTACTGGGCATCGCACATTTTCAAAAATATTCAGCAACCTCAAGTGTATACCTGGGTGGCTATTGCACCACTGTTGATGGTAGCAGTGTCGCTAGTTAAATTCCGGCAGGAACAACTGACGTTATACGTGCGTTTTCTGGTGTTTCCGGTATTAATTACCAGTTTACTGATGACGGTCAGACTCCCGTTGCACCAGTCCTATGACATAACTCAAGCGGCAAAGGAAGTTAAAATACTTCAGGATCAAGGCAATACACTGGTATTTTGGGATAAATATGACAATCAATTTCAGTTTGCTGGCAAGCTGTATCAGCCCATTATTGATTTGCAGGGCGATTATCCAGAACGACTGAGCTGGCTAGAAGCACATCCTCAGACAATTGTGATATGCCCTATCAATCACCCTTCTGATGCATTGCTTAAAGGCGCTATCTACTCGCAAACCTATCGTGGCCGATATTTGTTGATAGTGAAAGCTACTGACTTTATCAGCTTTATGCGCACCCAAGGTTAGCGGCATAAAAAAGAGCGGCTTGACCGCTCTTTTTCATTGTCCACTTAGAATTTCGCCATAGTCATCTGAAAGGTTTTATAACCGCCAGTAAGGTTACGGACATTAAAACCATTTTGCTGCAACATGCGATAAGCCACATGTCCACGCAAACCGACCTGACAAGCCACTAATATTTCTTTATCTTTCGGCAATTCATTCATTCGTTGACGCAACTGGTCAACCGGAATATTCACCGCCGCAGGAAATGCTCCGACGTTCACCAGCTCTGGTGGATTACGCACATCCAGCACTAGTTGATCAGCCGTTGGGTGCGCCACGTCTTCAGAATGGCAAACATGTTCATCACCATCGAGCACATTGGTTGCTACCATGCCGGCTTGATTCACTACATCGCGCGCTGAGCCAAAAGGTGGAGCATAAGTCAGCTCCAGATCCTGCAAATCTCGGACAGTCATCCCGGCTCGCTGAGCTACAGCCAACACATCAATACGCTTATCTATGCCATCCATGCCCGCAGCCTGTGCCCCAAGAATCTTGCCATTGTCAGGATCGAACAATAATTTCAATGTTACCGGATGCGCCCCAGGGTAATAGCCGGCATGGCTGGCAGTATGGACGTAGACTTTCTGATACGGCAATTGCAAGCGTTTCAGTGTTTTCTCATTCAACCCCGTGCTGGCAATGGCTAAATCAAACAACTTACAGATAGCGGTTCCTTGAGTACGATGGTACTGCTTATCCATTCCCAACATATTGTCTGCTGCAATGCGACCCTGACGATTTGCGGGGCCAGCCAGTGGCACTAATGCCGGGTTACCGGTAACGAAATCAGGAGTCTCCACCGCATCGCCAACAGCATATATGTCTGGATCAGAGGTACACATACCGCTATCGACTTTGATACCCCCACGTTCACCCAAGGCGATACCTGCGCTATTGGCAAGTGCAACCTCAGGCTTAACACCTACGGCCAGAATGACCAGATCCGTTGCCAACGTTTGTGCCGATGACAGAGACAGGCTCAACAACGCGTGATGGGGTGTCGGTTGATCATAAGCATCAACTGCTTCTGGTTCTGCAGGCAAACTGTCGAGACTTTCCACGGCAGTCAGTCCAGTGTTCAGACGCAGATCGACCCCGTTGTTAAGCAATTCGCGGTGAAGCAGATTAGCCATTTCAGGGTCAACCGGTGCCATCACCTGCGGAGCTAGCTCCAACAACGTTGTGCGAACACCTCGTTGATGCAGCGCCTCAACCATTTCTAAACCGATAAAACCACCACCGACCACAGTGGCATGTTGTGGTTTATGTGCCACAAGCGCCGCAATAATTGCGTCCATATCGGCGATATTACGTAGCGTAAAAACATGGGGATTATTGATACCAGGAATGGGAGGCTTGATTGGGGACGCCCCCGGACTCAATAACAACTTGTCATAGCTTTCTTCGTACGTTTGCCCTGTGAGTACATTTTTAACCTGCAGTTTTTTAGTTACGGCATCAACGGAAAGTACTTCATTGAAAATTCTGACGTCAACATTGAAACGTTTTTTAAAACTTTCAGGGGTTTGCAATAGCAAAGCATCCCTGGACACAATATCGCCACCAATGTGATACGGTAAGCCACAATTCGCAAACGAGACAAATTCCCCCCGTTCAAGCATGATAATCTGAGCGGTTTCCGACATCCGCCGGGCTCGCGCCGCTGCAGAAGCCCCACCGGCCACTCCACCGACAATGACGATCTTGGTCATACTCACTCCTGTTATTACTATGCAGTAAGTTAATTTCGATATATTGGGTTCGATAGCAAATAAAACGCCTAAGTATCCATGCCAATAGAAACGATTCAGGTTGCAACACTCGCTTTGACTTCATTGAAAAGCCCAACCAGAGCCGTTCAGGGAAGTCGTCATCGGCAGCGTTAAACTAACATCTATAAGAATAAACTTATGGACTGAATGCAACCCTTTTCACCAAAAACCGCGATAAATGTCGTGGAGAAGCAAGCTGCACGCGAAAGGAGATGAGTACCGTTTTTACCCGTTAAACTGAGCAGCTTATTTACATTGCGCTTTAAGGTAGAGCTGGAGACATTCTTATAGACATGCGGCATGTATCATTATTGGCATAAGCCAATAATAAGCTCTTCTGTGGGAATGTACAGTTAATCGGTAGATTTATCCGAGGAGTCTGACGCCATCATGAGCGCCTTACCATGCATAAGACAATCGGCCATTTTAAATCGGGCGGACTTAACCAGATTCGCCAGTGTCTGTCGTGAAACGCCCATTTCCTGGGCGGCTTCCTGTTGTTGCATCCCTTGAAAGTCCACGAGTCGTAACGCCTCAAATTCATCCGACCCCAGATAAACCTTGGCTAACTCAGTCATAGGAATTCCATTAGGTTTAAAGCATGAATCTGCTGGTCTTCCACATATCCTGCGGGGAATTTTTGGACGCCCCATTACGGCTCCTGCATAAAATTTAAGTTAATTTTAATAGAGTATGCTTTCCAACTGATGAGTAAAGTATTATTGGTCAGGAGTATGACCCTTGTAACGCTCATCAGCAGGCATCAATGCTCATTAAAAAGCCAGTCACTAAGACTGGCCTTTTCTTATATCTACCTGCTTATTTGACCAAGGTCAAATGCGGTTTACTCTTTGGCTTATCACTGATGGATGTTGAGGTGGCAGTATCCTTCTCATCAGTTTCAGACGGAGAATCATCGACCACATTCAGGAATGACTCTTCGCCATCTTCCAAGAGATAGGCATCTTCCATATCAAATACAGTACCGGCACCATTTTCTCGAGCATAAATTGCGACAATTGATGCCATGGGTAAGACAACTTGCTGTGGCACGCCACCAAAACGGGCGTGAAATTCCACAACATCGTTAGTCATCTGCAAATTTCCCACCGCTGACGCAGCTATATTCAGTACGATCTGACCATCTTTGACATACTGTAAAGGAACTTCAGTTCCCGGAATATTGGCGTCCACTACCACATGAGGCGTCAGATGGTTGTCCATCAACCATTCATAATACGCCCGCAACAGATAGGGGCGACTGGGAGTTAACTCTTTCATTACAGACCCATACGCATTTCGCGTTCGGCTTCAGTTAATGATGCCTTAAACGAATCCCGTTCAAACACACGAGTCATATATGCTTTGATATCTTTTGCAGTCTTGCCTTCCAGCTCGATTCCCAATGCTGGCAAGCGCCACAGTAAAGGACCAAGGTAACAATCTGCCAAGCCAAATTCTTCACTCATAAAGAAAGGCATTTCAGCAAATACCGGCGCAATCGACAGGATGCTTTCCAGCAGCTCTTTACGGGCATCTTCTGCACGCTCACCCTTACGGATGCGATCTACCAGACTATACCAGTCACGCTCAATACGGTGCATCATCAGACGAGTTTGTCCACGAGATACCGGATATACCGGCATCAATGGTGGATGCGGAAAGCGCTCATCCAGATATTCCATGATGATACGGCTTTCATACAGCACCAACTCACGGTCTACCAAGGTAGGCACAGAATTATAGGGATTGAGTTCGAGTAAATCTTCAGGCAGATCATTAGGGTCAACCTGCAAAACATCCACTGTCACCCCTTTTTCAGCCAATACAATGCGAACTTGATGGCTATAGAGATCGTCAGCCCCAGAAAACAGGGTCATAATAGAGCGTTTATTGGCAGCGACAGCCATTGATACCCTCCAGATTCAGAAAAAACAAATGTAAACGAGGGGCTAAGCCCCCCGTTTACATTATGCGGATGATATATTCTACCTTGTAACTGCCGTTAGTGTACATCTTTCCAATACTCTTTCTTAAGTAACCACGCCAGAAATAGAAAGATAACCAAAAAGCCCAATACCCAAATGCCAATCTGCTGACGTTGGGTTTTCATCGGTTCCGCGGAATAAGCTAAATAGTTTATCAGGTCGGTCACCAAGCGATCATACTCTGTCGCTGACAACTGTCCCCCTGTGGGCGATGACACCCCCACCACTTGTTGTCTTGCTTTGCCATTGATGGTTTCCGTTTCCAATATCGGCTCAGCCAATCCTTGAAGATCCTGCAACACATGGGGCATTGCCACGTACGGGTACTGTAGATTATTAACCCCAAAAGGCCGCTGCGGATCCCGATAGAAACCCTGCAGAAAACGGTAGACCCAGGCTTCGCCTCTGACTCTTACCACTAAGGTTAAATCGGGTGGCGCAACACCAAACCAACGCGCGGCATCCTTTTTCGACATCGCATTTTCCATTAACTCGAAAGGCTTGGCATCGGTGAGGATAGCATCCGACATCTGTGCGTCTGATAACTGCAGATCGTTCGCCACCTGGTTATAGCGTTGATAATGGGTACTGTGGCAGCCAGAACAATATTGTTGGAATGCCTTAAAGCCACGCTGAAGCGAGGAAACATCTCGACTGCCTAAATCTATCGGCAATGGCGGAATGCCATCAGTTGCCCAAACACATGTTGGCAACAGTATCAAAAACGCGAGTAATATGGCTCTCATTTGAAGGTCACCCTATCTGGCACAGGCTTGGTTTTCTCGCGTTTACTGTAAAACCACAGCGCAATGAAAAAGCCAAAATAGCCCACTGTTAATATCCGGGCCAGCAGTTTCAAAAATAGCGTTTCCGGTTGTAAGCCGATGATGCCTAATGCCACAAAACAGCAAGCAAATTGCAGCAAATTGATTTTGTGCCAACGGCTACGGTAACGCACAGATTTAACCTTACAC
Organism: Shewanella sp. A32; assembly: GCF_029167175.1. Lineage (NCBI taxonomy): Bacteria > Pseudomonadati > Pseudomonadota > Gammaproteobacteria > Alteromonadales > Shewanellaceae > Shewanella > Shewanella sp. A32. The sequence continues at coordinate 29,652 of NZ_JARFTS010000030.1, forward strand.
CGATCGAGCCAAGGCATAATGAATAGCATGACCACCGCCATCGCCATTACCACCATCCCGCCTAACTTGTCGGGGATTGCCCGCAACATCGCGTAAAACGGCGTAAAATACCAAACGGGAGTAATATGATCGGGCGTTTTTAACGGATCAGCCGCTTCAAAATTGGGCCCTTCTAGCAATAAGCCTCCACCTTGCGGCATGAAAAAAATCAGGTAACAAAAGACCAGTAGAAAGCCAGCAACGCCCACCAGGTCTTTAACGGTATAATAGGGATGAAACGGAATGCCATCTAACGGCCAACCATTCTCATCTTTGAATTTCTTAATCTCCACACCATCGGGATTGTTCGAACCGACTTCGTGCAGCGCAATTAAATGCAGAAAGACTAAAACCACCATAATCAGCGGTAACGCAATCGCGTGTAGCGCGAAAAAGCGATTAAGTGTGGCACCGGACACGACATAGTCTCCCCGCACCCATAGTGCTAAATCATCGCCAATAACGGGAATTGCACCGAACAGCGAAATAATGACTTGAGCCCCCCAATATGACATCTGTCCCCAGGGCAACAGGTAGCCCATAAAGGCTTCCATCATTAGTACCAGAAAGATCACCATGCCAAAAAACCACAGCAATTCTCGCGGTTTTTGATAAGAGCCGTACATCAGGCTACGGAACATGTGCAGGTAAACCACAAAAAAGAATGCGGATGCACCGGTAGAATGCATATAACGCAGCAGCCATCCATATTGTACATCGCGCATAATGTATTCAATGGAAGCAAACGCGCCTTCTACAGTCGGCACATAACTCATGGTCAGCCAGATACCAGTTAGCAATTGGTTAAACAACACCAACAATGACAACGCGCCAAACAGATACCAGAAATTGAAATTCTTCGGTGCCGGATATTGCCCAATATGCCGTTTATAAGTGGCGCTAACGGGTAATCTTTCATCAATCCATTGTAATAATCTGCTCATCAGCTTGCTTCCTGATCAACACCGATAAGCACTCGCTCATCATCCAGATAACGATGAGGGGGGATCACCAGATTCAATGGTGCGGGCTGTCCCTGAAAAACACGTCCTGCCATATCGAATCCTGAGCCGTGACAGGGGCATAAAAAGCCAGAATCCACACCTTCTATTTCCCGGGAAAAGTCGTCACGGACATATGTTGGCGAGCAACCTAGGTGGGTACAGATCCCGACTGCAATAAAAATATCCGGCTTGATTGAACGGGTGGCATTTGTTGCGTAATCAGGTTGTTGCGGTTCTAGCGAATGAGGATCGCGTAACTTGTCATTATGGCTGTTTAAATTCTGCAACATCGCTGTTGTGCGGCGCACGACCCAGATCGGTTTGCCACGCCATTCCACTCGGATCATCTGTCCCGGCTCCAACTTGCTGATATTGACTTCTACCGGCAACCCCGCGGCTTTCACCCTTAATGTTGGGTTCCAGGATTTGATAAACGGTATCGACGCGGCAACAACACCGGCACCACCGACGGCAGCAGTTGTGATTGCCAGAAATCTACGCCGACTATTATCTGCTGCGTCACTCATCCTTTATCTCCAGAACTGCTTGGCATGGGATTATTGTTGTGGGTTGCCAATGCTGACTACCATACAGGGACAAAACCTGCGCCGCATTATAAAAAAAAAAAAGAAGCAGATCATGGAAAATACTTCATTGTCGACAGCTTAAGCAATCGAACATCTGCACCACTTTATTATCTTACGGTACATGTCATAACGGATGCGCCAGTTAAGGCAATAAAAAACCCGGCATTAGCCGGGTTTTTTATACGTTATCGCTTAGTTGCTCTCTTTCTTCATATATTTGAAGAAATCGCTATCGGGCGCTAACACCATAATGTCAGACTTGTTATTGAAACTGGCTCGATAAGCATCAAGGCTTCGCAGGAAGCGGTAGAATTCCGGATCTTTCTGATAAGCATCCGCATAGATTTTAGCGGCGACGGCATCACCTTCCCCGCGAACGACTTGCGCCTGACGCCGTGCATTTGACAGAGTCACAACAACGTTAGCATCGGTACGAGCGCGGATTTTTTCGGCTTCTTCCTTACCACGAGCACGATGTTCTTTGGCTACCGCCTGACGTTCGGCACGCATACGCTGGTAGATGCTGTTACTGACGTTAGCTGGCAAGTTGATCTGTTTTACCCTGACGTCAACAACTTCGATACCGAGATCTTCTGCACTCTTCGCGGCATTTTCCAATGCCTGACGCTGCAATTCATCACGGGTACTTCCTTCACCCTGACGGCTGGCATCTTCACTCACACCCGATACGATCTCTTTGATGGTGCGTTTACCGAATTCAGTACGCAAATCACTGTTGATCTTGCGTTGTAACAGTGCTTCAGCGTTGGATTTAATACCACCGTTTGTTGCCAGATAGTATTTTTCGAAATCCTTAATACGCCACTTCACATACGAATCGACCATCAAATCTTTCTTCTCGGAAGTAACAAAACGGTCTGCAGCACCATCCAGTGTCTGAATGCGGGCATCCAGATAACGGATCTTGTCGATCATCGGGATCTTGATATGCAAGCCAGGACCATAGACGCGGGTCACCATCTTGCCATCAACGTTATCTTTCAACACTTCACCGAAACGCGCCACAATAGCGCGCTCGCCTTCATTCACCACCATCAGTGAGGACAAAGCAATCCCGATACAGAAAGCTGCTACTACGATTAAAATTCTGCCCATGGATTATTCCCTCCCCTGACGAGTACGATCTTCGCGGGTAGGCCGCCCGGTAATACTGGTATCGCTACCACTGACGTTACGGGACTTCATACTACCAAAACTATTAGTTGGATCAGTGCTAGCACTGGTGTCAGTTGTTGCTGCAGCGGCAGGCGCCTGTTGATGTTCACCGGACAACAGTTTATCCAATGGCAGATACATCAAATTGCCGTTGTTTTTGGTGTCCACCAGCACTTTACTCGTGTGGCTGTACACATCCTGCATCGCATCCAGATATAAACGGTTGCGGGTAACTTCCGGCGCTAACTTGTACTCAGGCAATAACTTGTCAAAGCGAGCAACTGCCCCTTCGGCATCCTGCACCACCTGTTCTTTATAGGCTCGAGCATCTTCACTGATACGCTGCACTTGGCCGCGAGCTTTTGGCTCAATTTCACGCTCGTACGCTTCAGCCTGACGAATATAGGTCTGTTCATCTTCCTGTGCAGCGATGGCGTCATCGAACGCTTCTTTCACTTCCTCTGGCGGACGAGCCGGCAGGAAGTTTACGTCGACGATGGTCAGCCCCAGATTGTAGGTCTTGATAATGCGATCAATTTCAGCCCAGGTATCGTCACGGATCTGTGCACGCCCGGTAGTCAAGATATCATCCATATTGGAATGACCAACGACATAACGTAGTGCACTGTCAGTTGCTTCGCTCAAACTCGACCGAGGATCAACGGCACTAAACAGAAACTGATAGGCATCACTGACTTTGTACTGCACATCCAGTTCGACCTGCACTACGTTTTCATCTCCGGTCAGCATACTGCCAGACGCCGGAATTGAACGTACGCTAGCAATGTCAACTGGTGTAACCGTATCAATAAACGTGGCTTTCCAATGTAGGCCAGGACCAACATCACCAATATGGTGTCCGAAACGCAATACTACGCCGCGCTCAGCTTCCTTAATGGTGTAAAAACCAGAGAAAGCCCATACTGCTAATGCAATTGCCAGCACAATGGAGATAGCACCGATACTAAAACCGGAACCGCCACCTTTACCGCCAAATCGTTTAGACAAATTACGGAACACTTCGTCCATGTCTGGCGGACCTTTATCGTTGCCGCCCTTATTTCCCCAGGGGTCATTGCCCTTGTTACCGGGCTCATTCCAAGCCATTTAATACTCCGTTAAAGGATGAATTAAAGAGAATATCAACAGACGGCATTATCTTCTTCAGGGATGTAGACAAGATGCATAATCTCACCGTCACTCTGTTTAATAAGCCGCTGCCAATCCGCTTCAGGCAAACGCACGGACAGGATACAGTTCCCCATATCGTCATACGATTTCTGCTGTATCGCATCCAGGTTATAAAACTGACCAAGATAATGCCCTTTGGCCGCTGGAATTTTCAGCGTCACGCTGACAATTGTACTGCCGGTAATCTGCTCAATCGCCTGCTTCAGCAGATCCAAGCCCAGGCCTTTCTGTGCTGAAATCCACACCCGATAAGGGTTGCCCTCAGCATCGGTATCAATCTTGGGTTCAACATCTTCAAGTAAATCAATTTTGTTGCACACTACCAACTGCGGAATGTCATCTGCATCAATTTCATGCAGAACATCCTGCACCTGGGCAAAATTGTCATCCATGTTAGCGTCAGCACAGTCCACCACATGCAGCAATAAATCAGCCTGCCGGGTTTCCTGTAATGTCGCTTTAAAAGCCGCAACAAGTTCATGTGGCAGGTGACGGATAAACCCCACGGTATCCGCCAAGAAAACTGCACCATGCTGCAACTCTAACTTACGCAACGTTGGATCCAGTGTTGCAAAAAGCTGGTCTGCCGCATAAACGGTAGACTCGGTCAGCGTATTGAAAAGTGTAGACTTACCTGCGTTGGTATAACCAACTAAAGAAACAGTGGCAAGGTCGCTACGCTGCCGGGCACGCCGACTCTGCTCACGCTGCTTGTCCACTTTTTCCAGACGTCGATTAATATATTTGATTCGACCACGTAATAAACGACGGTCTGTTTCTAACTGTGTTTCACCAGGACCACGCATACCGATCCCCCCTTTCTGACGCTCAAGGTGGGTCCAGCCTCGTACCAAGCGAGTCGATAAGTGGCGCAATTGCGCTAGCTCCACTTGCAACTTACCTTCATGAGTACGTGCGCGTTGGGCAAAAATATCAAGGATTAGCGCAGTGCGATCTAATACACGGCATTGACACAACATCTCTAAGTTGCGTTCTTGAGCCGGACTGAGTGCATGGTTAAAAATCACCACATTAGCACCGGTCGCCGCGACCATTGCGGCCAATTCCTCAGCTTTGCCCGTCCCGACAAAATATTTGCGATCAGGCGTCTTCCTGCTTCCAGTGATCACGCCTACCGATTTGGCACCGGCAGATTCCACCAGTAACTGCAATTCAAACAGGTCTTCCCGACTATCTTCATCGTTAAAGTCGATATGCACCAGAACTGCAGTTTCCCCCGCTTCATAGCGTTCAAACAAGAAGAAACCCCTCGCTGTTACTGCTCGCTACTGCTGTCATCACTACCATTGTAGCCGGCTTGTCCGCCCTGATGACCACTTCCCATATTAAACGGACGGGAAGGTACCACTGTGGAAATCGCGTGCTTATAAACCATCTGACTTACAGTGTTTTTCAGCAGAATCACAAACTGATCAAAAGACTCTACCTGCCCCTGCAATTTAATGCCGTTAACCAGGTAGATCGAAACTGGAACACGTTCACGGCGTAACGCATTCAAAAATGGGTCTTGTAATGATTGCCCCTTAGCCATTTTTATTTCCTTTTTGCTTTATATGTATTAATCCAACAGTGACACTTTCTTATTTAGTTTTAGTATTATACAGCAACAACCATTAAGCTAGCGGCATTGGCGTATAAGTGTAACTAAATTTCCTTTTGCACCGCTCTCGAGCCAATTTAGCTCCGGCCATCCCCGCAACCATGTTAATTGACGCTTGGCCAATTGCCTAGTAGCTGCTATGGCTTTTTCTGCCATCGTGGCATAGTCATAATCGCCATCCAGATACTGCCAGCACTGGCGGTATCCAACACAACGCATTGAAGGTAGTTCCAAATGCAGATCGCCCCGCTGCCGTAACCGAACCACCTCATCTACAAACCCTTGCGCCAGCATCTGCTCAAACCGTATTGCGATATTACGGTGCAACTCGGCTCGCTGGTTTGGCGCTACTGCAAACTGCACAAAATCATAAGGTAGTGCAGTCCCTTTAATCTGCGTCAGTTCAGTCAGTGTTTTACCACTGATCCGATAGACTTCTATGGCCCGCGATAATCGTTGCGGATCATTAGGATGGATCCGCTGCGCGGCAACCGGATCGATCCTCTCCAGCTCTTGGTGTAATGCTTGCCAACCGTTACGCTCAACCTCAGCAAGGATCGCTGTTCTGACATTTTCATCCGCGCTGGGCAAAGGTGATAAGCCCTCCAGCAACGTTTTGAAATACATCATGGTGCCGCCGACCAGCAAAGGCGTTTTTCCCTCTGCCAGGACGTCCTCGATTTCCTGCAAACAATCGCGGCGAAAATCGGCGGCAGAGTAACTCTCCGCCGGATCGAGGATATCAATCAATCGATGCGGAGCCCGACTTAATTCAGTTGGTGAAGGCTTTGCCGTACCAATATCCATTTGCCGGTATATCAGCGCTGAATCCACTGAAATAATTGCACAGTTATGGTGTTCAGCCAGCTCCAGTGCCAATGCCGTTTTTCCGGAAGCCGTCGGCCCCATCAGAGAAATAACTCGGGGTAATGCTTTATCACTCACGCTGTTGTTCCAACCAATGTCGCCAAGGTAAAGCTTTACCTAGCTTTAAAAGCTCAGCTTGCGCTGCATCATCCAATAAACACAATGTCTGCCATGTTATCGGAGCGGAGATATAGCTTTCGCTACTCTTGCTCGCCAGCCACTGTGCCAATTCACTATTTCCAGTTGTGCCATGAAGGAGCTGCTGCAACAGTTCAGGGATCACAATCGCAAGTTGGGTGTCCCTGAGATATGGGGGCACTTTTTTGATTATCAACTGCTGATAACGGATATTCAGTTCCAACCCCAAACGTTTAATCAAAGGTTCATGTTCCAGCAGCAGCTTTTTCCATTCTTCTGCGGCATCTATCGCAACCGGCATCAATAACGGCTGAGCCGGTAAGCCCTCTGATATTCTGTTCACAATTTGCTGGTACCGCAGCGCTTCAGCTACATGTTTTACCGGTAATAAATGTAAATTGTTCTCTTCCACCAACACCCAGTATTGGCCATCTAACAAGGGCGGCATGGTTTTGCTTGCCACATCACTGCCCTCGTTAACCTCGCCTGGGGTAGTCAATAATGCGCCATAGCTTTGCAGCGCTGAGCGTGAAGGCGCTCTCGCCGGATAATATTCTCGACTCCCCGAGGAGGCAGAGTTCCGGCCTCCAACAGCATTGCCGACATCAGCGGCTGAATAATCACGCTTGCCTGAACTTGACGGAGCTGACGCAACTTCCCGCTCAATATACGGATTTTCGCTTAATTGCGGCTTAATGAAGGGCTCGTTGACCGCCGATATAGCGACAGACTGCTCAAGGGCAGAGGTCAACGCCTGCAAGATAAAATCATGCACATAGCGCGCTTGGTGGAAACGGACCTCATGTTTCGCTGGATGCACATTGACATCTACCTGATGCGGATCCAACTGCAACATCAACACATAACCGGGTTGTTCGAGTTCATTAAGATCCGCAAATGCCTGGCGCACAGCGTGATTGACCAGGCGATCTCTCACTAAACGACCATTCACATAAAAGTAGTGAATATCCTGCAATTCCGACTGTTGTGGTGACTGCAGATAACCACTCAGTTGCAGTTCTTCATGGTTGCATTCCACTTTAACGGCTTGTTCGGCAAAGCTACGCCCGGCGACTTGTGTCAGTCGCTGCAGGAATTGATTGTCAGTATTCGCCGGACGATAGTGGCGCACCTGTTTGCCATTGTGTTTGAGTGTCAGTTGAATATCAGGCCGAACCAGCGCCATACGTTTCAACCACTCATCTATATGGGCAAACTCTGTTTTGTCACTTTTCAGAAAACGTCGCCGCGCAGGAGTATTAAAAAACAGATCAGCCACATCAATCGTCGTACCTATGGGATGGGCTGCGGGCTGGATTTTGACCGCCATTTCTGAGCCTTCGGCATATGCCATCCAAGCTTCAGCTTGCTCTTCTGTACGTGAGGTCAAAGTCAAACGAGAGACTGAACTGATACTGGCCAGCGCTTCACCGCGAAAGCCAAAGCTGAGAATGGCTTCCAGATCATCCAGTGTGTGCAGCTTTGATGTGGCATGACGCGACAACGCCAAGGCTAAATCTGTTTTACTGATACCACAGCCATTGTCCTGAATGCGGATCAGCTTGGCGCCGCCTTTTTCGATCTCAATATCGACTTTAGTGGCACCGGCATCAAGGCAGTTCTCAACCAGCTCTTTAACCACAGACGCAGGACGTTCAACCACTTCACCTGCCGCAATCTGGTTGGCCAACTGCGGCGGTAATATCTGAATAGCCATGTAAACCTCAGGCTCTGGGGATGATCAGCTTTTGCCCGACGCGCACCACGTCGGATTTTAGATTATTGGCTTTTTTGATTGCAGCTACCGATACCTGATAGCGCGTCGCGATAATGGATAGCGACTCGCCACGAGACACTTTATGTTTGATATTACCTTGTTTGGCAAGCAGCGTGCCTTCCGGTGGATAGCTCTCAAAATATTGGTGGATCCCTTTAGAAATCGCATCTGCTAATTGTTCCTGATGCTTGGGATCCTTTAGCAATTTTTCTTCTGAGGGATTTGAGATAAAACCGGTTTCCACTAATAGAGAGGGGATATCCGGCGCTTTCAGTACCGCCAGACTGGCATATTCAGGACTACTCTTGTGCAAACGAGTCACCTTGCCGAGATCATTCAGAATATTGCTGGCAACCCGATAGCCAGTGGAGCGGGAATTATCCATAGACATATCGATCAAGGTGCGCATCAGATACTGTTCGTTATCGGTGTTTTGCACAATCTCACCAACCCCCCCCAGCAAATCAGACACTTTTTCACTTTGCTCAAGAAGTCGCCCCATTTCACTGTTGGCGCGACGATTAGACAGCACCCAGACTGATGACCCTCGCGGCTGCGGCGAGGTGAATGCGTCAGCATGGATAGACACCAGAAGATCTGCTTTGGCTTCTCGCGCCAATTCTGACCGCCGATTTAGCTCCACAAAATAGTCGCCGGAGCGGATACGTATGGCTTTTATGCCCGACATTGCATTGAGTTTTTCGGTCACCCGATTCGCAATTTGGAGTGCCACTCTTTTTTCGTAGGTCCCCGACGGCCCAATAGAACCTGGATCATCACCACCATGCCCGGCATCAATCGCAATTACCACATCACGATCATTACCTGCGCGGTTATCCACTTCTCGCGCAATACTGCTGCTATCACTTTGTTCGAAATCCACCACCAAACGATCGCCATAGGGCCCCGTGGGCGGCAACGAGAACATGTTTGCTTTGGCGGCTTTACCTAGGTCGACGACCAAGCGCAAAGTCCCTTTGGTCGGTGGCGAGCTATAACGGATGCGTTTAACTAACTTGCTGTTATTATCCAGTTTATCCAGCGCTGATTTAGCGCCACGGGTATCACCGAGATCAATCACTAAGCGATCAGGATTTTTCAGAGTAAACGAGTCATATTGTGGTTTAGTGGCAAGATCAAATACCACTCGCGTGGAATCTGGTGCAGCCCAAATACGCACACTATTGAGGGTATTGGCCGCCACGGCCGGAGCCCCCGCCGTAAAAAACGCAAAAAAAACTATATATTTTAATAAGATGTTATTAGTTCTAGGCATCATTCTGTAATTTTTCTAATAGCATCCTTCCGGATTCCGAGCAGGCGCTGATGACAACTTCACGCTCAGTATTAACATACTTAATATGCAGCTGTATATCCGCAGGAGGCAAACAACCCTCACCTTTTTCAGGCCACTCCACTATACACAAGCTGTGATCGTTAAAATAATCACGGATCCCCATATATTCCAGCTCTTCCGCTGAACTCAGGCGATACAAATCGAAATGGTATACATCAACCCCGCTGAGCTCGTATGGCTCCACTAAAGTGTAGGTAGGGCTTTTGACATTGCCTTTATGTCCTAATCCCTGAATTAAACCACGACTGAAAGTGGTTTTCCCTGCGCCCAGCTCGCCGGTCAGATAAATGATTAACGGTGGTGTAAACAGTGCGGCCAGACGTGCGCCTAATGCGATAGTTTGCTGTTCATCATGCAATTGTAAAATCAGTGGCTGATTTGTCATTCTCTCAGGGATCCAGGCTCAGGGCCTAAAGGCCCGCTTTATTCAGTGTTGACCAGACGGCGAATCCAGGGCATCAAATCGCTGGCCAGCATCCCACGTTCACCGTCGCGCGCAGCAAAATCCGCCGCTTCACCATGAACGACTACACCGGCAACGGTTGCCCGGCAATTATCCAACCCTTGCGCCATCAGCGCGCCGATTATACCAGATAACACATCACCACACCCACCACTGGCAAGCCCGGGGTTTCCTACCGGTGCAACATATAGCATATTGCCATCATAAATCAGGGTTCCGGCCCCTTTAAGTAATACAGTTCCACCATACTTCTGTTGCAAGGCTTTCACTGCGGCAAAACGGTCAGCTTCAACGGTCTGAGTGTCAGTTCCCAGCAATCTCGCCGCCTCCCCAGGATGAGGTGTCAACACCCAGTGAGCTTGCTGCTGCGGCTCAGTACTCAGCATATTCAGGGCATCGGCATCGACGACGGCGCGTTTGTCGGTCAGCCCTACCGCCTTATACAGGTTATAGCCCCAATCCTGCTGTCCCAAACCTGGACCTAACACTAAAACGTTGGCCCAGCCCAGCCGTTGGTAAACTTCCATATCAACTAACTCGCAGCCGTGAAACATCAGTTCTGGTCGCCCATTGTTGACCGTGAGTTGATGTTCAGGGCGACTAACAACAGTAACCAGCCCCGCACCGGCGCGCAAACAGGCTTCACCGGCCAAACGAATGGCTCCGGCCATACCATGATCGCCGCCAATAATCGTCACTTTACCGGATTGCCCTTTATGGCTATCGCGCGGTCTGGCTTTGAAACAAGCAGCGAGGAAATGGCGATCCACACGCATCACCTCAGATGGTGGCAGATAAGGCGTCAAACCAATATCTGCGAAATGCAGTTCACCACAACAATGGCGAGCACGGCCGGTAACGAGTCCTTGTTTAACCGCCCCCATAATAATGGTGAGATCTGCGATGACGGCACATCCTGCCACTGCACCCGTATCTGCCATCACGCCTGAGGGCAGATCCAGACTCAACACTTGAGCAGGACTGCGGTTGATCTGTGCAATTAACTCTGCCACTGCAGGGCGTAACTCACCATGAATACCGGTTCCCAATAAACCATCGACAATGACGTCCGCTTCCGGCCAGTTATCTAGCGTCACCATGTCGAATGCGAAATCTTGCAGTAACTGCCAGGCCTGTTGCCATTCACTGGTGGGTTGGGTAGCGGGATGTATTAGCAGGGAGGTTTCAATACCGGCTTGCAACAGATGACGCATACACACCAGCGCATCGGCACCGTTATTGCCCTGACCAGCAATCACCAACACTTTTTGCGGTAGCTTTAGATGAGGCCTCAGCAGGTCAAAAGCCGCTTTCCCCGCACGCTCAACTAACTGATAAAGTTCACCTTCAGCAGCAGTCACCCACGCCATTTCGGCCTGTCTGACCGCAGCGGCAGTGTAAAGAAGAGAGGGTAATTGTGACAAATCCTGCGCCATATCTATCTCCGGAGCCACCTGTGTCGTTGTAACGATTTGAAAACGGGCAATTGCTGCCTTTACCTTATGCAGACTAACAACACCACCACAAGCGGTTTATGACCTATATCAGAAGATCATGCTATTACCATAAAAAAGCCCGGCTCTCGGCCGGGCGTAATCAAGTGCTATTTACTCTTTACTAACTGTCAGTCTTACACCTAAATATCTTCCATTCGAATAGTACTGTGTACTAAGCGGTGCTGATGAATTTTTTCCACTCGTACCAAATCTTCTAACGCACTTTTCACTTCAGCAGAAGATGAGGATGCCGCAGTTTTTTCCAACAGACCAATCAAGGCATTGTCCAATTCCAGATGCAACTCGAGAACATCGTCCTCAGTCATATTGGGAGGGAGCATCACATCCTGACAACGCTTTTTAAAATCTTCGAATACAAAATCTTTATACCAGGTATCAAGAATCTTAGCTGGTGCGGCATCAATGTAGTCTTCCAGATGCTGAGCCACATCTTTCTGATGTTTTTCAAAATATTCCAACACCAGTTTTGCCCGGGAAGAATCAGCCTGATTATGTAGTCGACCGTACATCTTGGCCATATCAAGACGACATTCAGCGACATAATCCAGAAGTTCACGCAATTGTTGGATACGCATCCGGCACCCTCCATTTTGGCAGCGATTTGCTGAGGTTGATTCGAAACTATGTTCATTATGGAAGCAAATGTCAGTTGAATACATGACAAGTGTCATAATTTACAGGTTATGGCGAGCCGTATATTAGTGATAACGTAATAAACCTGCAGTTGATCACGAAATCAGCATGGTCTGACCTGTACGCAACAATGAATATTTTACGCAGTATATGCCGAAAGAAAAAAGAAAAGCCAATATATACAGCGAATAAGCAGGTTGAATTGCTGACTGTTATGGCTATAGCTAAAATGGGCTAAAAGGGAAGATTGGAGCGACATACCGGGTTCGAACCGGTGACCTATACCTTGGCAAGGTATCGCTCTACCAACTGAGCTAATGTCGC
>NZ_JARFTS010000031.1:0-37373 GCF_029167175.1 Shewanella sp. A32
TGCGCTTACGGCTTGAGTTAGTTGATGTCGCCATAAAGAAGTCCTCTTTATGTCAACGTATTTCAGGACGGGACACAATTAGAACAAGAGGGGCAATTTGAGTTGCCCTTTTTTAATACCGCAAGTTAAGAAGCCGCTACCTTAGCGGCTTCTTTGTTTCTGGAGCAAATCACATGTCTGCAAGCGTTCGCCAATATCTAATCGGTATTGGCGCAAGCGTTTCAATGCTGACTGCCGGTGTGATGGTTGCTGATAGAGAAGGACTGGTCACCCACACATATATAGATGCTGTTGACGTCTACTCATCATGTTATGGACACACAGGCCCGGAACTGAAGCTCGGCCAAACGTTCACGCATGAGCAGTGCTTAGCGCAGCTTGCTAAAGACCTAGTGAAGACTGAACAGCAACTCAATTCGCTAACATCACCCATCAAGTTGACCGAATCCGAGCGTGCTGCTTATGTGACGTTCTTGTACTGGGCTGGTGCCGGAAACTTTGCAACATCAACATTGCGCCGCAAGCTACTGGCAGGTGACCATGTCGGTGCATGCTGGGAGTTGACGAACGCATGCGGCAAGCATGGTTGTAATGGATGGTCTTATGCCGGTGGGAAGCAACTGCCTGGACTCGTTAAGGCCCGCGAAAAAGAGCGTGACCTTTGCCTATCTGAGCTTGAGCTGCCGAAAACTGACCTGAGTGGCCTATAAACGGCGAATATTGACATAAAATGTCAAAAGGTATCAAAAAAATGCGGTCTTGGGAGGGGGGATGCAGAAGTCTAGGGCTTTCTGACCAAATGACCGTGCGCTGCCATTTCTACGCACAACCGCGAAATGAAAACTTTTTTTGGGGATTTTTTGAGTGTTAAAAGAGCGTATTTTAACGTGGTTGATGATCGCTTCAATCATAGTCGTAGCACTGCGATCGCTCAAATACGGTTCACTGCAATCTCAGCTATATAAAGCCGATCAAAAACTGATCAAATCAGGGGGATAAAAGCCTTTTTAAGCCAGTTTATTATCGACAAATTACTATCGGTGATAAACACACCACCCGATGGGACATTGCCCACCAGCCAATAGCCCCTTATAAGCCCCTTTTAAAGGGTAAATGTGTCCTAGCAAGGATCATTTGGGGGCATTTTGGGGGGCATATTTGATATTTAACTACATATGATTACATATAAATCAATATGTTATAAAAGCTATTCAATACAGGCCTCGGTACCACCTACATCGATAAGTAAATCAAGAGGTTAAGCTAAATGGCTTGCCTCTTTTTTTATGCCTGAATTTCTAAAAATGCTCATTTCCTAACATTTTCCTAAGATGATTTCCTAACATGATGGCTATTTGCGTGTGCTATCGACAGTATTTACACGCTTAGTCTTCCGATCATATCTGGCTGTTTGTCCAGCTGACTTGTGACCAGATATCGCTTGTTTCTCTTGCAGAGTGCCATCGATATCCGAAATGCCTTTGGCTTTGAGATCGTGAAAGGTGAAGTCTAAGGGCCGGCCGGTGGCTTCCCTGGCATTGCTGCGGTCAGAACTCCTGCGATCATTGAATCTGTCTTTTTATCTATTTGCCTATTTAGCTGAACTTAGGTGTAAACCTCCCGATGTTTCTCAATCATCCAATGTGAATTTTTCCAAAACACCTGGGGTACTGGTAGCATCCCCAAAAACGTTGACCGAGATATGGTCCTCTATGGGCAACGCGTTGGATCATTGGAAAGCCACAGACGGGGCATGACGGCGAAAGCCCAGAATTCCATCGTCTTACTGTGATGAGGTTAGAAAATAGAGCTTTGAGCCCTGGTAATGCAAAGATGAAGGCGAAGATGAGGTACACGAAATGTGGTAAGTGGGATTTTAGGTCGGCTTTTGAAACAGCATGGAACATGTTGGTCAACTGATGCTCAATGAAATAGATCGTAAAAAATCCGGCAATGGCGCCCACTATCGCGATTGCTAATGGGACGAGCAACATCCGCTTTTTGATTTTTGAGTCCATTCATATAGTCCATTAGTCCCGGGTATTGGATAAAAAATATACATCAGTGGTCAAAGTTTTAACATTTTACAACTGTGATCTGCCAACCGATTACACCAAAATGCCAACCATCAATACCAACCCTGTGATTCAGTTAACAAGTTAACATCGATATAAATCCCCATGTGAAGTTTATCCGCGAAAAAATTAAAGAAGATTTAAAATTAATGACTAATTAATTGATTATTAAATTATTTATATGGAATTCTTCTGAGCTTGTTTTTTGGGTGGCAACGGTTAACAGAATGAATACAGATAAAAAAGGAGCATCGCTCCTTTTTTATCGTCAGGTTTATTTTAGGTGGGCAGAAACATACACCACCTCTATTGAGGTATCATTTGTATTTTCTGCTCTAGAGATATCTCGAATGGTGACAGTAGGTTTTACTCTGTTTTTACCTGAACTGCGCATATTTAAGTATCTGAACGTATTATACGCTTGATATTTATCAGCAAATTTTGCTGCTGAGAGGTCATTGCAAGTAAGTGAATTAATATTTCGTCTAAAATCAGACAGACCCAATCGCATGAGCTTACTCTTCATTTCACCTAAATCATTATTTCCTACACTGACGCAAAACTGGGTTTCTGGTGTATTGTCGGTACCGATGAATTGATAGGTTTTTGCGCTGATGGCGCTGGTAAACGTTACCGCTAATATCAACCCTGCTATTTTGAAGGAGTTCATTTTACCTACCTCCTGCATAAAAATGTCCAAAGCCTTACGTAGCGGTCGTCGTATCAAGCCAACTTTACACATTGATGGTTAGATAACCTGTCAGGATCCGCCTAAAGCAATTCCATTTTCTTAAGGTAATTGTAGGTTTGTATTGTCAGCGCATGTAGTCATACCAGTTGATGAAGTATTAATTATACGTTCGTAATCTGGCGGCCTATTTCACTACATGCTCTTCTGCGTAAACAAAATTTAAAAGTAGATAAAATGTTGTGTAATTGTATTTAAAACACCTTTGTTTCTGCGTTTAATGCTGTATTGTAAGGATAAATTGTAACAGTGGCGTGTATTGGTCCGCTGGCAAACAGTTAACATTACAAGATGATATTTTGCGACCGGGGGTAGCGATGAAAAGCATGAAATGGTTGTTTTCGACCTTTCTGGGATTGGGGCTGTTTACATTGAGTGTACAGGCCAATACAACCCTCATCACCAACGTTAAGGGGTATACGCTGAATGAAAAGGGGCGTTTGCAACAGTTTAGTGCGGCATTGATTGCAGACGGCAAGATAGCATCGCTAGACCCGCAACACATTCCGCAAGATGCTGTGCGTATTGATGGCAAGCAAAAGATTATGCTTCCGGGGTTGATTGATGCCCATGGCCATCTGCTGATGCTAGGGGCTTCATTGTTGCAAGTTGATGTGCGGGATGCCAGCAGCGCACAGGATGCCGCTAAACTTGTGACTCAATATGCTAAAGCACATCCAGAGCAGCAGTGGATTACTGGTAGTGGGTGGAATCAGGAGTTGTGGCCGGATCGTCGTTTCCCAACAGCTGCAATATTAGATAAAGCCATGGCCGAACATCCCGTTGTCCTTTCCCGAGTCGATGGTCATGCCGTTTGGATCAATAGCCAAGCACTTGCGTTAACTGGCATTACCAAAGACACCCCAGATCCTGCTGGCGGACAGATTATCAGGGATGCAAAAGGTGATGCGACCGGGGTACTGGTTGACAACGCAATGGATCTGGTCAACGCGGTAATGCCCAAGGATGGCCCGCAACAGTTCCAGCAAATGCTCAACGCAGCCGGCCCGCATCTGTTATCCCTTGGAGTTACAGCAATGCAAGATGCTGGCATTGGTCATGACGTATATGACTTTTATCTTGCCAAAGAAGTCGCTCAGCAACTGCCATTACGCATTTATGCCATGGTTGCTGCAACGGACCCAGATTTGTCAGAAATGCTGGCGAACGGTGAAATATACAGTGTTGATGATTTTCTAACGATTCGCAGTGTTAAGGTTTTTGCTGACGGCGCGTTAGGTAGTCGCGGTGCTGCAATGCTTGCTCCTTATCATGATGCCCCCCATCAGAATGGGTTAATGGTGACGGAACCTGAAAAATTTAAGCCCTTGTTTGACCAGATTATTGGCGCGGGGTTTCAGTTAAATATTCATGCGATTGGCGATCGTGCGAATCATTTAGCATTACAACAATTTGCTGATACGTTCTCCCGGATTGGCGGCAAAGATTTGCGTAATCGCATTGAACATGCTCAGGTTATTGCGCCGGAAGATTTGCGTAAATTTGCGGAACTAGGTGTGCTGCCATCAATGCAGCCCACCCATGCAACCAGTGATATGAATATGGCAGAAGATCGGTTGGGTAAAGCCCGAATGGTTGGCGCGTATGCCTGGCAGACACTGCTTCAAAGTGGCGTGCATATGCCGCTGGGATCAGATTTTCCGGTAGAACTCGCTAATCCTTTTTATGGATTACATGCGGCTATTACCCGGCAAGACCACAACAATCAGCCTGTCAATGGCTGGTATCCTGAACAGAAAATGACTCGCTTACAGGCGTTTAAAGGCTTTACTCAGGATGCGGCATATGGCGCGCATATGGAAGATAAAATCGGTAGTTTAACCCCTGGAAAATGGGCGGATTTTATTCTGGTGGATCAGGATATTTTTGAAGTGCCAGCATCCGATATATGGAAGACTCAAGTGCTTTCGACTTGGATTGCCGGTAAGCGCGTATATCAAAAATAATGCGCTAATTGCGGTTCGGAAATTTTCGAACCGCAAATGACTTGCTTGGCTGTCACCACATCGAGGGGAAGGGGATTCCTAATCGCAAAACTCAGGCTGCTGTTAATCCATAACTTTAAAATCGGCTAAAAATAGGACCATTATGTCGTGGGATTGTGACGGTCATTTATTCATTACGACAAAGTTCTCAACGGGTAGCCACGGGAAGTGAGATTTCAGGATAAATAAGTCACTTTTAACCGAATCCGGTGTGACTGAAATTTTAATCGTATGGGAATCAATATCATGTTGGTATTGATACCAGTTGTCCAGGTATGACAATAACGCTTCTAGGCGCTCAGGTCCTTCCTGCGGATACTTCAACTCTAATGCACAAGTCATGTTAACTTCCCCACGCGCGCTTATCGTATTTTTAAGTGTAGAGCCTTTTAAAAACTGCCGATGAAAATTCAAAAGCTGATGATCATTTACGGGATAAATTTATCAGTTAGGTAGCCGAGGCGGTATGGTACTAAGGTATAACCTAAAGGGGCGAATATTTAAGCATGTAGTACCAACGATACGAGTTTTTCTAGGTAGGGATTTATTAATTCAGTATATTAGCAATGGAAAATGTTAATGAGCGGTTAACTCGCGTTTGTCCGGTTAACGCACGATGACCAGCGCTGGATTGGCTGGAAACATTAAAACATTTTGTTCAACAAGTTGAAGCTGGACAAAGTTGATTAATACTTGTGGTACTGATGCATCGCCAGAAGCGTGGTTCCCCTTAAGTCATTCAAAGGACTGAAAGCACTATGAGAAAGAATTTACCCGTGACCGATCGAGAGCAAACTTTTGGTGTTGAGCAAAAGCTTATTTCCGTCACAGATCTCAGCGGCATTATTACCGATTGTAATCAGGAATTTATCGATATCAGCGGCTATTCCAGAGAGGAACTTGTTGGTCAACCACATAATTTGGTTCGTCATCCCGATATGCCGCCAGAAGCTTTTCGTAATATGTGGAGTTATCTCAAACAAGGCAAACCCTGGATGGGCATTGTCAAAAATCGCTGTAAAAATGGCGATTTTTATTGGGTAAATGCATATGTCACCCCAATGACTGATAACGGCAAAGTGATTGGGTTTCAATCCGTTCGCACTATGGCGAAACGGCAAGATGTAGAAAGATGCGAGACGCTTTACCGCCGTCTTAATGCGGGGAAAGGGCTTAAGCGGC
Source organism: Shewanella sp. A32 (assembly GCF_029167175.1). Taxonomy (NCBI): domain Bacteria; kingdom Pseudomonadati; phylum Pseudomonadota; class Gammaproteobacteria; order Alteromonadales; family Shewanellaceae; genus Shewanella; species Shewanella sp. A32. The sequence continues at coordinate 6,012 of NZ_JARFTS010000031.1, forward strand.
AGCGATTAATAAGCTTCGAGAATATTTTTATTTTGCTTGCCGTTACGTTATGCACGGTGTTGTTTTTTGCCGGACATAGCAGCATTTCTGAAACCGTGCTGTCGGTGTCTTTTATTATCTACGCAATATTGGTCAATATATCAAAGCAGCAGATCTACAACAGTTTGATGGAGTTGTTGTCTGGCGGATTTGATGATCCATTAGCGGTCCAGAGTTATACCGAGCAACGTAATTTACTCGGTAAGATTAAAGTCGCGATTTTAAGTGAAAGAGCGCATCTCAATACTGTGTTAACGAGAATGGAGCATGCTGCCACGATTATGGTGGATGAAACAAATGCGTCTGTAAGGCTAACCGAGCGTACTCAGGCGACTTTAGCCAGCCAACATCAAGAAACGGAATTAGTGGCTACCGCCATGAATCAAATGACTACAACCATCACTGAAGTCTCACGCCATGTATCTGAGACGAGTGATCGTGTCCGTCGTTCGACAACGCTCGCAACAGAAGCCAAAGATGTTGCCAGCAAAACCAGTGAAGCGATTGAAGATGTGAGAAGCGTCGTCGATGATATCTCACGTTCTGTGGCCAGTGTGTCAGAGCAAACAGACAACATTGCATCAGTGGCGCAGATGATCCAACAGATAGCGGAACAAACCAATTTACTCGCATTAAATGCAGCGATTGAGGCCGCTCGGGCCGGTGAACAGGGAAGAGGCTTTGCTGTCGTTGCCGATGAAGTTCGTTCGCTGGCGAGCCGTACTCAAGAATCTACCAAAGAGATCCACGGAATTATCAAGGAACTAGCCGATCGCGCCAGTATTGCTGTACATGTTGCTCAACAAGTGCAGGGAAAAGCACAGACAGGGCTAGACCGGGTTAAAGATAGTGAAAATTTGCTCTGCGGTATCGCGTCTGAGCTGGATAATATTTCACAGATGGCAGTACAGATGGCATCTGCAGTAGAAGAACAGGCTCACGTTTCTGAAGATATCAACCAACAAATCCACAATATCTCAGTCATGGCGCACAGCAGTCAGGAAGATGCGGTAGGGGCTTCATCGCGGATCCACAATCTTAAACAAATTGCGCATAACCTGCTGGAAACCGTCAAGCGCTTCGCCCGTTAATGTTATAAATGGAAAGGGCTGCATCCTGGTCTTTTCCATTGATATCAATCTATGCGATCATAAATTTCGGTCTTCTATACGAGTGCTGTTAGTGTGTTAACGCATACCCGTTACCTCCGCCAGGGGCCTGACTATCGTTTCGGTGAGCCACAGTCATTCCTTACGGTAAGAGATACCTTTGGCTTTGCGTCAGTGAGAGTCGGCCGTTGGGTGTCTGATGAAGAATCGCAGATTGCTGCAAATCTGATTTTTGATTCACTGGCGGATTTGGCGTTTATCTTAAATGTGCCACCCAATACTCTTGGGCTCAGACAATCGCTGAATCTGGATTTTGGTATCGGCGGACAAAAAGGCGTACAAGCACACTATGCGCCAGGCAGTCGCACTTTGGCCTTAGCTAAAAATGCTGGGGCAGGTGCTTTAGCCCATGAATTCTGGCACGCCCTGGATCACCACTTAGCATCAGCTGCTTTTGTGACACCCCCTGATCTCGCCATTAGCTTTGCCAGTGACTTGTGGTTGCAGGAGTATCCGCTTAAGAAACATCCGCTGAACGAAGCGTTAGCATCGTTACTGCAAACCGTGCTTTTGTGCGACAACGGTGCAAATCCCAGTGTGTATGTTCAGCAGTCTGTGACACTGGATAAAGCGCACGGTATCTACTATTTTTCTCGACCGACGGAGTTAATGGCGCGAGCGTTTGAATCTGCGATTGCGCATTGTGCCCCGATACGTAATCAATATCTGGTATCGGGTACGCAGGATGTTTTAGCGCACGAGAAACCAGCTTATCCAGCGCTTGATGTTTTGCCTGATATTTTTGCCGCGATTCAGCAGTATTTTCAGCTGCTCGGAAAAATGCTCTCGGCTTAATGCAATATCGATTGAATTCTTACAGTTTTTTGCACTTATACCTATAACTTCGGAGTTGACCGTTTGGGTGCCGTTGTCACACAATGCTAACAATTAGCACAAGACTATTCACGTGAAGTTACGTTTTACTGAAGAGGAGATTACATGCCACAACTGTTGATTACCGGCGCCAACCGCGGCATAGGATTAGCACTGACCGAGCTGTACTTGGCTGCTGGCTGGGATGTTGTAGCATGTTGTCGAGACCCTGCACATGCAGATGATCTGCTGTACCTGATTAGCGATAATCCTGGTCTTGAAGTCTATCAGTTAGATGTTACGGATTATGATGCGCTATCAGATCTCGCTCAGGAGCTTAGTGATCGCCCCATCGATCTGCTGATCAATAATGCAGGTTATTATGGTCCCAATGCCGTTTTGTTAGGTGATATTCCGGTTGATGAGTGGCGTAAAGTTATGGAGATAAATGCTATTGCGCCAATAAAAGTGACGGAAGCCTTTTTGCCTAATTTGCGTTTAGCCAAAGGCACGGTAGCGAATATCAGCTCAAAAATGGGCAGCATCGAGGATAATCAAAGTGGTGGTGGTTATCTTTATCGTTCTTCGAAAGCAGCGCTTAATGCTGCCAGTAAAAGTTTGGCGTTAGACTTGGCGGCCGACGGAATTAAGGCTGTGGTGCTCCATCCCGGTTGGGTACGCACCGATATGGGCGGGCCACACGGTCTGATTGATGCTGATACTTCTGCGCAAGGAATTAAATCACTATTGGAGCAATTGCAGCCCCAAGACAGTGGCAAATTTTTTGATTATCAGGGCAAGCATCTTGCCTGGTAACCCTTGGCTTACTTAATTGACATCGGTGGGCTCGCCGTTAGAGGAAAGGCTGCCGATTTACAAGGAATAACACTAAAACGGTAGCCAAAAGCTTGCTGCTTATCAGGGATGAGCAGCAGTAACTCATAATCATTTAATTCCACGCTATGTGCGGTTTCTGGCTTTTCACAACGGCTTTTACTGTCAGCTTCAAAATTATATGCAAAAAACGCCACACTGGCGCGGACCCAATGCTGATAACGTTGCAGCAACATGCTGTAATCCTGTTCCTTATCTGCTGATGACGGTAAAGGCACTTCCTCTGCCGCAGCTACTGCCCCCGCAGGTTGTTGATGGCTGATTGTCTTTGTTTCGTCTTGAGCAATATTAAGATTCAACTTCATATCGCCAAGCTTTTGTTCAAGTGCCTTGCCGTCGCCAAACAACATTAGAAGATGTACCAGCACCAATGCAGAGAGGACCAGACGCACGGTTGCAGTCATCCCGGGATAGGCATTTTTAAACTGCCATTTAAGTCCAACTAACCCCAGCAATTTCAGTCCTAATAACAGCAGAAGATAGAACGGAATGATGAGCTGCATCACCAGTAGCACGATCGCACTAATGACTACTGCCCAGATGGGTAACTCCAGTAACAGGGTGAAGTTGTGGGTGTAATTAAAATGTGTGCTTGGCACCCCAGTCACATCATTAACAATAGATGCGCTATCGGCTAAGGAAAAATTCGCAATGATCGCATAGAACAGCAGAATTACCGCTTTCCCCGCTAGTGAATGCCACATCCGAGTAAATAGTGGCCAGAACTCAATAAGCAATGCGGTTACAGTAAGACAAACAGTGACGAATGGGTGGTCGTTGTAGAAAAACAAACTGACCAGGGCAAAACAATAAACGCGCTGTGCATTAGATAACTTTTGCCAATATGGCGCTGGCGCATTCAATAATGCCTGAGATTTTTGGTAAAGATTTTCAAGTTGGCCAGTTAAATTCCGTTTTAAATCTGCAATCCCCATAGCACCCTCGAACGCCGTTGAAATGCCTGATTTCGTCTGAGCATAGTTGTTTGTTGGCCGATAATTGGCAATAACAACTTTGTATCAAATCTAATGCATGAACACTTTTGTCGCCATGAAAAACCAGTAACTAATCATAAGGATATGCTTAATTACCAACAAATTTTGGGGTATTGGCACAAAAGCTGGTTAAATTTGCTACAATAACCAATCACATTCGGTCGTAAACATTGCGATTGCAACGCCTATGCGGCCACACCGTTAGGATATTCCGGTAACAACATTTTGATTCCCTGTTTATCGCAACGAGGGTTGTTGTTTGCCGCCGGAATTTGCCTAGTGGCTGTCATTTGTGGCAGAAAATGGGCTATTAATGCCTGATTTTACGTCAGAAAACGGTTTCGGGAGGTAAAGTATAATGAGTATTTCTGACTTATCCCAAGAGCAGCATCCTGCACTGATCCATACAGAGCGTTGTACAGTATTGTCACACACCCAACGAGATGAAGGCGAATGGGTTCAACATACCTTGATGGTCAAGAATTGTGAAATACCATTTCGTTTCAGACGTCCGAAAAAATACCGCAGTTTGAAAGGGGCGCAAGTCACGCTCGATTATTATCCGCAAACAACATTAGTGGCGGGGTTTGAGATGGAAACCATGCGCGTAGTTCGCATTCGGCGTAGTTAACGAAGACGCGATCAATCTAACGCCATCAATAATCGATATTCATCCAACGCAAATTCGTCGGTCATGCCGCTGATATAATCCTGTATCAGCCGGCAGCGATGATAGAACTCTGGTAACTGGGGCTCAGCAACTGAGCGTCTATATGTTGCGAGATGCTTGGGGGGTAATCTTTTCAGTAATCGTTTCTCAATTAAGCAGCCTTTAGCGGTACCGGCCATTAGCTCGCCAAAGCCCTCTGCGGTTAGCGTTAACAGTGGCTTATAGCAATCTAGTAACGTGCTGACGATGCGATACCCGCGTAATTCCATCTGTTCAACTTCTTTATGGCTGAAAACTTCTCGAAACGCGACCTGCTTTAATGATTCGGTAATGGCATGTTGGTAGCCGTTATCTTCCAACAATGGCTGGTTTAATTCACCATTGAAAATAATGTCCAGATTGTCGACAAATCGCTGCGCGGCGTGCTCAACCAATGGATGGATCAGTTTCACACGCAAGAAAGTGAAAAACTGGCTTTGCGGATTAATACCACTCTTATCTGCCGCAGTTTGCGCATAACTGATAGCATCGTTCATCAGCGCATGATGCGTTGAGGGTAGCTGCATTTTCTGGCATTGCTGCGGATATTCTTCAGCAAGTTGTCGTTGTAAATAGGTGAGAGAAATGACATCTTTTTCGACGGCATCTTCGATATCGGCCAAACAATATGAAATGTCATCCGCCGCCTCCATGATATAGCTGACCGGATGGCGGCTATCTTTAGGCATATTCAAAGTCTGGTAGATGGCGTTTACCACAGACCGTTCACTTTCATAATATCCGACTTTTTTCATCAAGTAAGACTTACTTTTAGGAATGTCGGCTTGGTCCAGAGAGCCGCAACGAGTGTACTTTAGAATACCAGCCAACTGACTATAAGTGAGATTTAAACCCAGCAACGTGTGCATCAGCCGTAATCCCTGAGCATTGCCTTCAAAATGGCTGATGTCGCGGACGAGGCCACTATTACTAGTGAAGTCGGCAGGCGCTATGGTGTTGATGTGCGATTGAAACCAGTCGCTTATCGCCGCTTCACCAAAATGACCGAAGGGCGGATTACCGACATCGTGCATTAGACAAGCCATTTCTACCAACGTTTCCAGAGAGCGTTCCATATTATTAAGGCCTAGTTGGCTTAAGGAATGCTGCTGAGCTAATAGATATTCAAAAATCTTTTGTACGATAAAACGTCCGGTTTGCTGTACTTCGAGTGAATGCGTGAGACGACTTCTTACCGCGGCATTACGTTCCAGCGGAAATACTTGGGTCTTTTGTTGTAATCTGCGGATGGCGGCTGAGTTGATAATGCGGCCTCGATCGCTTTCAAATGCACGTTGCAGTGCTTGCCTAGTATCACTGTTGTCTTGGTTGCGCATGTTGTATGGGCGTGCAAGGGTGAGGCGGCGAGAGAAATCGACATTTGCCATGGTGACCCCGAGTAGTAGATATCTAACTGATCTTTTAGAGAAAGATAATTTATTTCCTATGTCCCCAGTCTAAACCAATCTGTGGTATTGTCACAGCGCCTTAATTTTTCAGCATAGGAGCGCGCATAGATGTCTAAAACTATTGTGATTGCGGTGGCTGTCGTTGCATTAGTCTTACTTGGTGTTTTCGGTTGGCAGCATCAGAAGGCCAAGCAACTGCCTTTATTCGGTAGTTGGAGCAGTGGTTGCATTGTTGATGGGGCAAAAAGTAAAGAATTCACGATGGAATTTGGCAAAGACACTTATCGCAGTGATGCTCGGTTATATGACAATACTCAGTGTCAGGAGCCGACGATTAGTGAATATCATGGTAGCGCTTACGCAGAAGTGGCTGATGCACATCTGAACACCTGTGATGGCGGCGAAGCATTAATGCTGACCTTATATTGGGATGACAAAACCCAGCCTAAACCGCTGGTATTACAACATACCGCTGATAATAAGCTGTTCACCGGTTTTCCGCAGGACAAGCCTGAGGGCAAAGGCGGCTGGTGTATTGATAAATCAACCGTTTACTCGCCAATAGCAAAATAATCGTATCTGTTAACTTGTAACAAACTGTGAGAATCATTGATTTGTAGCTGCAATCTGGCCGATGCCGTGGTTAACTCGGACGCAATAAAAGTACAAGAAAGGAAGCAACTTCATGAATAAACTGATATTGCCGCTGGTGGTAAGTATTGCATTGGGCGGCCTTACCGCATGTCAGTCGGATAGCACTTTAGCCAAAAGTGAACATCTAATATCTGCAGCTAACGCCGATCAAAATCAGCAGTTCAAATTATTTAGCCAACAGTTTATCGATGATTTCTGGAAACAGGCGCCAACCTACGCGTTATATAGTGGTTATCACCAATATGATGCGAATTTACAGGTGCCAGATGCGGCTAGTCGCCGTGAGATGTTGGCGTTCATCGCGAAGTACCAGACATTGTTGAGTCACTTCAGCACCGCATCATTAACGCCAGCTAATCTTATCGATTACCGCTTGATTGAAAATCAACTCGCCAGTACTGCATGGGAAATCAATACCTTTAGAGCCTGGCAATGGGATCCTTCCAGTTACAATGTCGCTGGTGGTTTTGCACAGATAATCAATGAAAATTATGCGCCGTTAGATGTTCGGTTAAGGTCAGCTCTTGCCCGCTTGGAGAATGTTCCGGCTTACTATAAGGCGGCTGAAGCCAACATCAACGATCCAACACTGGAACATACGCAGCTCGCGATTGTACAAAATCAGGGGGCATTTTCAGTGTTGTCAGATGAGTTACTGCAAACCGTGGCGGACTCAGGGCTGACTGCTGAAGAAAAGCAATTGTTTAAAACCCGTTTTGCGGCTGCGAACGTTGCAATCAATGGCTACATCAGTTTCCTCAAAACACTTGAAATTAAATTGCAGCAGCAGGGTGCCAGAAGTTTTCGTATCGGTGAAAAACTTTATGAGCAAAAGTTTTTTTATGATATTCAGTCAGGTATGACCGCTAAAGCCTTATATGAAAAGGCATTAATTGATAAGGAAAAAGTTCAAGGTGAAATGGCGAAGATCACCGATAAATTGTGGTCAAAATATTTCACAACAGAAAAGCCTAAAGATGAAAAACAGGCTATTCGGCAGCTGATAGATAAATTGTCGGTAAACCATGTGAAGCGTGAGAACTTTGTTGCTGAAGTTAAACAACAATTGCCACAATTAATTCAGTTCGTCAATGATCACCACTTAGTGCAATTGGATAAAGATAAACCTTTGGTAGTCCGTGAAACGCCTGCCTATTTTGGTGGGGTTGCCGGCGCATCGGTTAGCGCTCCTGGGCCTTATGAACAAGGTGGCAATACCTATTACAACGTTACGCCGCTTGATGGAATGTCGGACAGTGCCGCAGAGAGTTATCTACGTGAATATAACCATTGGGTGCTTCAGATCCTCAATATCCATGAAGCGATTCCTGGTCATTACGCCCAATTGGTTTACGCCAATAAATCACCCAGTTTGATCAAAAGCCTGTTTGGCAACGGTGCCATGATCGAGGGCTGGGCAGTTTACGCGGAACGAATGATGCTGGAAGAAGGGTATGGCAACTTTGAGCCAGAACTATGGTTGATGTACTACAAGTGGAACCTGCGGGTGATTTGCAACACTATCCTCGATTACAGCATTCAGGTGAAGGGTATGACGAAAGCTGAAGCGATGGATCTAATGACGAAGGAAGCATTCCAGCAACAGGCTGAGGCTGAGGGTAAATGGCGTCGGGCGACATTAAGTCAAGTACAGCTCACCAGTTATTATGCCGGTTTCCGGGCGATCTACGATTTGCGTGACGAGATCAAAGCGAAGGAAGGCAAGGCGTTTAATCTGGAAAAATTCAATGAACAGTTTCTAAGTTATGGCAGCGCACCGGTTAAATACATCCGCCAGTTGATGTTGCAGCAATAATTAAACTAACACAAAAGGGCAGCTAAGGCTGCCTTTCTTATTGCTGTCCACATCGGCTAAGTTGCATTTAATCCTTTGTCATTTTGGTTTATCCTAGGGCGATTTTTGGCTCGCCGGGAGTAAACATTCCGGCTGACAATCAAGGAATTTGTATGCGGATCAGCGCCAATTTTGATGGTGGCAACATCCAGGTTTTAAGCCTGGCAAATAAAGATGATATTCAACTGGCCATTCGTCAGGACGAAGGTGGTGAATTCTATCAATGGTTTAACTTTCGTTTTGAAGGTGATGTCGGTAACAGTTACACCCTCAACATCGTCAATGCTGGTAGTTCATCCTATCCCAAAGGCTGGGAGAACTATCAGGCTGTCGCCAGTTATGATCGCCAACACTGGTTTCGTTTGCCGACACAGTATCAAGATGGAAAGCTGAGCATTGCCGTCGAATTGGATGCCGATGCCATTCAGATAGCATATTTTGCGCCTTACAGTTATGAACGGCACTTGGATTTGCTGAGCTCAGTGCAGGTCCATCCTAAAGTATCGCTGGAACATTTAGGGCTGACCTTAGATGGCCGCGATATGACGCTGGTAAAAATTGGTGATGATAGCGAAGAGAAAAAATCTATCTGGATCACTGCCCGTCAGCATCCTGGTGAAACGATGGCGGAATGGCTGGTCGAAGGGTTGTTATATAAATTGTTGGACCCTGATGATCCAGTTGCTAAGCAACTGTTGGATAAAGCGAATTTTTATATAGTCCCAAATATGAACCCGGATGGCAGCGTACGTGGTCATCTGCGTACTAACGCTAAGGGGATTAACCTCAACCGTGAATGGCAGACACCTTCTTTAGAAAATAGTCCTGAAGTCTATTATGTCGTGCAAAAGATGCAGCAAACCGGTGTTGACCTGTTTTATGACGTTCACGGTGATGAAGGTTTGCCCTATGTGTTCCTTGCCGGTTGTGCGGGTATTCCGGATTGGACGGAGCGATTGCAAGCCCTACAGAACGCCTTTGAAAGTGCATTATTGCTGGTAAGTCCCGATTTCCAGACTGAATTTGGCTATGGTAAAGATGAACCGGGAAAAGCCAATTTAACCATAGGTTCAAATTGGGTAGCGCAGACTTTCAATTGTCTTTCTAATACCCTGGAAATGCCATTTAAGGACAACGATAACCTAGCTGATCCCATGTTGGGTTGGTCGCCGGAGCGTTGTATCCATCTTGGCGAAGCCTCATTAACTGCGATGCTCGCTGTTGTAGATAAGTTGCGCTAAGGAGGAAGCATGGCTCTGACTACTTGTCCAATTTGTGATAAACGTATTTCTGACAAAGCTAAAACTTGTCCTCATTGCCAGACGGCGCTGGATGGCGATCTCTCCTCTGCGCGACGTATCAAGCAGATTGAAAAGTCCAGCAGACTGATGACCCATAGTTTTATTGCCATGACTGCCTTTATTGCAGGTGTCGTCGTGTGGTTTTGGGGCGGTGAGGTTGCAAGTGGTCCTCGTGCGATTATCGGTGGCGTACTTTTTGCCTTTGGTTTTGTTGGGTATTTGGTTACTCGCGTGCGTATTATCCTGAATAAACGGAAACAGTTATGACCGATCTGTTAAAAGTCATAGATGAGATGCCGCTTGAGGTTTATGAGCGCCTGAAAAGCGCCGCCGAAACTGGTAAATGGGAAGATGGCAGTGCTTTGTCTGAAGCCCAGCGAGATTCAACCTTGCAAGTGGTCATGTTGTTTCAGCAACGTCGATTGCATCTGCATGAGCACTTTACCATCGGTAATGACGGCACCGTGATTGAGCTTTCAAAGGCCGAACTTAAGAAACGTTTTCGCGGTGACACGATTGCCGAATTTAAAGAAGACGAATTGTAAAAATAAGGCCCAGAATTCTGGGCCTTATTTTTAGAGATTAATCGTTGGTCAGTTCACCGCACAGATTTTGCTGCATTTTTTCTCGGATCTCACTGACACTGAGGTCCTTTGAGAACAGGTAATGCAGTTTGGCTAATGCCGCTTCGGTGGTCATATCGTAACCACTGATAAGTCCGGCTTCTGCTAACGCATTGCCTGTTGCATAACCGCCCATATTAACCCTGCCTTGGCGACATTGTGTCAGATTGACTAACACGATGCCGTTATCATGAGCCTGCGTTAGCGTTTGCAATAATTCAGGATCTTGTGGTGCATTACCAACACCATAAGTTAATAAAATCAGTGCTTTAACTGGTTGCTGTAAGATGTTTTTAAAAATCTCATTCGAAATTCCAGGATATAAAGTCACTATCCCGATAGGTTGCGGGTGAATGTGGGTCACTTTTAACGGCTTGGAATCGTTGCTCGCAATCGTGCCTGCGTGCAAACGGATCTTGATGCCCGCTTCCAGTAGTAATGGAAAATTCGGTGAAGCAAATGCGTCAAAGCCATCAGCGTGCGCTTTAGTGGTACGATTACCGCGGAAAAGTTTATTGTTAAAAAACAAACAGACCTCAGCCACCGGATAATTCGCGGCAATATAGAGCGCATTCAAAAGGTTGGTTTGACCGTCCGAGCGCAGTTCTGACAGGGGGATCTGCGAACCAGTAATAATCACCGGTTTGGAGAGATCCTGCAGCATAAAAGACAATGCTGATGCCGTGAAGGCCATCGTATCGGTACCATGCAGGATCACAAATCCATCATACTTGTCGTAATTTGCTTCTATGTCATTGGCAATCATCTGCCAATGTGCAGGGGACATATTGGAAGAGTCGATCACGGGAGAATATTCGTGCAATACAAACGCCGGCATCTCTTCTCGGAAGAATTCAGGCATTGAGTTAAGACATTCAGTCAGAAAACCCGCCACAGGAGCAAAGCCATGTTCAGTTTTCTGCATACCGATGGTGCCGCCGGTATAAGCAATATAGATATTTTTTTTAGTCATCGGGTACGGCGTTGTGGTTACTATAAAAATCGAGACTAAATTATATCAATAAAAAAAAATAAAGCCCGGATAACCGGGCTTTATTGACGTTTATTTAATAATTACAACTATCGCAATATAAGTAAACGTTGTTGGGATCATCGAAGGAGGCGAACTCCTGTGCCACTGCGGTTAACTGAGTCAGTATCTGTTGAGCCGCACTTGTGTGGGCAATGCTTGGCGGTACCCAAGCGGCAACATTGGATAATAACTTTTGCATGAACAGCTGTTCAGGCGTCAGTTCTTTTTCAATCACCCGGGTATCATAGTGTGACAAGCCCGCCAGTTCAGCCGCTTTAGCAATGGCAGCATCTTCATCGCCTAAATCGTCTACGAGTCCCAACTGTTTGGCTCTGATACCAGACCAAACCCGACCCTGTGCAATTTTATCGACTTGTTCCAATGTCATATGCCTTTCTTTGGCGACTAGCGAAATAAAGTCATGATATCCGCGTTCTATATGTCGCTGAATGACGGCTTTGACCCCATCTGAAAGCGGTCGGGTCACAGATAAATTGGCCCAATCGGTGGTTGCGACGCCATCTGTATGAACACCCAGCGCAGCAAGGGAGTCTTCAAACGTGGTGAGCATGCCGAATATGCCGATAGAGCCGGTGAGGGTGGCTGGGTTGGCATAGATATAATCGGCACTGGCTGAGATCCAGTATCCTCCAGAAGCCGCCAGACTGCTCATACTGACGACCACAGGTTTCCCTGCAGCTTTCAATGCTAACACTTCCTGACGGATTTGCTCAGATGCGAATGCGCTGCCGCCAGGGCTGTCTACGCGTAAAACTACCGCTTTGATTTTGTCATCAAACCGCGCTTTGCGCAGTAGCGCTGAAGTACTGTCACCCCCGATAGTACCGGCAGGTTGGTTCCCATTCAGAATATTACCTTTTGCGACCACAATGCCGATACCATCTTGTGGTAAGACCGGAGTAGCAGGCGCGTTGAGGCTGGCATAATCGTAGTAATCAATCTGCTTGAAGCTGTGACCTTTAGCGGCTTTACCTACCAGTTTAATCATCGCCTGCCGGAATTGTTCGGCAGTAGCGAGCTTGTCTACCCACTTCATATCGAGCGCCATCTGTCCTGACTGGCCGTCTGCATCGTTCAGCACTTTAAGATAACGGGTTGAGTCGAGACCAAAATCGCTAGGTTGAATACCTCGATTTTTGGCGGCGGTAGTCGTGTAGATATCCCAGATATCATTCAGTAATGCAGTGTTCGCTTCTTTGGCAGCGTCAGACATATCGTCGCGAATGAAGGGTTCAACCGCGGACTTGTAGGTGCCAACACGGAAGACATGGGTGTTGATCTTGAGCTTGTCTAATGCAGATTTATAAAATTGCCGGTAACTGCTGAGACCTTCAACGGTCACCATACCTTGTGGATTGAGATAAATTGTATCGGCGTAGGTTGCCAGTAAGTATTGATACTGATTGTAATAGTTACCCATCGCGATGACAGGCTTACCACTTTTCTTAAAAGCTTCAATGTGGCGGCCAATGGTTTGGATCTTGGTGATCCCCCCCGGCGCCATATCGCCAAGGTCTAAAACGAGCGCGCTAATGCGTTTGTCGTTGGCCGCGCTGTCGATGTTATACAACACATCACTTAGCAGCAGTTCGCCATTAGCATCTCGGCCCTGACGTTGTTTCAGAATGGCATCCAAGGGATCAATGTCCTGCTTCTGATCCACTAATCTGCCAGCCAGATCCAGTACCAGTGCCGAGCCGTCGTCAACTTTCACTTCATCACTGCTAAATAGTGCTACGGTGAACACTATCAGGATGAGGAAGAACAGCGGGAAGAACACCAGATTTAGCACCAATTTGCGAATAAAGTTGATGACATTCCATATCAATATCAGTGTATTTTTGGTTGTCAGAGGTTTCGCAGACATAACCTTTCCTTATTCCATCGAATATGCCAATGCTAACCGAATTTGCTCAGATGAGCGAAACTCATTTGTAAATGTCTGATACAAATTAACTGTTGTTATTCGAGGTCACTGGCTACTTGAGCTAACGCAATCCACAGGTTATGCTGGATTAAAACAAGTGTTTAAAAAGGGCATTTAGATGACTGCGCAGAGATTGATGTTGCAACCGTTAGATCTTGGTTTTACCCATCTCAAAAATCGTGTGGTCATGGGGTCAATGCACACCGGGCTTGAAGAGGAAAAACACGGCTTTGAAAAGCTCGCGGCATTTTATCGGGAACGGGCGAAAGGCGGTGTAGGGCTTATCGTTACAGGTGGAATATCACCAAATTTTCGTGGTCGCTTAACACCCAATGCGACTCAATTAAGTTTTTCTTGGCAAGTCGGCAAACATCGCATTGTCACACATGCCGTACATCAGGCCGGCAGCAAAATCTGCATGCAGTTGTTACATGCAGGGCGTTACGCCTATCATCCCTTTTCGGTTGCACCGTCAAAACTTAAATCACCTATCACCCCATTTACACCACGGGCCATGTCAGCCAGACAAGTTCGCAAAACCATTCGTGATTTTGGGCAAAGCGCATATTTAGCTCAAAGGGCTGGATATGATGGCGTTGAAATCATGGGGTCGGAAGGATATCTGATCAATCAGTTTATTTGCAGTCGCACGAATCAGCGTACTGATGAATATGGCGGCGATTTTGTTAATCGCAGTCGCATTGCCGTAGACATTGTTGAGGAGGTAAGACGCCGCGTTGGTAGCGATTTTATTGTGATTTTTCGGTTATCGATGTTGGATCTGGTGGAGCAGGGATCAAGCTGGGACGAGGTGGTATTACTGGCTAAACGGTTAGAGGTCGCTGGCGTCACATTGATTAATACCGGGATAGGATGGCATGAAGCAAGGATCCCAACGATTGCGACCAGTGTCCCTCGTGCGGCTTTTACCTGGGTGACAGCCAAACTGCGTAAAGAGGTATCAGTACCGCTGATAGCGACTAATCGCATCAATATGCCAGCAGTCATTGAACAAGTGCTTGAAAGTGGTCAGGCCGATATGGTGTCTATGGCAAGGCCATTTCTGGCTGATCCGGATTTCGTTAACAAAGCCGCGGCGCACAATGATGACGCAATCAACACTTGTATTGGTTGCAATCAGGCGTGTTTAGACTATACCTTCAAATTACAACGAGCCACTTGCCTGGTGAATCCGCGGGCGGCATATGAAACCGAACTAAATTTCATCCGGGCTTACACATCCAAAAAATTAGCCGTTATTGGCGCCGGTCCTGCGGGCATGGCCTTCGCCGTGTATGCCGTGCAGCGTGGCCATCAAGTCACCTTGTTCGAAGCGCGCAGTGAAATCGGCGGCCAGTTTAATCTGGCGAAAAATATTCCCGGTAAAGAGGAATTTCGTGAGACCTTACGGTATTTCCGCTACCAGCTTGAACATCTGGGCGTTGACCTCAAATTAAATACATTGGCGACGGTGCAAACATTAGCTGCGGAGCAATTCGATGAAGTGGTACTCGCCGCTGGTGTCGTCCCGCGGGCATTGAATTTTCCCGGTTTTGACTCAGAAAAGGTGGTCGGCTATCAATCGTTACTGCGTGGTGAAGTAACCGTAGGCAATCGTGTTGCTATCATCGGCGCAGGTGGCATCGGCTTCGATGTGGCACATTTTCTGGCCGAACAACAATCAGCCACCCTGCAACCGGTTAAATGGTATCAACGTTGGGGCATTGACACTCTATATGCGCATCGCGGTGGACTATTAGCGGAAATGACTGACGAAAAGCCACAAAGGGAGATTTGGCTATTACAACGTAAGCCGGGTAATCCTGGCAAAACGTTGGGAAAGACCACCGGTTGGATCCACCGAATGACGCTAAAACGTCACGGGGTGAAAACCATTTCAGGTGTAAGTTACCATCATTTTGACAGTGAAGGACTGCACATTATGGTGGAAGACAAGGCTCAAGTCATTCCCTGCGACAATGTGGTCATTTGTGCAGGACAAGAATCGAACCTCAGCTTGTTACCAGCATTAGCGCAACTGGGTATTCCTGTGCACATTATCGGTGGTGCTAAACTTGCCGCTGAGCTTGATGCAAAGCGGGCCATTCGTGATGCCGCCGAATTAGCAATGCGGGTGTGACCATGTGGTTGACTGACTACACGGTTTTACTGGCTTAAGCGCGGTATTTTTCTGCTAACAATGGCATATCTGCGCCACGACAGGATAATTCTAAATCTAGATCTTCTTCTGGAATGCAGCAGCAGGGTAGACATTCATCGTCCTGTAATTCTGCTAATGGTTCCGTAAGATAACGTACGGAACCACTGCGGATTTTAGTGCGACAGCAGCCACAATAGCCGCTGCGGCATTCAGAAAAAATTCGCACTTTTTTAGCTTCCAGCACCTGCAGCAAAGTTTGTGGCTGTTGCTGCCAATTCCACAGCAACAGTGGTTCTCCTTGCAGCAGCACGATTGGTCGCTTTTTAAAGATCAAAGTCTGAGAACTCATTTTCATCCACGGCTGAATCTATCTGTCCCACCAAGTAGGAGGAGACTTCCACTTCCTGTGGCGCGACTTGTACGGCGTCACTTTCTAACCAGTTTTTCATCCACGGTAATGGATTACTGCGTTCCGGGTAAGGCAACGGGAGGTTGACGGCTTTCATCCGTTGGTTGGTAATGTATTCCACGTATTGGCTGAGGATCGCTTCGTTCAAGCCAATCATTGAACCATCTTTAAATAGATATTTTGCCCAGGCCTTTTCCTGTTCGGCAGCGCGCAGGAACAGATCGTACGCTTCTTGCTGACACTCTTTGGCTATTTCACCCATTTCTGCGTCATCACGGCCACCTTGCATCAAATTGATGATGTGTTGAGTACCATTCAGGTGCAATGCTTCATCACGCGCAATAAGGCGAATAATCTTGGCATTACCTTCCATCAGCCGGCGTTCTGCAAAGGCAAATGAACAGGCGAAACTTACATAGAAGCGGATTGCTTCCAGTGCATTCACTGACATCATACATAAGTACAATGCTTTCTTAATATCGTGAGTGGTCACTGAAAGTTGTTTACCGGCAATATTAAAAATACCTTCGCCATGCAAGTGATAAACCTGTGTCAGCTGGATCAGGTGATCATAATAATCGGCAATATCCGTGGCACGTTTGAGGATCTCTTCGTTGACGACAATATCACCAAAGACTACCGAAGGATCATTCACAATATTACGGATAATGTGAGTGTAGGAACGGCTATGGATCGTTTCGGAAAACGACCAGGTTTCAATCCAGGTTTCTAGCTCTGGAATCGACACTAAAGGTAAAAAAGCGACGTTCGGCGAACGCCCCTGAATCGAGTCCAGTAATGTCTGATATTTCAGATTAGAAAGAAAGATGTGTTTTTCATGTTCAGGTAGCTGCGCAAAATCGATTTTGTCCCGAGAAACATCAACTTCTTCTGGACGCCAAAAGAAAGACAGCTGCTTTTCAATCAGCTTTTCAAACAGTTCATATTTTTGTTGATCATAACGTGCCACATTAACAGCCTGACCAAAAAACATCGGTTCACGAGTGGCGTCATTAGGTGTTTGACAAAAAATTGAATAAGCCATATTGCGTTCGTCCAAACAAAGGGGCCATCTGGCCCCGTTAAACCTTAAATTTTGCAGGCTCCGCCAGCGCAGCCGTCATCTTCTTTTTCGATACTGATATCATCAAGCTGATCCGATGCACCATCACGCGTGTTGTGATAGTAGAGGGTCTTAACACCCAACTTATAGGCTGTCAGTAAGTCCTTGAGCAGAGTTTGCATCGGAACTTTGCCATTGTCATATTTTGATGGGTCATAGTTGGTATTGGCAGAAATAGACTGGTCAATAAACTTCTGCATGATCCCCACCAATTGCAAATAGCCGTCATTACTTGGCATTTGCCACAATAATTCATAGCGATGCTTCAGTTGTTCGAAATCGGGAACCACTTGTTTCAGCTGCCCATCTTTACTGGCCTTAACGCTGATGAGTCCTCGTGGTGGTTCAATACCATTGGTGGCATTGGAAATCTGCGAAGAAGTTTCTGATGGCATCAAGGCTGATAGCGTAGAGTTACGTAGGCCATATTGTTTGATATCGACACGTAATTTTTCCCAATCAAGATGTAACGGTTCGCTACAGATTTTATCGAGATCACGCTTATAGGTGTCGATTGGCAAAATGCCTTGCGCATAAGTTGTTTCATTAAATAACGGACACGCACCTTTCTCTTTCGCCAATTCCATGGATGCCTTTAACAGATAATACTGGAAGGCTTCAAAAGTACGATGGGTAAGACCGTTGGCGCTGCCATCAGAATATTTCACACCATGTTTAGCAAGATAGTTGGCAAAGTTGATGACACCAATACCCAGCGTCCGACGATTCATCGAGGCTGTACGCGCAGCCAAGATAGGATAATCCTGATAATCCAGCAGGTTATCTAATGCACGAACGGCTAAGTCTGCCAGCTTTTCCATCTCTTCAAGATTTTCGATGGCACCGAGGTTTAATGCTGACAATGTACACAGAGCAATTTCGCCAGTTGCGTCGTTAACATCATTAAGCGGTTTGGTCGGTAGTGCGATTTCCAAACATAAGTTTGATTGATGTACTGGCGCGACCTGAGGGTCAAACGGGCTATGAGTGTTACAGTGGTCGACGTTTTGAATGTAAATACGGCCGGTGGAAGCACGTTCCTGCATCATCAATGAGAACAGTTCGACAGCACGCAACGAGCGTTTACGGATCGATTCATCCTGCTCATATTTGACGTATAGCCGTTCAAATTCATCCTGATCCGCAAAGAATGCATCATAAAGCCCCGGCACATCAGATGGACTGAACAGCGTAATGTTTTCACCCTTGATCAATCTCTGATACATCAGCTTATTGATTTGTACCCCGTAATCCAGATGGCGGATACGGTTGTCTTCAACACCGCGGTTGTTTTTCAACACCAGTAATGATTCGACTTCCAAGTGCCATAACGGATAAAACAGTGTGGCAGCACCACCACGAACACCGCCTTGTGAGCAGGACTTAACCGCCGTCTGGAAGTGCTTGAAGAAAGGAATACAACCGGTATGGAACGCTTCGCCGCCACGAATTGGACTGCCGAGTGCACGAATACGACCGGCATTGATACCAATCCCCGCGCGCTGACTGACATATTTAACGATAGCGGAAGAGGTGGCATTGATAGAGTCGAGACTGTCGCCACATTCAATCAATACGCAGGAACTAAACTGACGTGTCGGAGTTCTCACGCCAGACATGATTGGGGTCGGTAACGAGATTTTAAAAGTAGAAACTGCGTTATAGAAATCTTTAACATACTGCAAACGGGTTTCGCGCGGATAACCTGAGAACAAACAGGCGGCAACCAGCATATAGAGGAACTGAGCACTCTCATAGACTTCATGCGTCACGCGGTTTTGCACCAGATATTTGCCTTCGAGCTGCTTTACTGCAGCATACGAAAACGTCATATCACGCCAATGATCAATATAACCATCCATGACATTCAGCTCTTCAAGGCTGTAATCTTCAAGGATGTGCTTATCGTATTTGCCCATTTCAACCAGTTTGGTGACATGGTCGGCGAGCTTTGGCGGCTCAAATTGACCAAATGCTTTTTTGCGCAGATGGAAAATAGCTAAGCGGGCAGCTAGGAACTGATAATCAGGAGAATCAGGAGAGATCAGATCTGCTGCGGCTTTAATGATGGTTTCGTGGATGGCTTCTGTGGGTATGCCATCGAAGAACTGCAGATGCGCCCGCAATTCGACTTCTGAAACAGACACGTTAGCCAGCCCTTCAGCGGCCCAGGTGATAACACGATGGATCTTATCGAGATCAATTTTCTCTCTTTCGCCACTGCGTTTGGTAACTGTCATATTGCTATTCATTGGAGATAGGCCCTGATTTTTATATTTAATGATGATGGCAAACACCATCAAAACTTCCTTTGTACAACAATCAAGCTCTGACCGTACACCGCTGTTTTTATGGATTGTTAGCGGCAAACTACTGTCATTTATTAGTCATGGACTAGTGGGTGTGATTGTCACCTACACACAATATGTGGTGTTTTTGTGTTTACAAGATACCAAGATAGTGAGGCTGACGGCTTTTTGCAAGTGGCGTTTCGGGGCATATCTTGTGGATATCTTTAGTTTGCTTCCCTGACAGATGCGGCAAACGCCGTCAATACGGGGATTAGTGGCTTTTGGGTAAAATTTAAGCAAACAGATTATCGAAGTTTGATTGCTAAAATATGCAGCGATCGTTAACGATCTGGCATCCGGCTTTTCGTTAATAGCGTCGTCAAATGCGATGGTTGCGGTAACAACACATCTGCATCCCACTGTAATGGATCGTCATTGGCATCAATATAACCCCATAACGCAGCGGCGGAAGGCATACTAGCCGCTTTAGCGGCGATGATGTCTCGTTTAGCATCACCGATATACAAGATATTCTCTGGTGCGGCATTGAGCTGCTGCGCTGCAAGTAACATTGGGGCAGGATGAGGTTTACGAAAACAGGTGGTATCAGCACTAATTACTGACTTGAGTTTCGACAACAAGCCGAGTTTTGTCAGCAGGGGTTTGCTATACATTGCAGGTTTATTGGTGACAACGCCCAGTGCTATACCACGCTCTGCCGCGATAGACAGCAATCCGCTAAGTCCATCAAAGAGTGTGGCCTGTGACCCATTTATTTGCTGATAGTGCCGCAACATTAATTGCCTCAGCGATTCCTGCTGTGCCTGATCTGCTAGTGGCACTGCTGCCTGGAGCATTGCCAGTGACCCATTTGATGCTTGAGCACGTAGTTCAGCGAAATCGGCAGCACTCTCGAGTCTGGACTCTGCCAACGTCGCCATTACTGCCGCGATAAGATCGGGCGCCGTATCCACCAAGGTGCCATCAAGGTCAAAAAGCAGTGCAGAGTAGGTCGTTGGCAACATAGTTTTAATCTACTTTCTGGCAGGCAATCATATAATTGACTTCAACACTTGGGGTATAGCTGAAAATACTTGTAATCGGATTGTACTTAATACCCAACGCGTCGCGACAGATCAGGTCAGTATGTTCCACCATGGCGATCAATTCTGATGGGCGCAAAAACTTTCCATGAACATGTGTACCTACTGGCAGCATTTTTAGTAAGTATTCTGCACCAACAATAGTTTGCACCCACGACATCAGATTGCGGTTGATGGTTGAGAAGAATACCCATCCGCCTGGTTTAACCATGTTACAACAGGCATGAATGACGGACTGAGGTTCTGGTACATGTTCCAACATCTCCATGCAGGTGACCACGTCATAGAAATCTGGGTGAGTGATAGCATGTTCTTCAGCAGTTTGCTGTTGATAGTCAATGGTAACACCGGTTTCCAGCGCATGAAGTTTTGCCACTTCCAGGGGCTCATGGCCCATGTCTAACCCGGTAACTTTTGCACCGATTTTCGCCATACTTTCAGACAAAATGCCGCCGCCACAGCCTACATCCAAAACCTGCTGGCCAAAAATACCCCCGGCCTTGAGATCAATATAATTCAGACGCAATGGGTTGAGTTCATGCAATGGCTTAAACTCCCCTTGAGGATCCCACCAACCAGCAGCCATATTTTCAAATTTGGCAATTTCCTGAGGGTCTACGTTGGCATTTTCTTGCATGGCAATACCTTAAGAGATAAATAAAAATACGCACCATTATAACCACAGTTTGAGCACCAATGGGTAAGCAACTTAGGTAGATTGTCGTATTTAAAAAGGGCAGGACACTGGTGTTGTTTAAAAAACATACAGCTCGGCGTTTTTTAAGCAAATTTCTCACAAGTTTTTCACTGAAAGCGGCAGATAAACAGCAGTTTGAGTAAATGTAGAATTCTAACCGTTATCAGGGCTACCTGGGTTCAATAACTGTGTTAGAATGGCCCATTACGTTAGTAGGGCTCGACAACGACATGGAACAAAAAGTTGTCAGCTTAATATAAGGGGATCGAGCAGTTTATGACTGATCAGGCTTCATCCATTTCGCCAATTAACATTGAAGACGAACTAAGAACTTCCTACCTCGATTATGCCATGAGTGTAATTGTAGGCCGGGCCTTGCCGGACGTCCGCGACGGTTTGAAACCGGTTCATCGCCGTGTGCTCTTTGCGATGAATGAGTTGAAAAACGACTGGAACAAACCCTATAAAAAGTCCGCCCGTGTGGTCGGTGACGTTATCGGTAAGTATCACCCTCATGGTGATAGTGCTGTGTACGATACTATCGTGCGTATGGCGCAACCATTTTCCCTGCGTTATACACTGGTTGATGGGCAAGGAAACTTTGGTTCCATTGATGGTGATGCTGCAGCGGCAATGCGTTATACAGAAATTCGCATGCAGCGTCTGGCGCATCATCTGCTCGCTGACCTCGACAAAGAAACCGTGGATTTTGTACCTAACTACGACGGTACTGAACAGATCCCGGAAGTATTGCCAACCCGTATTCCTAACCTGCTAGTCAATGGTTCATCTGGTATTGCGGTGGGTATGGCCACTAACATTCCGCCTCACAACCTGACTGAAGTCGTCAATGGTTGTCTGGCGTTGATTGAAAATCCAGAACTGCCAATTGAAGAGTTGATCAAATGTATCCCCGGCCCGGACTTCCCAACCGCTGCGATTATTAATGGTCGCAAAGGTATTGAAGAGGCTTATCGTACTGGTCGTGGCAAAGTCATCATGCGCGCACGGGCAGACTTCGAAACTGAAGACAATGGCCGTGAGCGTATCATCGTCACTGAAATCCCATATCAGGTGAATAAAGCTCGCCTGATTGAAAAAATTGCCGAACTGGTTAAAGAAAAGAAAATTGAAGGGATCAGTGGCCTGCGTGATGAATCCGATAAGGACGGTATGCGTATCGTCATCGAAATCAAACGCGGCGAAGTGGGTGAAGTCGTACTGAACAATCTGTACGCACAGACCCAGATGCAATGTTCCTTCGGTATTAATATGGTGGCGTTGGCAAATGGCCAGCCTAAGTTATTTAACATCAAGGAGATGCTGGAAGCCTTCATCCTGCATCGCCGTGAAGTCGTCACCCGTCGCACCGTATTTGAACTGCGTAAAGCTCGCGAACGCGCGCACATTTTGGAAGCGTTAGCCGTCGCGCTCGCTAATATTGATCCGATAATTGAGCTTATCCGAAATTCTCCAAGTCCAAACGAAGCCAAACAACGTCTTACCGAACAGGGATGGGCGTTGGGTAATGTGAAGGCAATGTTGGAGAAAGCCGGCGATGATGCGGCTCGTCCTGAATGGCTGGAACCGCAGTTTGGTATCCATGAAGACCTGTACTTCCTAACGGAACAACAAGCCCAGGCCATTTTGGATCTGCGCTTGCAGAAATTGACCGGTCTGGAACATGAAAAGATCCTGCAGGAGTATGAAGAGCTGCTGGAAACCATCGCTGGACTGCTGCACATTCTGCATAGCTCTGAACGGCTGATGGAAGTCATCAAAGAAGAGCTGCAAGAAGTGCTGACCCAGTTCGGTGATGCTCGTCGTACAGAAATTAATGAGTCTGCTGCAGATATTAGTCTGGAAGATTTGATCAACGAAGAAGATGTGGTGGTGACACTGTCACATCTGGGCTATGCCAAGTATCAGCCGCTAACTGACTACCAGGCGCAGCGTCGCGGTGGTAAGGGTAAGGCGGCAACTAAAGTTAAAGATGAAGACTTCGTGGAACAGTTACTGATCGCCAATACCCACGACACTATTTTGTGTTTCTCTGACTTTGGTAAGCTGTATTGGCTGAAGGTATATCAGCTGCCACTGGCAAGCCGTCAGTCTCGTGGTCGTCCGATTGTAAACCTGCTGCCGTTGGAAGGTGATGAACGCATCACCGCTATTCTGCCGGTGCGGGAATATGAAGAGGGCAAATATATCATCATGGCGACTTCCAACGGTACCGTGAAGAAAACTGCGCTGACCGAATACAGTCGTCCACGCAGCAACGGTATTATTGCGGTAAATCTGAAAGATGGCGACCAACTGATTGGCGTGGATATTACCGATGGTAACAGCGAAATTATGTTGTTCTCCGACGCCGGTAAAGTGGTGCGCTTTAAAGAGGCTGAAGAATCGCCTGTAACCGATGAAGATGGCAATCCAATACTGGATGAAAATGGCGAGGTACAGATTACCTTCAAAGGCGTACGACCTATGGGCCGCACTGCTACTGGTGTGCGTGGTATCGCGTTAGAAGACGGCCAAAAGGTCGTATCGCTGATTGTGCCTCGTAGCGATGAAGCCATTCTTACCGTTACTGCCAATGGATATGGTAAACGTACTGCGCTGGATGAATATCCTGCCAAGAGCCGCGCCACTAAAGGGGTGGTCTCTATTAAAGTTACTGACCGAAATGGTCCGGTTGTGGGAGCGGTTCAAGCCTCAGAAAACGACGAAATCATGCTTATCAGTGATAAAGGCACTTTGGTGAGAACACCCGTTTCCGGCGTATCACTGATTGGCCGTAACACTCAGGGTGTGACCATTATCCGGACGGCTGATGATGAAACAGTGGTCGGACTGCAACGCATTGACGAAATTCAATCAGAAGACGATGATAGCGTTGATGAAGCTGACGTAGATACATTGCCAGATGTTCCGGACGCGGATGATGATACCACCGCTGATGAAGATATTACTGAATAACTTGCAAGAGTGAAAAACGGGCGTCCTGAGTGACGCTCGTTTTGTCTCTAACCGTTTTACGTTCCAAGGAGAAAATGAGTGAGTACCGTATATAATTTTTGTGCCGGACCAGCAATGTTGCCTCCACCGGTATTGGCTAAGGCTCAGGCTGAGCTGTTGGATTGGCAGGGGCAGGGTGTTTCGGTGATGGAAGTCAGCCATCGTGGCGCACCGTTCATCGCACTTGCTAAAGAATCCGAGGCAGATCTACGGGAACTCATGAATATCCCTGATAACTATCATGTATTATTCATGCACGGCGGTGGCCGTGGTCAGTTTGCCGCTGTTGTGAATAATTTTCTCGGCAATAACGGCAAAGCCCTCTATTTAATCAGTGGTCAGTGGTCAAAATCGGCTGCAGATGAAGCCATAAGATTAGTAGGTGAAAGCCAAGTAGATACTATTGAAATTGTGTCTAAAGTTAATGGCTTAAATAAAGTCACAGTCCCTGATTTCAGCGCATCATCTGAACAATATCGCTATCTGCATTACTGTCCTAATGAAACAGTCAATGGCATCGAAATGTTTGAAGAGATAGTTGCTCCTTGGCCTGTCATTGCGGATATGTCATCCACAATAATGTCTCGTCCCGTGGATGTGAGCAAATTTGGGTTGATCTATGCCGGGGCTCAGAAGAATATCGGTCCTTCCGGTTTGAGTATTGTTATTGTCAGAAAAGATCTGTTGGAACTGCCGATCGTGAATCCGTCTTCTATTATGGATTATCGTATCGCTGCACAGCACGATTCTATGTTTAATACCCCGCCAACATTTGCTTGGTATTTGGCTGCTGAAGTATTTAAGTGGTTAAAGCAGATTGGTGGGGTCACTGCCATTGAAGGGATGAATAAGCAGAAGGCCGAGTTGTTGTATCAATGTATCGATCAGCTCCCATTCTATAAAAATGGCGTGGATCCGCAAAACCGTTCACGCATGAACGTGACGTTCCAGCTTGCTGACGAAAACTTAAATAAAGTATTTTTGGCAGACGCTGAAGCCCAAGGATTGGTTGCTTTGAAAGGCCACCGTATCGTTGGCGGTATGAGAGCCAGCATTTATAATGCGATGCCGTTAGAAGGTGTTCAAAAGTTGGTTGATTTTATGACCAATTTTGCTGAAAAACACAGTGCTTAAACACACGAAAAACAATAAAAAAGCGACTGTAATCAGTCGCTTTTTTGATCTTTTAATTAGTTAAAGAATTGCGGCAATTGAATTTGCTAAATAATCCACGTTTTCTTCGGTGATCCCGGCAACGCTGATACGGCTTGAACCGACCATATAAATAGCATAATCACGCTTAAGCAGCTCAACTTGTTCTGGGGTGATCCCTAAAAATGAGAACATGCCTTTCTGGCGAGCAATAAAACTAAAATCGCGATTAACTCCCGCTGCTTTAATTTTGTCGACCAGCATTGCACGATTCCCGTTGATACGGTCACGCATAACGGCAAGTTCTTCGTGCCATTGCTGAGTTAACTCAGCTGAGCCCAGAATGGTTTCCACTAGTGCAGCACCATGTGCAGGTGGCATAGAATAAATGGCGCGAATCACATGCAGCATCACGGATAACGCAATATCGGCTTTGACAGAGTCTTTAGTTACTACCGCACAAGCGCCGATACGTTCACGATACAAACCGAAATTTTTGGAGCAGGATGCACAAAGCAACATGGCATCAACTGCAGCAGCCATTTTACGGACACCATAAGCGTCGCGATCCAGGCTGTCGCCAAAGCCTTGATAAGCCATATCGATCAGTGGGGTGAACCCACGCTCAGCGGCAACTTCTACCACTTGATCCCATTGTGCTTCGCTGAGGTCCTGTCCAGTAGGGTTATGGCAACAGGCATGCAACAACACCACATCATCTGGCCCTAACAATTTGAGGGCGGCCAACATCTCGTCGAACTTCAAAACATTATTTTGTTGATCGTAATATGGATAAGCTTCTACTTTCAGACCGGCGCCTTTAAACAAGCTGATGTGGTTAGCCCAAGTCGGATCACTCACCCACATCGTGGCGTTGGGATTACAACGCTTGATAAAGTCAGCTGCAACTTTCAGCGATCCAGTACCGCCAGGCGTAGATACTGAACGAACACGATTTTGTTCAATGACACTGTGACCTTCACCAAATGCCAAATCGCATATAAGCCGATTAAACTTATCGCTGCCAGCAGGACCAATGTATACCTTCGTTGTTTCAGTTTCGGTGCGTATCCGCTCTGCAGTCTTTACGCACGCAAGAATAGGCGTATTACCATGAGCGTCTTTGTAAACGCCGACCCCAAGGTCGACTTTAACGGGACGAGGATCTTCACGAAATTGACTGAGCAAACCCAAAATTGGGTCAGCGGGCATTGGCTGTAATTGGTTAAACATCGGTACTTCTGTCATTGTAGTGGTTTGTGCGCGTAGCATAACGGCATTTTGCGAGAATGTTAATCACCCGAAAGGGCTGCAACTGTGTTATTTTGTAAACATTGGGTTTCTTTTTGGGTACAACGAAAATCAGGTGGTTTTTTTATTAAATCTGCAGTTATTTTGAGCGACTATTGGAAATAATATTTCTAATAACGGAAGTTCTATTGAATTACTGCAGCTTATCAGTCAATTTATTAATTAGGCTCAAAAATACCGATTTACGCTTTATTTGAGGACCCCTTTGCTGAATTGTAAGGGTATCTAGTTGGGAACGATAACAAGATTTATCGATCATTAATGAAATCAGTACCTGCTGAAAAACCGCAGGCGAGTGCAATAGTTGAATCATGAAACAATTACACCTAGACCATGTCGCTCACTTTAATGGTGAAGTCAATATCCCCGGTTCTAAAAGCATTTCCAATCGCGCATTATTATTGGCCGCATTGGCAAAAGGTCGCACTGAACTTACCAATTTGCTCGATTCAGATGATATCCGCCATATGCTCACGGCGTTAGGTAAATTAGGTATCAGCTATCAACTATCTGAAGATAAGACTCGTTGTTTGGTAGACGGTAATGCCGCTCCGTTTGATATGGCAGCGCCATTAACACTGTTTTTAGGCAACGCGGGAACCGCAATGCGGCCATTATGCGCCGCGTTAACACTTGGGCATGGCCAATTCGATTTGACCGGCGAACCGCGAATGGAAGAGCGACCCATCGGGGATTTGGTTGATGCGCTGCAGCAGCTAGGTGCGGATATTGAATATCTTAAAAATCCGGGTTTCCCACCATTGAGAATCCACGGTACAGGGCTAAATGGCGGCAAAGTCCAGATAGCCGGCACACTGTCGAGTCAGTTTTTGACGGCGTTGCTGATGGTCGCGCCAATGGCAAAAACTGCGGTTGAAATCGAAGTGCTGGGTGATCTGGTGTCAAAACCCTACATTGATATCACTTTGGCGCTGATGCAAAAATTCGGCGTTACGGTACAAAATCACAACTACCAACGCTTCGAGATCCCGGCTGGACAACAATATGTTGCGCCAGGAAAGCTGTTGGTTGAAGGCGACGCATCCTCCGCGTCATATTTCCTCGCGGCAGGCGCTATTGCTGGCGGTGAAGTCAAAGTAACCGGTGTCGGTCTGCAAAGTATTCAGGGAGATGTCAAATTTGCCGATGCTTTAGCCAAGATGGGGGCTGATATTGAGTGGGGTGATGATTTTATCATCGCGCGCGGAAGCAAATTACACGGTATCAATATGGATATGAACCATATTCCGGATGCAGCTATGACGATCGCGACCGCAGCTATTTTTGCTGAAGGCAAAACCTGCATGACCAATATTTATAACTGGCGTATCAAAGAAACCGACCGGCTTTCTGCAATGGCAACCGAGTTACGCAAAGTTGGCGCCCATATTGAAGAGGGTAATGATTACATCAAAATCACCCCTCCAGATAACGTCATTCATGCTGACATTGACACCTATAATGACCATCGGATGGCAATGTGCTTTTCCTTGCTAGCCTTTGCAGAATGCGGCGTCACAATTAATGATCCAGATTGTACGTCAAAGACCTTCCCGGATTATTTTGAACGCTTTAGCGCGTTGTCACGTTAGCTTAACAGCGACGATTGATTTGTTTGAAAATTTGCCGATGCTGCGGGCCGTATTCATGTATAATACGGCCCGCTTAATTCCGGAGGAGCGGATAATGTTCTCAAGGAAGATACTAAATTGCGGAGGAATCTATGTCTGAACGGGCGCCTGTCGTCACTATTGATGGCCCTAGCGGTGCCGGAAAAGGAACTATTAGTCAGATGTTGGCCACTCACTATGGGTGGAAACTTCTCGACAGTGGTGCCATTTACCGGGTACTGGCTCTCGCAGCGATACACCACAATGTGGAATTAGATAATGAAGAAGCCATTACGTTGTTAGCTTCTCATTTAGACGTGCAATTTTTGGCAGCAACAGATAAGGACGCCACTAAAGTTGTACTAGAGGGTGAGGATGTTACGCATAGCATCCGTTCTCAAGAATGTTCTGATGCCGCATCACGCGTAGCCGCTTTCCCACGTGTGCGTGAAGCACTTTTGCGTCGCCAACGAGCATTTAAAACTGTGCCGGGACTGATTGCCGATGGTCGTGATATGGGCACGGTAGTTTTCCCTAATGCTCCCGCTAAATTGTTTTTAACTGCAACAGCGGAAGAACGGGCGCAACGGCGCTATAATCAGTTGCGAGACAAGGGCTTTGATGTTAACATCGAACGTCTTTTAACCGAGATTAAAGAGCGTGATTTCAGAGACATGAATCGCGCCGTGGCACCACTGGTTCCCGCTGAAGAAGCACTAGTGATTGATACCACAGGTCTTGGTATTGAAGAAGTGTTTCAGCGAGCGCTGAAGCACATTGAACAAAAATTATCTGCCGCGGGTATCTGATACCAGCGGTTTTGGTATCTCCGGCACGGACGCAGGAGATTAGTGAACTGACCCCATGCTCAGGAAGCAGTATGGTTTTAAAATTTAAGTAATTAACATGACTGAATCTTTTGCTGATCTGTTTGAACAATCCCTTCAACAACTGGAATTTCGTCCAGGTTCTATCGTTCGCGGTACTGTAGTTGCCATCGAAAATGGCATGGTACTGGTTGATGCTGGCCTGAAGTCAGAAAGCCCAATTCCTGCCGAGCAGTTCAAGAACGCCCAAGGCGAGCTAGAAATTGCAATTGGTGATCAAGTTGATGTAGCGCTGGACAGCGTAGAAGACGGCTTTGGTGAAACCCAACTGTCTCGCGAAAAAGCCAAGCGCCATGAAGCATGGATCGTTCTGGAAAAAGCTTACGAAGACAATGAAACTGTTATCGGTATCATCAACGGTAAAGTTAAAGGCGGTTTCACTGTTGAATTGAATGGTATCCGCGCATTCCTGCCTGGTTCTCTGGTTGACGTTCGCCCTGTTCGCGACACTGCTCACCTGGAAAACAAAGAGCTCGAATTCAAAGTTATCAAACTGGATCAGAAGCGTAACAACGTAGTGGTTTCTCGCCGCGCCGTTATCGAATCTGAAAGCAGCGCTGAACGTGATGCTCTGCTGGAAAACCTGCAAGAAGGTCAAGCAGTTAAAGGTATCGTTAAGAACCTGACAGACTACGGTGCATTCGTAGATCTGGGTGGTGTTGACGGTTTGCTGCACATCACTGACATGGCGTGGAAGCGTGTTAAACATCCTTCTGAAATCGTTAATGTTGGTGACGAAATCACCGTTAAAGTCCTGAAATACGACCGTGAACGCACTCGTGTATCTCTGGGTCTGAAACAGCTGGGCGAAGATCCATGGCTGGAAATCAGCAAACGTTATCCAGAAAACACCAAGCTGACTGGTCGCGTTACTAACCTGACCGATTATGGCTGCTTCGTAGAAATCGAAGAAGGTGTTGAAGGTCTGGTACACGTATCTGAAATGGATTGGACCAACAAGAACATCCACCCATCTAAGGTTGTTAGCCTGGGTGATGAAGTGGAAGTGTTGGTACTGGATATCGACGAAGAACGTCGCCGTATCTCTCTGGGCCTGAAACAATGCAAAACTAATCCATGGGAAGATTTTGCTAACCGTTATGCCAAGGGTGACAAGGTTTCCGGTAAGATCAAGTCAATCACTGACTTCGGTATCTTCATCGGCCTGGACGGTGGTATCGATGGTCTGGTTCACCTGTCAGACATCTCTTGGAACAGCAACGGTGAAGAAGCTGTTGGTGAATACAAGAAAGGTGATGAAATCACTGCAGTTGTACTGTCTGTTGACCCAGAACGTGAACGTATCAGCCTCGGCGTGAAGCAGACTGAAGATGATCCTTTCAATGCCTACTTGGCAGATAAGAAGAAAGGTTCTATTGTAACTGGTACAGTTACTGCAGTTGACGCTAAAGGTGTTACCGTAGAACTGGCGGACACTGTTGAAGGTTACATCCGTGTAGCAGACATCAGCCGCGAACGCATCGAAGACGCGTCTACCGTTTATAATGTAGGTGATAGCGTTGAAGCCAAGTTCATGGGTGTGGATCGTAAGAACCGCAGCATCAGCTTGTCTGTACGTGCGAAAGACGAAGCCGAAGAGAAAGAAGTAATGGCGACCCTGAACAAACAGGAAGACGTTGTTATGACTAACGCTATGGCTGAAGCATTCAAGGCAGCCCGCAAATAATGAACCTTAATGGCAGGAGCTTTGCTCCTGCTCGTAGGCACCAGTGTTTGGCTTGAATATAGGGGTAGCAAGGATGACAAAATCCGAACTGATCGAAAAACTCGCTACAGCAGAATCTCAGTTGTCAGCGAAAGATGTGGAAAATGCCATCAAAGAAATGTTGGAGCAAATGGCGAAGACATTGGAAAGCGGTGATCGTATCGAAATCCGTGGCTTTGGCAGTTTCTCGCTACACTATCGTGCACCTCGTGTAGGTCGTAATCCGAAAACCGGAACTTCTGTCGAACTCGATGGTAAGTACGTCCCACACTTTAAGCCAGGTAAAGAGCTGCGCGAACGGGTAGATGCCACTATTGTTTAATTATTGCTGCTAAGAAAAGCCTCCTTTGTTGGAGGCTTTTTTATTGTCAGCCCAAAACCACCTACTTCAGTAGGTGGTTATCATTCATGAAAGGGCTTTGCCCGTATATC
>NZ_JARFTS010000032.1:0-36902 GCF_029167175.1 Shewanella sp. A32
ACAGCCAGTATGAACCGTCCAGCCCTTTGGGAGAATGTCAGTCTAATAGCTCAAATTATGTTCGTGATCTTGCCCTGCTAGGCATTCCAGCAGCATATGCAGCTAAAGAGTCTTCTAAACATCGTGAATTAGAAAACCACAATAGAAGGGCTGAATTAGAATTAGCCTCTTTAGATCCATATTTGGAAAAATTACCGAAGGAAACTAAAGATAAAGTCAAGGAAGAGTTAACTGTAAAGTTTTTTGGTTTAAATCAACTTCATCAAATGGAAGAAGAATCAGTAACCATTAAAGATATTATTAATTTACTTAAAACTGCAATTGAGAAAAAATAATATTGTTAAGAATATAAGAAAAGGCACTTAGTTTCATACCGTCCTCTCTATTTTAGGCAACGCCGATTCCCCTTCGGCGCGGCGAAGGCGCGTTGGGCAGCCATTGAGCAATCGAGATATGGCCGTTCTCGGACATCCATGTCCTTCACGGCATTTGGGCTTCCTGCCCGACAGATATCGAGAAGCAACGTTGAGCCATGGATGGCGAATCGGTGCGTTTTGCGAAAATGGCAAACCATAAGCCCGTAGCGTTTCGCGCCGTGGGGCGTCGTCGGGTTTCCAAAGGGCGAGGGACGAGCATCGCCCTTTGGCTCTGGTGTGGAACGAGCAGTTCCACGACTTTCGCAAACGTAGTTTGCCATCGCGTAGCGATATCAACCCAATCACACAGTGATAGATTCCGCTCAGGATGACACCCGACATCCACCCACAAAATGCGACAAGTCTGCCGCACCAGCAGACTAACAAACTTGTTTCAAACACGACAATTCCCTTGGGTTTTGTTATCTGCCCATTCCATTGTTGGTTAACTAACAAAGAATAAAATCCTTTAAATTCAATATTATGTTTAATTTTGTTAATTGGCTTAATTTTCGCACTACGAGTCCTGAATTGTTTTTGTCCAACACAGGAGGAACCATTATGGCAATTCGTCAATGTGCGATTTATGGGAAAGGGGGGATCGGTAAATCCACCACTACCCAGAACCTGGTAGCGGCTCTGGCCGAACTCGGTAAGAAAGTCATGATCATCGGTTGTGACCCTAAAGCTGACTCTACTCGTCTGATCCTGCACTCCAAAGCGCAGAACACCATCATGGAAACTGCGGCGGAAGCCGGTTCTGTGGAAGACATCGAACTGGAAGACGTACTGAAAATCGGTTACGGCGATGTTCGTTGCGTTGAATCAGGTGGTCCAGAGCCAGGCGTAGGTTGTGCCGGTCGTGGGGTTATCACCGCGATTAACTTCCTCGAAGAAGAAGGCGCTTATGAAGACGACCTGGACTTCGTATTCTACGACGTGCTGGGTGACGTGGTTTGTGGTGGTTTCGCCATGCCAATCCGTGAAAACAAAGCGCAGGAAATCTACATCGTATGTTCTGGTGAGATGATGGCAATGTATGCCGCTAACAACATCTCTAAAGGCATCTGTAAGTACGCAGCCACTGGTGGCGTACGTCTGGCCGGTCTGATCTGTAACTCCCGTAATACTGACCGTGAAGATGAATTGATCATGGCGCTGGCGGCCAAGATCGGTACCCAGATGATCCATTTCGTTCCTCGTGACAACATCGTACAGCGTGCTGAAATCCGCCGTATGACCGTTATCGAATACGATCCTAACTGTAAGCAGGCGGATGAATATCGCACGCTGGCGCGCAAGATCATCGATAACAAAATGTTCGTGGTACCTAATCCGGTCACCATGGATGAACTGGAAGACCTGCTGATGGAGTTCGGTATCCTCGAAGAGGAAGATGAAACCATCATCGGTAAAACTGCGGCGGAAGAAAACGCGGCCTAAGGTCAGTGGTTTTCATCCTCTCCTGCATCAGTTAATGAGGAACCAGCGATGTCGATGAGCAAAGCAGAAACCCAGGCCTTGATTGACGAGGTACTGGAGGTTTATCCGGCGGCGGCTAAAAAGGATCGTGCCAAGCATTTGGCAGTTAACGACCCAGAGCAGGCCGGTAGTAAGTGTGTGACCTCTAACCGTAAATCCCTGCCCGGGGTAATGACCATTCGTGGTTGTTCTTACGCCGGTTCCAAAGGGGTCGTTTGGGGTCCAGTCAAAGATATGATCCATATCTCCCATGGTCCTATCGGTTGCGGCCAGTATTCCCGCGCCGGTCGTCGTAACTACTATTCTGGTACTACCGGGGTAGACAGTTTCGGCACCCTTAACTTCACCACAGATTTCCAGGAACGCGACATTGTGTTCGGGGGCGACAAGAAACTTGCGGCGGCCATTGATGAGCTGGAACAACTGTTTCCGCTGTCTAAAGGGATCTCTGTCCAGTCCGAATGTCCGGTAGGGCTTATCGGTGACGATATTGAAGCGGTGGCCAAAACCAAAGGCGCTGAAATCGGCAAAACCATTGTGCCGGTACGCTGTGAAGGTTTCCGCGGTGTGTCTCAATCGCTGGGGCACCATATCGCTAACGATACCATCCGTGATCACGTGCTGGAAAAATCCGCTGACAAACCGTTTGAATCCACGCCTTATGACGTCGCCATTATTGGTGACTACAACATCGGTGGTGACGCCTGGTCTTCCCGCATCATTCTGGAAGATATGGGTCTGCGCGTTGTCGCACAGTGGTCCGGTGACGGTACGCTGGCTGAAATGGAAAACACCCCACACGTCAAACTCAACCTAGTGCATTGCTATCGTTCTATGAACTATATCGTGCGCTACATGGAAGAGAAGAACGGCATACCTTGGGTGGAATACAACCTGTTTGGCCCCACCAAAATCGAAGAGTCTATGCGCAAAATTGCCTCGTTCTTTGACGACAAGATCAAGGCACAGACGGAAGAAGTCATCAAGCGCTACAAAGCTCAATGGGATCAGGTGATTGCCAAGTACCGTCCACGTCTGGAAGGCAAAACAGTCATGTTGTACGTCGGTGGTTTGCGCCCACGTCACATCATCGGTGCCTATGAAGATCTGGGGATGGAAATTGTGGGTGCTGGCTATGAATTCGCTCACAACGACGACTATGTCAAAACCGTGCCTGAAGTAAAGGAAGCAACTTTGCTGTTTGACGATGCCAGTGCCTATGAACTGGAAGCCTTCGTCAAAAAACTGAAACCGGATTTAGTCGGTTCCGGCGTCAAAGAAAAGTATGTATTCCAGAAAATGGGCTTCCCATTCCGCCAAATGCACAGCTGGGATTACTCCGGCCCTTACCACGGTGTCGATGGCTTTGCCATTTTCGCCCGCGATATGGACCTGACGATCAACAACCCATGCTGGCACAAAATGAAAGCCCCTTGGGTTAAGGCGGAAGCTGACACTTTGAAAAAGTCAGCATAAGACAGGCTGAGCAATGTTCAGCCCGGATAACCGAGCCGGGGTTCACGGATTAGTGGCACGGCAGGAGAAGAGTCATGACGCAAAAAGTTGAAGATATCAAAACCGGTTATGCCCTATTCCGGCAACCGGAATATCAGGAGCTGCTCGCTGGCAAGCGTGGCGCTTTTGAAGAAAGCGTGGATGCCGACAAAGTCAAAGAGGTGTTTGACTGGACGACAACCAAGGAATACCAAGAACTTAACTTTAACCGTAAGCACATCACCATTGATCCCGCCAAGGCTTGTCAGCCATTGGGTGCGGTACTTTGTGCCCTGGGTTTTGAAAATACCCTGCCATATGTGCATGGGTCCCAGGGGTGTGTGGCTTACTTCAGAACCTATTTCAACCGTCACTTCAAAGAGCCGGTCGCCTGTGTCTCCGACTCCATGACTGAAGACGCTGCGGTATTCGGTGGCCAGAAAAACATGTTCGCTGGTCTCGAAAACGCTTATGCGCTCTATAAGCCTGAAGTGATCGCGGTATCCACCACCTGTATGGCCGAAGTTATCGGTGATGACCTCAATGCGTTCATTGGTAACGCCAAGAAAGAAGGTCATCTGCCTGAAAGCGTGCCAACACCGTTTGCCCATACACCAAGCTTTGTTGGCAGCCATGTCACCGGGTGGGATGGGATGTTTGAAGGTTTTCTACGCTATTTCACTCTCAATGAGATGGCTGACAAGACTGTAGGCAGCAACGGCAAAATCAACATTGTGCCAGGCTTTGAAACCTACCTTGGCAACTATCGCGTCATCCATCGCATGCTGAAAGAGATGGATGTGGACTACTCCTTCCTGTGCGACCCCTCAGAAGTACTGGATACTCCAGCCGATGGCGAATATCGCATGTATGCCGGTGGTACCCCAATTGCTGACCTGAAAGATGCTCCCAACGCCATCAGCACGCTGTTGCTGCAACCCGATCAGCTGTCAAAAACCAAAAAGTTTGTCACTGAGACCTGGAAGCAGGATGTACCAGACTTGCAGATCCCAATGGGTCTGGAATGGACTGACAACTTTGTGATGAAAGTGTCTGAGCTGACTGGTAAGCCAATTCCGGCGTCTATCACTAAGGAACGTGGCCGTCTGGTTGACATGATGACTGACTCTCACACTTGGCTGCACGGCGTGACTATCTCGTTGTTTGGTGACCCAGACTACCTGACCGGTATGTGTAAGTTCCTCACCGAGCTGGGCTGCGAAGTGAAACACGTACTGTGTCATAACGGCAGCAAGCGCTGGCGTAAGCAGCTGGAAGCCATACTGGCTGAAACCCCTTACGGCAAAGACGCGCAGGTGTTTACCGGTAAGGATCTGTGGCACTTCCGTTCGCTAATGTTTACCGAGAAGCCAGATCTGATGATCGGCAACTCTTACGGTAAGTTCATCGAGCGTGATACCAAAGCCAAGGGCGCTGAGTTTGAAGTACCGTTGGTCCGTATCGGCTTCCCGATCTTTGACCGTCACCACCTGCATCGTCAGTCCACACTGGGCTACGAAGGTGCCATGTACATCCTCACTACGCTGGTGAACGAAGTGCTGGCCAAGCTGGACCGCGACACCATGGAACTGGGCAAAACTGATTTTGCCTTTGACCTAGTGCGTTAAGCAAAACGCCGGTGACAGTGATGTCACCGGCAATATTTTTGGCGACTGCTTGAGGGAAAAACCATGGCGAACGTGATGATTCAGTACAACGAGCAGGGCGCGCTGTGTCTGTACCTGCCGAAAAAGGATTTGGAAGAAGCAATCACTCACTTTGAATTTGACACTGCCGAGCAGTGGGGTGGTGAAGTGCATTTGGCTGGTGGCGCTATTTACTATATCGATCCGATACCAGCTCCGGAAAGGTTACCGATTACCGTGCGAGCAAAACGGCTACAGGCCGCGTAAAGGAGGGGGCGGGTGATGATGCAACAACCTTTGATTTCAGATGAAGCCGCCTTGCGCATTGCCCTGGCGGTACGGAGCTTGCCGGAAGTGGGCTTAGGCTCGCTGCTAGATCTGCTGCTGCAGCATCTGGGCGAACCCCTGTCCGAAGAAAAACTAGCGGGTATTTCACCTAAATCGTTTCGGGTGATGGTGTCTTCGCTCAGCGAGACGCCGACCCGCCGCGATGTGTCGTCGGCACTGGCAATCCTCACCAATAATGAGGTGGAGGAGCTGGATGCGCCGCAACTGAGCCTGTTACCGCCGTTAGTCGGCCCGAAGCTCACGGTGGCGATTACCTCCAATCAGGGCGAAATGATCAATGGTCATTATGGTTCCTGTATGCGGGTGCTGGTGTATGAAGTGAATGCCTATGCTCATCAGCTGGTGGATGTGCGCAATATTGATGGCGGCCTGCAGGGCGAAGCCCGCGCCGAATATATGCTGAATCAGCTGAAGGGGTGTCAGATGCTGTTTACCTTGTCCATCGGTGGGCCAGCGGCGGCAAAAGTCACTCGTGCCAATATCCATCCGGTCAAGAAAATGGTACCGATGCCAGCGGCAGAGGCACTAACAGAACTGAGTCAGGTGATTAGTCACAACCCACCCCCTTGGATCTGCAAATTGCTGGGGATCACCTCCAGTCAGAATGAGCTGCTGTTCGAGGAGGATTGAGATGACACTTGATCGCGAAATAGAAACCATTGGCTCACGTATTGCGTGTGAGTCCACGATTGACGAGGCGCTGCTGGTCCGGTTGCGGGCTGCTTACCCCCAGTGGCGCTTCACTTTATGCAGTGAAGATGACACCGGAGAACGCGAGCCCTATCTGACTTTCGATGGTTTCGATCTGCATCTGGTACGCCTGTCAGCGACAGGCTGTGCCAGTCTCACCCCGTGGCCGGAACAGAGTTCTGGCATCCTTGTGGCGCTTCATGAGTCGTGAAGTGTTTTTAACGTAGTATCTTGCATTGGCTGCAAGTTTTAGCCTTTGTCGCAAACGTGACAAAGGCTTTTTTTGTTGGTTTGACGACAAGCTGACAATTAAAACAAAACAATGACTTAGCTATTGGCTCTGTATTTGCACTACCACTCCCAGACACCGGTCTGTCCGACAATCGGCTCAGACAATGGCAGTAATCACTGAGGGAGGCGCCATGAAACTATCCGAGATCCGGTTGCTACAGGATGAGCCAGCCTGTGAACACAACAGTGGCAAAAAGAGTGGCTGTTCCCGTCCCAAGCCCGGTGCCACCGCGGGTGGTTGCTGTTTCGACGGCGCGCAAATCAGTCTGTTGCCGATTGCCGATGTCGGCCACATTGTGCACGGTCCTATCGCTTGCGCTGGTAACAGCTGGAACAACCGTGGTACCCGCGCCATCGGCTCCAACCTGTTTCGCTTAGGGTTTACCACTGACCTCAATGAACAAGACGTGATTATGGGCCGCGCGGAAAAACGTCTGTTACACGCCATTAAGCAGCTGATTGAACAACATCAGCCACCGGCAGTGTTTGTGTATATGACCTGCGTGCCAGCGATGGAGGGCAATGATATTGCCGCTATCTGCAAACTGGCGCAGCAACGCTGGGGTATTCCGGTGGTGCCGGTAGATGCTGCCGGGTTCTATGGCAACAAAAACTTCGGTAACCGTATCGCGGGCAGTGTGATGATCAAGCATGTGGTCGGCACCGCCGAGCCGCCAGCCAAACCCTTGATGAAACACGACCCCAGTCGCCAGGTGCACGACATTGTCTTGATTGGTGAATACAACATTGCTGGTGAATTCTGGCATGTGTCGCCATTGTTTGAAGAATTGGGGTTGCGGGTACTGTGCTGTATGGCGGGCGATACCCAGTTTCACCAAATTCAGACCATGCACCGCGCCGATGCCGCGATGGTGGTGTGTTCGCGGGCGCAGATCAACGTTGCGCGGCTGCTGCAAGAACAATGGGGCGTCCCGTGGTTTGAAGGCAGCTTCTACGGCATATCCGACACCTCGGCTGCGCTGCGTCACTTTGCCGCATTACTGCATGATGACAAACTCAATGCCCATGTTGAACAAGTGATTGCCCGCGAAGAAGACCGGGTGCGCGCCGCGCTACGGCCATATCGTGAGCAACTCGAAGGCAAAAAGGCGCTGCTCTACACCGGCGGCGTTAAGTCCTGGTCTGTGATTTCCGCACTCAATGAACTCGGCATTGAAGTGGTGGCTACTGGCACTAAAAAATCTACCCAGGCCGATAAACAGCGCATCACTGAGATCATGGGCGAAAACGCGCTGATGTTGGACGAAGGTGGTGCTCGCTTACTGCTCAATACCTGCCGTCAGCACAATGCTGACTTGATGATTGCCGGTGGCCGCAACATGTATACCGCGCTGAAAGGCCGCTTGCCGTTTCTCGACATCAATCAGGAACGGCACCACGCCTATGCAGGCTACGAGGGGATGATCACTCTGGCGGCAGAGTTGGTGCGGACGCTCAATAGCCCAATCTGGGGGGCCGTGCGCAGTCATGCGCCCTGGGAACAAAATGCCGGTGCTGAGCCTGTTGCAGCACTTTACGGTCAATAAGCGGAGGCAGTCATGGCGACCATCATTAAACAGAACACGCCGCTGGTGACCCAGCCGCTGAAAACCAGTCCCGCCACCGGGGCGACCCTGGCCAGCATGGGACTGAAGAAAACCATTCCGCTGCTGCACGGCTCTCAGGGCTGTGGTGCTTTCGCTAAAGTGTATCTGATCCAGCATCTGCGTGAACCCATTCCATTGCAGAACACCGCCATCGATCAGGTCGCCGCAGTGATGGGTGGTGATGAAAACCTGTTTGAAGCGCTGAAAACCCTTTGCGAAAAAGAAGCGCCGCAGTTAATCACGGTGATGACCACCGGCCTCACCGAAATGCAGGGCACCGATACGTATCGGGTGATCCACGATTTTCGCCGCCAATATCCACAGTATGCCGCGACGCGCATCATCAATATGAGCACGCCGGACTTCAGCGGCTCGATGCAAACCGGCTTTGCTAGTTGCGTCGATGCGGTGGTGCGGCAGACGGTGCAGCCACCCAGCGGCAGACAGAAACAACGTAAACAGGTCAATGTGCTGTGCTCTATCGGCATGACCGCAGCTGATATCGAAACCTTACAAGGTTATCTCGAGGCTTTCGCGCTGGATGCCATCATGGTGCCGGATCTGTCGTTGTCGCTCGATGGGCATCTGGATGACAGCGACTATTCTGCCTGTTCCACTGGCGGCACCTCGATTCTGGAAATCGAATTGATGGCTGACAGCTGTGCCACGCTGGTGTTGGGGCGTTCATTGTTACCCACCGCGACTTGGCTCAAGCAACGCTTCGATATCCCGCTGATCAGTCTGGATATGGGCATGGATATCGCCCAGATGGATGCACTGGTGCTGGCATTGTCACAGTTGAGTGGTAAGCCGGTGCCAGACTGGATTGGCCGCGCCCGTCGCCGGTTGCAGGATGCCATGCTTGATTGCCACTTTGTGCTAAGTAATGAACAGATCGCGGTGGCACTGGAACCGGACCTCGCCATCGGATATGGCAAGCTGCTGGCCAGCATGGGCATTCGAGTGCCACGTATTGTCACCACGGTAGACGCGCCAGGATTAGCCGAACTCAGCGCTGCCGAAGTGGTGATTGGCGATCTGGCGTCATTGAATCCTGTGGTCGAACAGGTCTCCACCATTATCAGCAACAGCCACGCGGCTGGCATGTTTGAACCACAAGTACCGGTGCTGCGGGCCGGTTATCCGTGCCACGACCAGTTCGGCAATATGGACATACAGCAGTTCGGTTACGAAGGTTGTCGTGAGAGGCTGTTTGCCCTCGCCAATCTGCAACTGCGCCATCATCACGATGAAGTGGCACCGCATATCAGTGCCTATCGCTTCGGCGCTGACGAGGTTCAGCGTAAGGAGCGCGCATCATGAGTGCTGATTTCCCGAAATCCAACAGTGAACGCAAACTATATGTGGAACCGCTGCCCGATGCTGAGTTTCAGCTCAAAGTAGCGTTTGCCACCTTAGACCGACGCCACGTCGATCAGCATTTTGGCAGTGCTCGCAGTGTGCTGATTTATGGCATCGGTCGCGAACAGTGGGCGATCCTCGAAGCCATCGAATATCCCGAAGACGACAGTCGCACCCATGACCGGCTCCCAGCACGGATCCGCGATCTGAGCCACTGCTCGGCCATTTTCTGCAACGCCTGCGGTGCCTCCGCCATCCGCCAGTTGCTGGATAAAGGGATCCATCCGGTCAAGGTGATGGAAGGCAGTGAGATTCATCAGTTACTGGACGATATTCGTCAGGAACTCAACGGTACACCGATGGGCTGGCTGGCCCGTTCACTGAAGCAACTGGATGAACAACCACAGGAACACTGCAGCGATCGACTGCAAGCATTAATGGATGAAGAGTGGTAAGCGTGTTAATCAATGACAATAAGAGGAAGGCGTGATGAGCAATATCGTGGGGACTACCCGTGGCGGTAAAACCTGGGAACCGCAATTTATCCAGGCAGTAGATCAGGATAACTGCATCGGCTGTGGCCGCTGCTTTAAGGTCTGTTCCCGGAATGTGTTCGATCTGGTGGAACGTGAGCCGGATGAAGACGATTACGGCGAAGAGGTGATGATGGTGATGGAAATCGCCGACGCTGGCGATTGCATCGGTTGCCAGTCCTGTGCCAAGGTATGTCCGAAAGGCTGTCAGAGCTTCGCGGCAGTTGCCGCATAGGCAATTGGGGCATCTGATCGCGCCAGTTGCTTGCAGCCGGTGAGTTTTTAGCGGCAACTGGCGTTACCGCGCTAGTTTGATGATTATCCGTTGGCTGCAGTGCGCTTCTACACAGAGGTCCGAGTGCCACGCAGTCAACACCTTGCTATCTTGCCCCGAGCCTCGATGGCGCCAGTGACTACGCAACCAGTGAAACTACGACGAAAGGAACTGGGTTCCACAGCACATCATCAATTGATGCCGGATTAGTCAGTAATTGCTCACGATCAACATGGCCAAGTAGGGCACCAGATTAAATACCAATATCAGCACCTTATAGAATCCCAGAAAGCCATATATCACCGCCGAAATCTGTCGTGGCTCCAGACCGAATAACTGACCGTGTAATTTGAACAGCAAAGGTTTAAAGGCGGCGGCTAACACTGCTGACAGACTCAGCAAGCCGATATTAATTAGCGCCATCCATTGGAATAACGCAGTAATCTGTTCAAGTGACATGCTTGCGTGTCCCAATCTTGGTGGCCCGTATCGCTATTATAGTTCGGGAAATGCAGAAGCTTTTCTACTCACTTTGTCCAGACCACAAACTTCAAAACTTACTTATATTCTGCATCTCGTTCACAAATTTTTAATAAATCGCCCCTCAGGCTATTAGCCCTTAGTCTATAGGTGATGAACATCGCGGTTTGAATGTCTATAAATGAGTTCACTACGCTTGCACGAAATGTGGAAGTGGTAGTTTGTAATTCAAGGTATTAATGCGTTTGGGCATTTGTATCGGTTATCTCGTCTAGCAGTGAAAGCGGACGAATTTTGGCACAAACCCGTGGGGGGATTGTTGCCGTCGGCAGTTAGCCGGTTTGGTACAAATGTACTTATTTGATGGCAAATTTCTCATGTTATTAGCACGTTCACATGCTAATTCCTGGAGGATATATGACACTTAGTAAAATTTTGGTTTCGCTTTCACCGTTAGCAGTAGCACTGGTTCTGGCCGGTTGCGGTGATACAGCGCAAACTCAAAGTAAGTTTTCAGCAATAGAAATCTGTAAAGCCTCGATGGCAACCGCGTTACAACACGATCTTTCCACCATCAGTCTGGTGGATAAAAACGGTAAGTTGGTGTACGTGTCTTACACTGATCCCGCTAATGCTTCACAAAATATTTACCGTTGTCGGCTTGATGGTGACCATGTGCTCTGGGCTCCGACTAAAGGGCAGTGGCAGAACCAAACCGAAGGCAAAATCTCCTTCGTCGCAAACTATAATCAACTCACCATTACCGAAACTGCCGCTGATGGCAAACAAGTTACTAACGAATATAAGTTGTCCCAGCTAAAAAGCTCATAAGCGCACCGATATCATTTCCCAGGAGGCTTCGTGTTGGCGAGGCCTTCTTTTTTGTCGTTGTGTCAGCATTATTTCCCTTCCCTCAAAGCCTGAATTGCTGCTTTAGCATGACCTATGGTGTGTGATTGATCTGGGGGCTTGGTGCTGTGGACTTAGGCTTTTACTATCAGTCAGTTGCGAGTGCTAAATCAGCCTTTGCACTGTGTTATCGCCGGTACAGCCATGGCGGTTTATAAAACGTTTAACTTTGCCAAAGCGCGTAATCTTTTCGGGGCGCAGTGTGGGGTAGGACTCTGCCCCGCAAGTCCTGACCACTCTGGCCGAATATAGCCATTGCTAGAAATGTAATGGCTATGCTGTAACTCTTCCGAACATTAACAAAAAAACATGTTTCTTTAATTTATTTTTTAGTCATATAGGCAGAGACTGAAGATTCTCTGTTTTAGCAATGAGGTTGCTACCGGCCACCAACAACTACAAAGCGCCTCATTGTTGTCTCTTATGGAGGATATATGGCCACTCGAACTACTTTACTCACTTTTTCTCCGGTATTGCTGGCAGCCTTACTCTCGGGTTGTCATCAGGGCAATGGGAAATTCACCGACGCAGAAATTTGCCGAGCCTCAGTGGCAACTGCGCTCAATAAAGACCCGTCCATTTTCAACGTGGATGACGTTAACGGCAAACTGGTTTACGTGTCATACCATGAACAGGATGACTGGAAGCACGATATTTACCGCTGCAAAATTGAAGGCTCGAAAGCGATCTGGGCGACTGAAAAAGGTCCCTGGAAAACGCAAAGCTCAGATGCTCAAATCACCTTTGCGGCCAATGACGATAAGCTGACCATTGTGGATACCACAGCCAACGGCCAGCACATCGATAAGCATTACAAGTTTGATCAGCTTAAAGTTGACACGCCCAGCAAGCCGGGACTGAAAGGCTAATTCCTCACGCTTAACCCGCATTGCCTGACGGCTACAGCGCTTAACGATCAAGCCACTATTGCTCAGCCTTAACGGTGAGTTATCCCTGACCAATATTGGCTTTTTGCGTTAATGCCCTGGTGCATAATAACCTTGTGGTGACTGAGAAAAATGCTTCTGCATTCGCGGAGTTCTGTTCAGCATCATTACTACTATCTCTTCGTACCAACGCCTGCCAACGAAGCTGTCTCCGATTCTCTTCGGCCATCGTCATTTACCGGCGGCCATTCACTTTGTCGCGAGTGTGACAATTCGCCAAGCTACAAAATTGTCGCCTTTGGTACAAACGGCCGACAAATGTCAGTTTTAACAGACAATTTACATTTGGCTTGCGTGCAAAATTTGACGAATATCGCAATTTTTCAACAGGTTAAATGTTGCACACTGCTGGTGTGACATTTGCAATCCCTAATACACAACCGTGGTTTCAGAGCTTCTCCTAGGTGTTTAGTGTCATTCACTCGCCCCATCGAAGGAGATAAAGCAAGGAGTGTATATGTGGGATTATTCCGAAAAAGTGAAGCAGCATTTTTTCAATCCGAAAAATGCCAAACTACTCAGTGATGCCAATGCCAGAGGCGATGTCGGCTCCATCAGTTGCGGTGATGCGCTGAGTCTGAGTCTGAAGATCAATCCCGAGACTGAGGTTATTGAAGATGCCGGTTTCCAAACCTTTGGCTGCGGTAGCGCCATTGCCTCATCTTCGGCTCTCACTGAAATCATTATTGGCAAAACCTTAGAGCAGGCACTCAAGGTGACTAACCAAGATATTGCGGACTATCTAGATGGC
Organism: Shewanella sp. A32; assembly: GCF_029167175.1. Lineage (NCBI taxonomy): Bacteria > Pseudomonadati > Pseudomonadota > Gammaproteobacteria > Alteromonadales > Shewanellaceae > Shewanella > Shewanella sp. A32. The sequence continues at coordinate 13,231 of NZ_JARFTS010000032.1, forward strand.
CTGCCACCGGAAAAAATGCACTGCTCGGTAATGGGTATGGAAGCCTTACATGCTGCCGCGGCGAGTTATCGCGGGGAAAGTCTGGAAGATGACCATGAAGAAGGTGAGCTAATCTGCAAATGCTTCGCGGTCGATGACCTGATGATCAAACGAGTGGTGAAAGCCAATGGCCTTACCACCGTGGACGAAGTGATCAACTACACCAAGGCTGGCGGCGCATGCACCTCTTGTCACGAAAAAATTGAGTGGGTACTGGATGCCTGTCTGGCCGAAATGGCGGGCGACGCGCCAGCCAAACCGTTGCAGGTCGCGGTGCAGGCACTTGCGGTAGTGGAAGAAATTCCTGTGGCATTCGATGCCGCGCTGGCCGAAAAAATCACCGTGATTGAACAGGTGATTGCCGAAGTGCGTCCGGCAGTACAGGCCGATGGTGGCGATATTCGGCTGGTGGATGTGGAGGACAATCTGGTGTTCGTCACCATGTCGGGCGCTTGCACCGGTTGCGGTTTGTCGGGGCTAACACTGGCAAATGTGGAAGTGAAGATCTCGAAAGCCTTAGGCGAGCCTTACACCGTTTTTCCGGTACAGGAGACCACACCGGTTGCGAAAAAGGAGGCCACTTATGACTGTTGAAGCATTCATCCGCAAACCGGACACTGCTATTGAGATGGTGTATCTGGACAATAACGCCACCACCAAACTGGACCCCAAAGTGCTGGAGGCGATGTGGCCGTTTTTAGCCGACTACTATGGTAACCCGTCGTCGATCCACCAGTTGGGGGCCAAAGTTGGTCACGCGCTGGAAGCGGCTCGCGAAAAAGTGCAGACGCTGATTGGCGCAGAATACAGCACCGAAGTGGTCTTTACTTCCTGCGCCACCGAAGCCACCAGTACCGCAATTTTGTCGGCAGTAGAAGCGATGCCGGAGCGGCGGGAGATCATCACCTCGGTAGTGGAACATCCGGCCACCTTACAGTTGTGTCAGCATCTTGAGCGTAAAGGCTACAAGGTGCACTGGATTGGGGTGGACCGTAAAGGGCGGCTCGATGTGGAAGCCTATCGTCGGGCGCTGAGTGAGCAAGTGGCGATTGTGTCCATCATGTGGGCCAATAATGAAACCGGCACCTTGTTCCCAATAGAAATGCTAGCAAAACTGGCGAAGGAAGTCGGGGCGCAGTTCCATGTCGATGCGGTGCAGGTCGCCGGGAAATATCCAATCAATGTGCAGAATACCGACATCGATATGCTGTCGATCTCCGGTCATAAATTCCATGCGCCGAAGGGCGTCGGCGCTTTATACCTGCGCCGCGGTACGCGTTTCCGGCCATTACTGCGGGGTGGACATCAGGAACGAGGTCGTCGTGCCGGAACTGAAAATGCCGCGTCTATTATCGGCATGGGCGTTGCTGCCGAACTGGCCTATCAAGCATTACCGCAAGAGATGACGCGTTTGGCGATGCTGCGTGACCGTCTGGAGCAGGGGATCCTCGCCCGTATTCCGAGCACTTTTGTCACCGGCAATCCGCAGCAACGAGTACCCAATACCAGCAATATTGCCATCGAATATATTGAAGGTGAGGCACTGCTGCTGATGTTGAATCAGGTGGGTATTGCGGCCTCCTCCGGTTCTGCCTGTACCTCCGGCTCATTGGAACCTTCGCATGTAATGAAAGCGATGCAGATCCCGTTCACTGCCGCTCACGGGACCTTGCGCTTCTCGTTGTCACGCTTCTCCACCGACGATGATGTGGATTATGTGTTGGCGCAGTTGCCGCCAATTGTCGAGCGGCTGCGGATGTTATCCCCCTATTGGGACAACGCGAATAACTGCGGCTCGGCCGAGATGTTTACACCGGCTTATGCCTGAGGTGTCTATGAGTAGTATCAAGCCGCCAAACGTAATTGTTAACGATACCACCCTGCGTGACGGTGAACAGTCACCTGGGGTAGCGTTTACCACCGATGAGAAGGTGCAGTTGGCGCGGTTGCTCGAAGCCGCTGGGGTGCCAGAGCTGGAAGTGGGTATTCCGGCGATGGGCGCGCAGGAACAGGAAGCAATTGCAGCCATCACCGCATCACTGACACAGACCAAAACCATGGCCTGGTGCCGTATGAGCGAACTGGATATCAGTCAGGCACTGAATCTGGGGCTGGATTGGGTTGATTTGTCGATCCCGGTGTCACGGCAACAGATCCGCCACAAGCTGAATATCAACCCAGAACAGGTGCTGGCCCGTTGTGATCGTTACGTTAAACAGGCTCTGGATCTGGGGTTTCAGGTGTGTGTCGGTATGGAAGATGCTTCCCGCGCTGATGCCGATATGTTGCACTCGGTTGCTGCAGTAGCACAGGCTGCCGGGGCCAGCAGAATACGTTTTGCCGATACATTAGGGATCCTCGAACCATTTCGTACTCGCGAGATGATCGCTAGCCTCAGACAACACACCGATTTGCAGATCGAAATGCATGCTCACAATGATTTGGGGTTAGCGACCGCTAACACACTGGCAGCGATAGATGCCGGGGCCACCTCCGTCAATACCACGGTCAACGGTCTCGGAGAGCGGGCAGGAAATGCACCGCTGGAGGAGGTGGCCGTGGCAGTTCAAGTGTTGAATAAAGGCCATACCGGGATTGCACTGCCACAATTACCCGCGTTGTGTCAGTACGCTTTGGTGGCTTCTGGCCGTTTGGTGTCACCACAGAAAGCGATTGTCGGTGACGCAGTATTTACCCACGAGTCTGGCATTCATATCGACGGCCTACTGAAAGACGTCAACAACTATCAGGGATTTGCGCCGGCGTTAGTGGGCCGCGAGCACACCTTAGTGCTGGGTAAGCATTCTGGCATTAGCGCCATTTTAGAGGTGTATCACCGTCTGGGAATCGAACTGAGCGATCAGCAGTGCGAACAGTTGCGCAGCCAGTTACGCCAGTGGTCGGAAAGCCGTAAATGCTCACCGCGCGAAGCCGACTTACGGGCGCTGGCGCAGCCATTTATTCATGCTCTTTATGCAGATGCCTAACGAAGGAGATCTTCATGGAAACCATTCAGGTAGAAAATATCACCGTAGAACCGGAAGCCTCCTGGCATAACCGTCGCGGCCCGGCAGCGACAGTATTGCCAGAGACTTTGCAGACAGCAGAGGATTTTCTGGACTACTTTAACGTTAAGTACGACCCGGAATTAGTCACCACCAAACGGGTGCAGATTTTGCGGCTGTATCACGCCATTCTCGAACGTTACGATCCGCCCTTGACCAAGGAACACCATCGTAAAGCGGTACGTATTGCTTACGGTTCGTTAGCGATGGGGCAAGAGCTGGCATTTGCCGACATGGGTTGTGGCGATTGCAGTGGCTGTAGTGTCTGACAGGAATTAGCGTATGGCAACTCCGGCAATGTTTGAAACCATCGAAGACAGTGAACACAGTCGTTTCGATAACGGCAGTGAAGTAAGGGTCGTTCGCGATGTGCGTAACGATGGCAGCTTCTATGGATTGGAAAAGGGTGAGCTGCTGGTAGCAGAAGGCGCCGTGGGCATGGTGCGCAGCTTTGGCTGGTTTTTGCAGGATCAGATCATCTATGAGGTGTTCTTTCCTCATAATGGCCGGCAAATTGGTCTGCGTGATGTGGAAGTGATCGATGCGGCATTGCCTTGGCAACCTTGTCGTTTCCGCTCACTGGATATAGCGCAACTGGCGTTATCCCTGCGTATTGAAGGTGCGGTGGTAGCGCACAAAGGGGCGTTGGTGCAAGTGCAATGGCCGCACCGGGATCTCGACAGTGGCACCCTCAGCTATGACATTTTGCTGGCTAACGACATTGAAGTGACAGTGCCAGACCGGGCGTTGTTGGAACCGGATACAACCGTAGAGGATTTACGATGGAGACGCAAAAGCAGCGCTATCTGACCGCCAAAGTCGCCACTGAGCGTTTCAACCTTAATCCGGAATTTCTGTCAGCCACTCAGCAGACAGAAGTGCAGTTGCAGGTAAAGCAACTCGGGCGATTACAACAGGCGATTCTTGGTGCGAAAGAAGCCGCTGGTGTGGTGTTAGCGCCACAACAACTGGATGCTGCAGTCGCTGAGTGTGCCGCACGTTTTGAATCCGCAGAAGCGTTTGCGGTTTCATTGGCAAAGCAGGGGCTCTCTGAGCCGGGATTCCGTGCTGCATTATATGACGAGTTATTGTGTGAAGTGATCCTGGATAAAATTGCCGCCGATGTGCCGCCGTTATCACGCAAGCAAGCTTATGAATACTACCTGACGCATCAGCAACAATTCTGCCGCGGTCGCTTGTGGTATCTGAAACAGATTTTGATCACGATAAACAACGACTACGCAGAAAACCAGCCCGATAATGCACGCAGTCGCATCCGACATGTGCGCGAACTGGCGGATAGTAAAGATTTTGCCGCACTGGCGCTGCAGTATTCCGAATGTCCTAGTGCGATGGAGCAGGGACTGCTGGGATGGTGTGAGGAAAGCAAACTGTTTCCGGAGATCGCTGCAGCGCTGCCTGCATTACAACCCGGCGAAGTGAGTGCGCCCATTGAGACGGAACTGGGGTTTCATCTGGTGCTGTATACCGAGATGAAACCCGCCAAAGTAGCCTCTTTTCATGAAGCGTTTCCACTACTGGCGCAACGCCATAATGAACGCGCCAAAAAGTACCTGCAGAAGCAGTGGCTCAACACTCTGATGGCATAGGCATACTCAAGCGCTGACCTCATATAACCGCTGTGGCTTTTGTCAATCTGGCTAATGCTACCGTTGGTGTGATTTGTCTCGCTTGATATCGCTAGTCGCTACAAATAAATCTCCAGAAGCGATTCCTTTTTATTGAATATTTCACCTTAACAACGAAAATTTACGACATATCAAATCGTTATTTTTTTGACTTACAATTGTTATAAAAAAGTTACATTTGTCTTTCTGCGGTGCTTCATTTCTTCGTCTAGTCTTATCAAGTCTGTATTGAGCTGTAGGCATACAGTGCACCTTTGTGGATTTGTTGGCTTAGCTCCAGCCACGGAAGGCAGCACATTTACTTGAATGTGTTTATCAAGGAATTATCTATGCGAAGTCAAAAGAATCTAGTGATTGGTTCTGTAAGCATGTTGTTCACCTGTTTTGTGCTACTTCCACCAGCAGTGATCGCAGCGTCACAAGAGGTGACCGTGCAGCAGGGTAGCCATAAAGACGATTTGCCTAACCCGTTAGAGCAGAATCGTCGTGCATTACGGCAACAGGCATTGGAACAACAACTGTCTAACAAACAAAAAGCCAAAAAAGTCCATCAGGTTGCCAAAGGGCAATTTGTGGAACTCATGCGCGAAGGCGAAGACACAATCTGGACGGTTATCGCTGAGTTCGGCGAAGCAGATTCGCCATACACAATTCTTAAGAGCGGCCAGCCTGGTCCACTGCATAACCAGATCCCCGAACCGGACCGCAGTGTTAACAACTCCACCATCTGGGCCCCGGATTTCAGTCAGGCACACTACAAGGAGTTATTGTTCTCTGATGCTGCTGATGCCATCTCCATGCGCAATTTTTATAAAGAGTTATCAGCTAATCGCTATGCAGTGAATGGTGATGTCACCAACTGGGTACAGGTGCCTTATAACGCAGCACATTACGGTCGAGACTGGTGTGGCGGTACGGTATGTTACACCACTTGGTGGTTTGTTCGGGATAGCGTAACTGCCTGGTATAACAACCAGTTAGCGGCAGGAAAAACTGTTGAAGAGATAGATGAATACCTCAGTCAGTTTGATGTTTGGGATCGTTATGATCACGATGGCGATGGAAACTTTAATGAGCCTGATGGCTATATCGACCATTTTCAGGTGGTACATGCCGGTGAGGGACAGGAAACTGGCGGCGGTGCTTTGGGTTCCGATGCTATCTGGAGTCATCGCTGGTATGTGCAGCTAACACCGATCGGTGCTGATGGACCAACACTGGATGATGGCAGTCTAGTACCTTATGGCGGTGTGCGTATTGGCCAGTCAAAATACTGGATTGGCGATTACACCATTGAGCCGGAAAATGGCGCGGTCGGAGTGTTCGCTCACGAGTTCGGCCACGATTTAGGCTTGCCTGATCTGTACGATACTGCAGGTGGTCAAAACTCGACTGGCTTCTGGACCCTTATGTCCTCTGGCTCATACGGGAGTAACGGCCAGCCGGAAAATGGTATCGGTACGGAGCCGATGCATATGGGCGCCTGGGAAAAATTGCAGCTGGGTTGGCTCAATTATGAGGTGGCCGCATCCGGAGACAAATCCGAACACAAACTTGGTCCAGCTACCGCGAATACCAAGCAGGCTCAGGCTCTGTTTATCATCTTGCCTGATAAAACGGTGGTGACCGCTGTAGGTACACCCTATGCAGGTGACTATTTCTGGTATAGCGGACAGGGCAATCTTATCGACAATGCTATGGCTAAGGTGTTTGATTTGCCAGCCGGAGCGACTCTATCCGCTCAGGTCAAATACAGCATTGAACTGGACTGGGATTATGCATACTTAGTTGTTTCTACTGATGGCGGGGCCAGTTGGCAAAATGTGGCAACCAGCGAGTCGACTAACACTAACCCGCATGGCAATAATCTGGGTAATGGTATTACCGGTAACAGCGGTGGTGCTTGGGTAACCTTGTCAGCCGACTTGTCTGCCTATTCCGGTGAGGTGCTCATTGGTTTTCGTTATGTGACTGACGAAGCGGTGATGGAGTCCGGACTGCAAGTTGATAATATCATGGTGACCGGTGCACCGCTGGAAGATGCTGAAGCCGATGATGGCTGGAGCTACCGTGGTTTTGTGCGGACAAATGGTACTTTATCGACAGGCGGATTCTTTAATGCCTATGTTGCTGAGTACCGTAATTATCGTGGGTATGATAATAGTCTGCGAGATGGCCCCTATAACTTTGGCTTTATGGATAATCCACAACTTTATGATTGGGTTGAACACTATCCATATCAGGATGGTTTGCTAATCAGCTACTGGGATGCTTCGGCCAGTGACAACAATACCAGTGTTCATCCGGGGTCAGGGTTGATCCTGCCGATTGATGCGCATCCTGAGGTGATGTATCGCGCCGATGGTCAGCCGTGGAATCTGCGGGCACAATCATACGATTCAACATTTGGCTTAGATGACACGGATGCGCTGGAACTGCACTATCGTAGTCAGCCCTCCTGGCATCCGAGTCTGCCAGCTGTCAGTATTTTTGACGATATGCAGCAGTACTGGAATCCGGCATTACCTGCCGCTGGCGTGATCAATCCGAATACCGGTACGGTTATCCGGGTGAAAAGTATCAGTGCCCAAGGCGAATTTATGCAGGTAGAGGTGACAACGTCAAAGTAATGCACTGAGCAATCGCATATCGCATCTGAAATTTAAAATCCGGCGTTCAATAGATCGCCGGATTTTTTGCTTTTACAAAATTGGTGATTACTCACCGTATTACAATGTTTTTTCGCCGATGATCTGGATCAGACAATGACGGACCAGATGATTGAGGTGTCAGTTGGACGATATTTTGAACGGACAGCGGCAACATTGGGATAACAGTTTCAACAATAACGGCGATATGTTCGGCTGTGCTGCCAGCGCTCCGGCACAGTGGGCGGCAGCAAGGTTGCAGCAAGAAGGGAAACCGCAATTATTAGAACTTGGGGCTGGTCAAGGGCGTGACACGTTATTCTTTGCCGCTAATGGTTTTGATGTGTCGGTGCTGGATTACTCAACCGCTGGTGTCGCGGCTATTAATAGCAAAGCGCAGCAAGCCGGGCTGGCACGGCAGATTTCTGCTGTCTGTCATGATGTGCGGCAACCCTTACCTTTGGCTGACAACAGCGTTGATGCATGCTTTTCCCATATGTTGTTTTGTATGGCACTGACGACTGCTGAACTGCAACAGTTGTCTCGCGAAGTCTTGCGTGTGCTGCGCCCAGGTGGTTTGCATATTTACACTGTGCGTCATACTGGGGATGCTGACTATGGTAAAGGCATCCATCGGGGGGATGATCTTTATGAAAACAATGGGTTTATTGTGCACTTTTTCAGTCGAGACAAGGTGGCATTATTGGCCCAGGGATATCAGCAACCTGAGCTGGCAGAGTTTGAAGAGGGGCGCTTACCCAGGCGTTTATTTCGGGTAACTCAACGTAAACCCTGATCAGAGGCTTAGCCGTTTGCCACCGTTGAGATAGGTGGTACAGGCTACCCGTAACAACGAGGTAAAGTTGCCAATTTCGCCACGTTTAGCCAGCACTTCTCGATGGATACGCGTCAGGAACTCGGCCACCGAGATACACGCCTCTTCGGCAATATCTTCGATGACTTTCCAAAATACGGCTTCCAGCCGAATGCTGGTCACGACACCATCAATGCGCACAGAACGGGCTTTCAGTTCAAACAGTTCGGCTTCGGTGCCGGAATAGATTTCGCACATATTACGCCCCCAGTTGGCAGGTGATCCCAGCCTAATCCGGGGGCGGTAAAAGTCATTAGATCTTTAGTCTAATTCAGCAGCTTGTTAAATTGCGCCAGCCAGGCAGGATGCGCTGGCCAGGCCGGTGCGGTGACAAACAGCCCATCCGTGACGGCATCATCCACCTCGATATCCGCATATTGAGCTCCGGCCAGAGCAACTTCTGGAGCACAGGCGGGATAAGCAGAAATTTTCTTATCTTTTATCACCTTGGCGGCCGCCAGCAACTGAGCGCCGTGACAGATAGCTGCAATAGGCTTTTTCTGTTCGGCAAACGCCTGTACCAGCGTGATGACCTGTGGATTGAGTCGTAGATATTCTGGAGCGCGCCCGCCGGGAAGCAACAAGGCGTCAAACTCTTCCGCACAAACACCCGCAAAATCGGCATTTAAGGTGAAGAGGTGACCCGGTTTTTCGGTGTAGGTTTGGTCACCCTCAAAATCGTGGATGGCTGTTTTGATTTTATCGCCAGCCTCTTTATCCGGGCAGACAACACTGACCTTATGGCCTACCATGCCAAGTGCCTGAAATGGCACCATAAGTTCATAATCTTCAACAAAATCACCAGCAATAATCAATACCTTAGCCATGTCGTTCTCTCCTTGCGTTTGCAGTTGGATCAACTTACCAAGTTATTTGGCATCCGTGGTAATAAGAGATTACTACAGATGCCCAGTGTCTGCGGATATTTGTAAGGCCAGGTATTACATTCTGATTGGCTGAGTAGTCAGTAGCTCCAATGGTGCTGATAAGCGATGTAGCAAAAATGACAACCCTTTCTGTTGCTGCCTGCTTCAGAATACATGGAACCTCCGCGGCGATAACCAATAACTTTTGCGTTCCAGAACTTGAAAATGCGCAAATAATGCCCAGATTTATAATGTTACAGCCAGTCTTCACGATGACTGAAGTTGACTACGTTTTATTCACTTCAAACAGGTTTGGAGCATTATGGCGTTCACAGATTATTATCAGATCCTTGGCGTCGACAGGGATGCCTCAGATAAAGATATCAAGCGGGCATACCATCGATTAGCCCGTAAATATCACCCCGATGTCAGTAAAGAAACTGATGCCGAAGCGCGCTTCAAAGAGGTAAAGGAAGCCTACGATGTGCTGCACGATGCTGAAAAACGGGCGGCATACGATCAGTATGGCGCGGATTGGCAAGCGGCTCAGCAGGCGGGATCTCAGGGATTCCACCAATACCAGTACCAGGGCGGTGCCGGGCCACAGGCTCAGGGCTTCGACTTTGACGATATCTTTCAGTCAATGTTTGGCGGCCGTGGATTTAATCAGGGTTCCCGCCAGTCGCGGGCGCATTTTGACTATCCAGGCGAAGATATTCGCGCGCGGATCCAGATCGATCTGGAAGACAGTTACCGCGGTACAACGCGCACCATTACGCTAGGAAGCGATGGTGGTGCGCAGCCCCGGACATTGAATGTACGTATCCCGCGAGGTGTGGTGCCAGGGCAACATATCCGATTGGCGGGACAGGGTAATCCGGGCATCGGCAGCGGTGCTAACGGTGATTTGCTGCTGGAAGTTTCGTTCCGACAGCATCCGTTATACCGGGTCGAAGGCCGCGATGTTTACCTGACCTTGCCCGTTGCTCCGTGGGAAGCTGCATTAGGTGCGACGGTAACCGTACCGTTGCCGGAAGGCAGTATTGATCTGAAAATTCCTGCCAACTCTTCTGGTGGTCGGCGCTTGCGGCTCAAAGGCAAGGGCATCCCCGGAAAACAGCCGGGCGACTTTTATGTGGAATTAAGTGTGGCGTTACCGGCAGCCAATAGTGCGGCAGCCAAACAGGCTTATAACGCCTTCAAAGACGCATTGAACTTTGATCCTCGGGCCAATTGGGGAGGCAGAGCATGAGTAAGGATTTGCTGACACTATATGCAGCAGACGTGCTGGATGAACATTATAAATTGACGTTGGCACAACTCTGCCGAACCTGTCATTTGGCACCGGAACAGGTGTTTGAACTGGTGGAGTATGGCATTGTCGAGCCGCACGGTAACCGCCCGACACACTGGCGCTTCAGCGGCATCGCGCTCACCCGTATTCATCGTGCGCGACGGTTGGAACAGGACTTAGGCTTAAACACTGCCGGTGTTGCGTTAGTGCTTGATCTGTTGGATGAACTGCAACAATTACGTGCTCGTATTCGCCGCCTGGAGGGGGCGGATGATTGATCGGGTGCGGTGGCAGCAACATGCCCGACGCAATTTCTGGCATTCAGCATTGCTGTTGTCGGGCATGGCCGGTTTTTTGGCATTATTAGGCTGGTTGTTTGCCGGTAGCAGTGGTTTACTGCTGTTACTGATGGCCGGTGTCATGCTGTGGCTATTTCGCAGTTCCGTTTCACCTTGGATGGTGATGCGGCTGTACAATGCCAGGCCGCTGTCGCCCCAGCAGTTTCCCGCACTATGGCAATTGGTGCAGCAGTTGGCGCAAACTGCCGGGTTACCGGTAATGCCACAACTGTTTCTATTACCCAATCCCCTGATAAATGCCTTTGCGGTGGGGAGTCAGCAACGGCCATTGATTGCCATTACCGATGCAGCGTTGCGGCAGTTGCAATGGCGCGAATTAGCCGGAGTGCTGGCTCATGAACTCAGCCATGTACGCAGTAATGATCTGCAAGTGATGAGCCTGGCCGATATGTTCAGCCGTGGTACTTCGCTGCTGTCAATGATGGGACAATTGCTGCTATTGCTGAATCTGCCGCTCATCATGTTTGGCTGGGCGACCATTAACTGGTGGGCCATTTTGTTATTACTGGCAGCGCCAACTATCAGCACACTAGCGCAGTTAGCGCTGTCGCGGACGCGTGAGTATGATGCGGATTTGAACGCGGTGCGGATGACCAGTGATCCGCAAGGGTTGGCCAGTGCGCTGAGTAAAATTGAACGCCAGCAACAGGGCTGGCTCCGACGTATGATCATGCCTGGTGCCACCCTGCCGGTACCTTCCCTGTTACGCACCCATCCAGAAACCAAGGAGCGAGTTGAACGTTTACTGGCGTTGCAGCAACGTTGGCCGTACCAGACGGGTACGGACAATGTTGATAATCCATTCCACCATTGATAGTGATATACCCATAACGACCATTGCCGTCGTTGTCAGGTGCAATTACTCGTACCTCGGCGATGGAGTAAATGCTCTGAAGACAGTTCCTTTCATTTAGCAATCATGCCGCTTGACGATATTTGTAACAAAATTGATACAAATCAATTGTTCATTTTATAAACAAATTGAACTTCTGCCATTGCACTATGTTAAGCATTATTGCTCACAGCAGAGGAAAAGATGATGACTTATTGGCATGGGTTAATGGTGTCGGCATGTGTGTTGCTGGCAGCATGTGGCGGCAGTGATAACACGACGACAGATACTCAACAATCAACCGGCACCTTGTCGGTGGCAATCTCCGACTCACCTATGACCGGGGTTACTGCTGTGGGCCTACAGCTTGGCGAACTGGTGATGACCGATGGTAATGGTATTGAACATCGCTACGCTCTGGGTGAGATGAATTTTAATCTGATGAATTATCAGGGGGCGGACAGTATTACCGTGGTCAATGGTTTACCGCTGAGTGAGGGACAATATCAGAATGTCTACATGACGGTGATACAGGGCGATGGTAATAACGGCTGCTATGTGGAGGATGGGCAGGGACGTCATGCGTTACAAGTGCAGGATGGCAAACTGCCACTGATGAATTTCAATATCAGTGCTAACCATCAATACAGCTACACGCTCGAAGTTGGCCTCTATATGGGACTGGATCGGGACTACGATTACAACTACAACCTGAGTTACGACTATAGCTGGTCAGTTGATAATCTCTATATGGGGCATTTGATCGGTGAGATGGACCCACAGTGGATTGCCGATTGTGAAACGACTTATGCGGCGTTGGCACCCGTGGGGGGCGAGTTTACCCATTTGGCATATCTCTATCCTGATACCGTGACCAGCCTCAGCCAAATGGCCGACGTGTACGATGCGCCAGCCACTGGCATGGTGGCGCCTATTGCCGTGGCACCGCTAAAGCAGGATGACGACGGTAACTGGTATTTTGGATTAGGGTATTTGCCGGAGGCCACTTATCGTATTGGCTACACCTGTCTGGGGCATCTGGATTATCCAGCATCTGATGACATTACTGACGGCCCATTCGTTATTTTCGCGGATGCCGGCGCTGTGACCATTGATGGTGGCCCGAGTGGCGGTCAGGCAACTATTCACGTATGTGGTATGGGCAATGGTGGGCACCACGGTGGTTAATGCGTTTAACTGGTAAAAAACACAGCTGCGGCTGTGTTTTTTAATCGGGTTAGAAATTACTGTCGGTGTACACCATCAACTGGTGAACGCAATGCAGTGCCAATGTCAGTTTGGGAAGTTTGGTCTGTTGTTTAAGCACGGCGAGAAATGCTTCTGCATCTTCCAGTCCCACAGGCCGTGGCACATTGGCAAAATCGCTGTCGGCAACGGTAAGACACAGTATGCCTTGGCGGTTAAATTCTAGGTTCGTCTGACGCAGTTTCTGGCCTAATTGCTGTAACTGCTCCACGACTGTGGGTTTAAAAAACTTTGATGCGATCATCTCTGAGCCAGCCAACACTTTGAACTGCTTGCGAAAGTCTAATGATGCAGGCTCCCATTTCACGCCCGTTTGTCCGCTGTTACTGTAACTCAAAATGTTGAGATCCTGAGTAAAGCCAAAGGATAAAATCACCCCATACCGATGGTAATGGCGGTATGTGGTATGCGTGTGTTTGCGGCCTTTGCTGTCGGTCGTGGTGGTGGTGTGCTTGTCCACATAATGAAAATCGAACAGCTGATAATCAAATTGATGTTCTGTTCCCTGGTAATGGCCTTGGCATAACCAGTCTATGCTGCGCTTGTGATTGCCACGATTAAACTCATAAAAACTGCGTTCAAACTCGCGGGCTTTAGCTTCAGGTTGGCACGGAATTTCCTGAAGCTGATTATCCAGCAACAGGTTTTTGCGCCATATCGCATCGGCGAGCCCTTGCAGTCGCTGATAACGAGACAGCAATTGCCAGACACCAATACCGGTCAATAATAGAAATGGGGACCACGGGCCTAATGGCAAGCGATACAGTGGTGAGAGCAGCCAATTTAAACCATTGAGCACTGAATCTGGCAGTCCAGTCAGCTTGCTGCTATCCAACAACCACAGAATGGCTAACACAACGAGTCCGGCTACAGTCATCAGCCAGGGCCAACGATTGTTGTAGCGGATGGGGCCTTTGAAACTCAATGCGGGCTTTAACAGATCATAAAGGCTGTGCTCGTCGTTAACACCTGGCAGCGACTGCTTCATGGCCCGTAATAACTGGTCGACTCGTTTATTGTTAGAAATCGCCATAGTAACACTATTGATATCCTTTCAATGGGCTAAAGGTGAGCTTACCGGCTCGGCGTCATCAGAAATTAGGCTTGTATTCAAAACCTGCGGCGGCTTCGCTGTCATCAAAGGTATCCAGCCGATGTTTATGAGTAAACGTGCTGTTGACCAGATTGTTGGGAAACACCTCAATACCGTTGTTGAACAACTCAACATTGCGATTGAAGATGCGTACCGCTGCGCCAATATTTTCTTGCTGTTCGGTAATTTCTCGCATCAATTTGCTGAAGAGTTCGCTGGCTTTCAGTTCGGGGTAGGCTTCGACGGCAATGTTCAATCCTTTAACCACTTCGCTCATGTGACTTTCGGCTTTGGCGAGTCCTTTAGTGTCAATGGTGTCGGCCGACAGCGCTGCCAATGCACTGCGTAATGCAGTGACTTTTTCCAGCAGTCCTTTTTCATATTCACTGTATTGTGCTGCGACCTGCTCCAGCGACGGCAAAATCTTATTCTTTTGACGCTCCTGGGCGATGACGTCACTCCAGGCTCTCTGGGTAGCGTTATAACGACCAATAATGCTGTTGTGGATAACGATGATAGCCAACACTACTGCGGCTACTACTATGATTAGCATGATCAAAGCACTCATTTTTTGTCCTTAAAAATGTGCATGTCGCAACTGTTAGTTACTGTAGCAGATTGCATTCACATTGTTGAATCATCGGTAGCTAACATCGTGGATGCCATTAACGTCCTGCTATCTATAGCGGCTTGGGATGTTAAGCTTAATTGGTTATTGCTAGTCCCAATAGAGGCTTAGGATGCTGGTCAATTTTGCCTTCTGGTAAATGCGCGACCGATACCATAAAATGCGCGCCGCACTGAGATGGGAATTTACCGTTCATGTTACTGGTTATCGACAACTACGACTCTTTCACTTACAACCTAGTGCAATATTTTCAGCAACTGGGAACTTCACCTGTGGTACATCGCAATGATGCGCTGACGGTGGCAGAAGTGTTGGCGTTGCAGCCAGAGCGATTGGTGATCTCTCCTGGCCCCTGTACCCCGGATGACGCGGGTATTTCGTTGGCGTTAATTGAACAACTAGCCGGGAAAATTCCGATATTGGGTGTGTGCTTGGGCCATCAGGCGATTGCTCAGGCTTTTGGTGCCAAAGTCATTCGTGCACAACGAGTGATGCACGGTAAAACCTCGTTGATTTCGCATCGCGGTGAGCGGTTGTTTCACGGGTTACAGAACCCCTTGAATGTGACCCGTTACCATTCACTGTTGGTGGAAGCCTTGCCTGAAGATTTCGTGCTGGATGCGTGGTTCGATGACCCGCAGTTTGGCCGAGAAATCATGGCCATCAGCCAACCCGCGCTAGCGCTATTTGGCGTGCAGTTTCATCCCGAATCGATCATGAGTGAGCAGGGCCATGAATTGCTGGCCAATTTCTTGAAAGCATCAATACCTGCCGCCAGCGCCACTCGCTAACAAGCCTTTACAAGTTTCCCGGCGTCCAATCCGCACTCGCTGTACGCAATGTGATATAACAGGCGTCGTTGACAAGTCCTGTTCCGGGCTCTGGCACCGGAGAATCACACAATAAAAAGGAATGCGAATGAAACCCCTCATGCGTCACATAGGGCTCAGCGCCTTGACTCTGGCGGTACTTAGCGGCTGCGCGGCCACACAAAATACCACCGCCCAGCAAACCACGATGACTCACACGGCGGTCTCTCAGCCGTTAGTCGCTCCCCCTACCGCAGATACACCTCTGACGATAGAACAGATCATGGCCGATCCCGATTGGATGGGGGTGAGTGCCGACGGGGCTTACTGGAGCGATGATGGCAAGTCGGTATTGTTTTTCCGTCAGCCCAGCGCTTCGCCACTCCGTAACTATTATCGTCTTAGTGTCGCGGATGGCGTGACTAACGAGCTGCAGCTCAACGAGTTGCACTTGGCCTCCCAACGTGAAGGGGTGTTCAATCAGGACAAAACTCGTAAAGCCTATGTTTATCAGAACAACCTGTTTGTTAAGCAGCTCAGCAGCGGCAAGATTGAACAGCTAACCCGTCAAAACGATAGTATCGATGGGGTGCGGTTCCTGAATGATGGTGATCTGGTGTATTGGCAGGGCAGCAAGGTGTACCGCATCCATCAGGACTCTGGAATGGTGGAACAGCTGGCAGATATTCAGTTTGCCAAAGCGCCTGAAGCGGTGAGAGAGCCGGACACTTTCCTGGCAAAGCAGAATCAGCGCTTGATTAAGTTTGTGGCAAAGCAGCATGACAATGCCAAAGCGCTGGAACAGTACAAAGATCAGTTACAACAACAAGATCCCACCATGGCGGCGAAGCCATTTTATTTGGGGGAAAAAGATGCACTGATTGAACTCAGTGTGTCACCCGATGCTCGCTATCTGTTCCTGGTGTTGCAAGATAAAACCTACAAAGGGCGCACGGATGCCGATGTGATGCCGAACTATCTGGATCCTGAAGGCCATGTAGGTTTAGTCCCGGTGCGTGCCCGAGTCGCCGAAGATAAGTTACCAGGACAGCGTTTTGTGGTGTTGGATCTGCAGTCACACCAACAGCAAGATGTGACCCTGGAAGGCTTGAGCGGATATGACGAAGATGTGCTGGCAGCGGTAAAAGCTGAAAATGCCAAAGCGCAGGGCACTACCTACAAGAGTGAGAAAAAAGTTCGTAATATCCGTTTGATTGAAGATTGGGGATGGGATCAGAGCCCCATTCAATGGCAGGCCACAAAAGACACCGTGGCGGTGATGCTGGAAGCCACCGATAACAAGGATCGCTGGATTGCCACGGTGGATCTCAATAAAGGTAAGTTCCAGACCCAGCACCGTTTACACGATGATGCCTGGATCAACTATGACCATAATCAATATGGCTGGTTACCGGGCAGTGACACCCTGTATTACTTGTCAGAGCAGAGTGGTTATTCACAGCTGTATCTGAAACCGTTAACCGGTAAAGAAAAAGCGCTGACCAGTGGTAAATTTGTGGTGAGTGATATCACCCTTAGTCCCGATAGCCAGTACATCTATTACAAAGCCAACAAGGAACACCCAGGTAAGTACAATATTTACCGGGTGGATCTGCAAAATGGTAAAGATGAACAACTGACGCACTGGACCGGTACTCTCGACTATCAACTGAATCCCCAAGGCGACACTTTGCTGTTGACTGCGTCAGCATTGACTCAGCCCAATGAGCTGTATTTGCAGCCGATTGGCGGTGAGCTGAAACAACTGACGCACTACACCAGTAAGGCCTTCGCCGATTATCCGTGGCAGGCACCGCAGATCATTGAAGTGCCATCGTCACATGGCGCTGGAAAGGTCTATGCAAGACTGTATCTGCCGCAAGGTTTTGATGCCAAGCGCGCCGATAAATACCCGGCAGTCATTTTTAACCATGGCGCTGGCTATTTGCAGGAAGTACATTACGGCTTCTCTGATTACTACCATGAATTCATGTTTAATAATCTGTTGACTCAGCATGGTTATGTCGTGCTGGACATGGATTACCGGGGTTCTAAGGGGTATGGCCGTGACTGGCGTACCGCAATCTATCGCAATATGGGGCATCCGGAAGTCGAAGACCTGAAAGATGGCGTTGCCTGGATGGCTAAAAATGCCAACATTGATACTCAACGGGTAGGCACTTATGGCGGTTCTTACGGTGGCTTCCTGACGTTCATGTCACTGTTTACCGCGCCGGATCTGTTCCAGTGTGGTGCGGCATTGCGCCCGGTCGCAGATTGGGCTCATTACAATGCCCCTTACACCTCGAATATTCTCAATACCCCAGACGATGACCCGATTGCCTACCGTCGTAGTTCGCCGATTGAACACGCACAAGGCCTGAAAAATCATCTGTTGATTTTGGGGGGGATTGAAGATGATAACGTGTTCTTCCAGGACAGTGTGCGCATGGTGCAGCACCTTATCGAGTTAGAAAATCCTCACTTTGATATGGCTTACTATCCGGTGGAACATCACGGCTTCCGCCAGCCTTCCAGTTGGCTGGATGAGTATCGCCGTATTCTGCGACTGTTTGAGACCGATTTAAAAAAATAGTCACCTCAGCAGGACGGCAATCGAAAACAGGCTCAGTTAGAGCCTGTTTTTTATGATTCGCGGAGAGTTAACTCAATATCCTTGATGTTTAGTATGATTAATCCAGATAAAATGGACGAATAATTCAGATTTTTACTGGCAAATGCCAAGAGGAAAACAGCACAGGTGGTAGCGTCGGTTTCAGGCGGATTCAAGCCCGCGCCAGTGGCAGCACTGGAACAGAAGTTCCTGCAACAATTAATTCTGGGAACTCAAGCGAACACTCCGGTCTGGGATGATCCAGAACCAGAGTTAGAAGCCATTGCTTTTAAGCTGGAAATCGAGCGCGAAGCGGCAATGGCGCGCATTGCAAAAAAGCAGCAGACCAAACAATTGGCACAACAGATTAATAGTCAGTTGCATATGAGTCTGAAAACGGAACTGGCAAACCAACTGGCGTCTCTCGACATTATTCAGCGCCACAGCCCGGTATCAGATAAGCATCTCTTGTTATTGGAGATGCTGCATTCACCACAACTGGATTTAAACCGACTACGTCCTGCCGTTGCCAGTCAAGCCTGGTTGGTACGCGATCTGACTAACATGGTCAATAGTCCGGTTTTTGGTGCCAGAAGACCGCAAAATAAAGACTTGCAGGTGTCTGATTTGAAACTGGTGCTTGGGTATATCGGCATGGATAACCTGAGACTGTTGATCCCATTTTATATCTGCCGTCACTGGTTGCCGCTGGGACATACCGGGTTGTTATGGATCAATCGTAAACTCTGGCGTTACGCCCAGATCCAAGGCGTTGCCACCCGCGCCCTAGCGGCATTACATGAACAGGATGGCGCCTTATTATATGCACTGTCGTTGATGCGCCAGCTTGGGGCTTCTGTGGTATTAGGGATGGGCGCTTCAATCTTTGAACAACTGCGTGGCAACTGGCTCAAAGAAGCCAGTAAAGCACGGGATAAAGAGTTGTATGACGCCGTCGCTGTCAGCGAATTCCCGGCACTGGAGATTTTTCAGCAGGTGCAAGAGCATGCGATGCGGCTTAACTGGCAGCTGCCGCAGGCGTTAGGATTTGCCGATAGTGCATTGATAACCTGGTTGCAGGAGTTGGAAGACAAACAGGGCTTTGAGCAGATGCCGTTGTTGGCTCAACTGGTCGCCAAAGCCAGCTGCTATGCACAGAGTTTACTACTTGATGAAAGTCATCAACTGAGTTTTCGGGACAAGCAGCTCCTTAACAGTTACTACGCTATGAGTGAGCAGGAGCTTATCCGTTTACAAGGCCAGAATTATCGTAAATTGAGCTTATTCTGAGCGACCAAGATTGATTGGCACGCCAAGTTGACGCCTGACCTGATTGGCGCTTTAAAATATTTGGTATTTTCTCCTAGTGTGTCTTCTACCTAACAGCAACTACTGCTATTATTTTGTTTAACTATTCATTTAAAGTGAATAGTTAAACATTTGTGGTTCGGTTGCTTTTTTTTGTGACTAATTATGCCTGGAAATATCGGCTAATCGCCTTTTTACTTCCTGAAATCAGATCTTTATGCACTTACCCTTCGAAGAGTTAAGCGCCGGCCCTGATCAATCTGGTATTTTGATCACAATTTAGCTATTAATGTCACATATCTAAAACACCGATCCGCAGTAATACTAGACGACAAAGAGAGATTAACTGCGAAGGGACAGCGGTTATAGCGCTGTCTGAAATCATAAAGGATATTCAGGAATGAGTGTGAAAATGAATCTGACCCGTGCTCAGTTTGATGAAGTTATGGTGCCTAATTATGCACCGTCTCCGATAATCCCGGTACGTGGCCAGGGCAGTCGGGTCTGGGACCAGGAAGGTAAAGAGTATGTCGACTTTGCTGGTGGTATTGCGGTGACCTGTCTGGGACATTGTCATCCCGCATTGGTCAATGCATTAAAAGAGCAGGGTGAGAAACTGTGGCACCTGTCTAACGTTATGACTAATGAACCGGCATTGGCATTGGCGACCAAATTGGTGAATGCCACCTTTGCTGAAAAGGTCTATTTCGCTAACTCAGGAGCAGAAGCAAACGAAGCCGCACTGAAACTGGCTCGCCGTTATGCGGTTGACAACTATGGCCCAGAGAAAGACGAGATCATTGCTTTTGATAAAGCATTCCATGGCCGTACTTTCTTTACTGTGAGTGTTGGCGGCCAGGCGGCCTATTCTGATGGTTTTGGTCCTAAGCCACAGGCGATTACCCACATTCCTTATAACGATATTGAAGCACTGGAAGCAACCGTTTCCGAGAAGACCTGCGCAATTATGCTGGAACCGCTGCAAGGCGAAGGTGGCATTATTAGCGGTGACCCGGCGTTTTTACGTAAGGTGCGTGAACTGGCGGATAAATACAATGCACTGGTGGTGTTTGATGAAGTGCAGAGTGGTATGGGCCGCACCGGTGATCTGTATGCCTATATGGGGACCGATATCGTGCCGGATATTCTGACCACAGCGAAAGCGCTGGGTGGCGGTATCCCAATTGCAGCAATGCTGACTACCAGCGAAATTGCTGCACACTTCAAAGTGGGGACTCATGGTTCCACTTATGGTGGTAACCCGCTGGCTTGTGCTATCGGTAATGCAGTAATGGATATTGTGAATACCCCGGAAGTGCTCGACGGTGTGAAATATCGTGAACAGCTGCTGCGTGATGGGTTGAACAGTATTAATGATAAATACCATGTGTTCTCACAGGTACGTGGTAAAGGGTTGTTGATTGGTGGCGTGCTGAATGAAAAATATCAGGGCCGCAGCCGCGATTTCCTGCTGGCCGCTATCGATAACGGTCTGATGGTGCTGGTTGCCGGTGCCAACGTTCTGCGTTTTGCTCCCTCACTGATCATCCCAGAGGCAGACATTGCCGAAGGCATCGCCCGCCTGGAAAAAGCAGTTGCTCAGATAGTTGAAGCCTGAAGCGTTCAGGAAGTTCTTTGCCCCTGACCTTTATGCTTATTCCCCGTTTCCGGTGTGTTGATACACCGGAAACTCGGTGGGGACACAGGAGAGTTAACCATGTTGATAATCCGGCCTATTTGCCAGTCTGATTTTGCCGCCCTGCGTTATATTGCCGAAGCGTCTGGCCACGGCTTTACGTCGTTACCGGTCAATGATGAAGTCCTCACTGCCAAGATTAATCGCGCGGAAGCCTCATTTAATAAACCGGTTAGCAAGCCTTATGACGAAAGTTATCTGTTCGTCATGGAAGATACCGATACCGGCGAGGTGGTGGGTACCTGTGGTATTGAAGGTGCTGTTGGCATGGAGGATGCTTTTTATCACTATCGTCTCGGCACGGAAGTTTATCATTCGGCGCAAATTGGTGTCCGCAATGAAGTCGAAACACTAACCCTGTGTCATGACTACACGGGTGCTGCAGAAATGTGCACACTGTTTCTGCGTAAGGATTATCGTAAAAGCACCAACGGTCGCCTGCTTTCTCGTTGTCGTTTTCTGTTCCTGGCACAGCATCCATCACGTTTTGGTGAAACTGTGATTGCCGAAATGCGTGGTGTCAGCGATGCCTCGGGCAATTCCCCCTTCTACGGCTGGTTACAACAGCATTTTCTCGGTATCGATTTTATCGAAGCTGATTATCTTTCCGGACTCGGGCAAAAAGCGTTTATGGCCGAGATGATGCCGCGCAGTCCGGTGTATGTTTGCATGTTGCCTGAAGCGGCGCAGCGAGTGATCGGTGAAGTGCATACCAATACGCGTCCGGCGCTGAGCTTGTTGCAGGCTGAGGGGTTCCGCTGTCGCGGTTATGTCGACATTTTCGATGGCGGTCCCACCGTTGAGTGCACCCTGCAAGAGATCCGCGCGGTGCGCGATAGCCGCTTGTTAACGGTATTGGTCGGCCCCATGGATGACAACGGTGACACATATATTGTTGCCAACACTCAGGTGGCAGATTTCCGCGCCACTGCAGTAAGACTCAATGTCACTGCCGAAAGTAACCATATCACCTTGTCACCTGCCTTCGCCCAGGCACTGCGGGTACAGGCAGGACAACAAGTCCGGATATTACCTATTTAGGAGAAACCCCATGACACAGTTTATCAACGGTAACTGGAGCGATGGTGATGGTCATCCGATGGCCTCATTCAATCCAGCCAACGGCGAACAGCTCTGGCAAGGCAATGCAGCGACGTCAGCGCAAGTCGATGCGGCGGTCGCGGCCGCCAGAGCTGCCCAATTTGACTGGTTCATGCTGGGGTTTGAAGGACGATTAAAACAAGTTGAAGCGTACCGCACCCAGTTAGAAGTCCATCGCGAATTGCTGGCGGAGACTATCGCCCAGGAAACCGGTAAACCGCGATGGGAAACCGCCACGGAAGTGACTGCGATGATCGGTAAAATTGCGCTATCAGCCAAAGCCTATCAGCAACGTACTGGCACCAGTGAGAACGCGTTACCGGTGGCGCGAGCGGTACTGCGGCATAAGCCGCACGGTGTAGTCGCGGTGTTTGGTCCCTATAACTTTCCCGCGCATCTGCCTAACGGTCATATCGTGCCGGCCTTACTTGCCGGTAATACAGTAATTTTTAAGCCTTCTGAACTGACTCCGAAAGTCGCCGAGCTGATGGTGAAGTTATGGCAGCAGTCTGGTGTGGCTGCTGGCGTTATCAATCTGGTTCAAGGTGAGGTTGAGACTGGCAAAGCGCTGGCCGGACACGAGGGTATTGATGGACTATTCTTTACCGGCAGTAGTCGTACCGGACATTTATTGCATCAGCAATTTGGTGGTCATCCAGGCAAGATTTTGGCATTAGAGATGGGCGGTAATAACCCGCTGATCGTCAAAGATGTTGCCGATATCAAAGCGGCTGTGCACGAGATCATCCAGTCGGCTTATATTTCATCTGGTCAACGCTGTACCTGTGCCAGACGATTGTTTGTGCAGCAGGGGGCTCAGGGTGACGCGTTAATCGATATGCTGATTAAGGCGGTGAAAGCGATAAAAGTCGGTCCGTGGAATGCAGAGCCACAACCCTTTATGGGCGCGATGGTGTCGGAAACAGCGGCACTAGGCATGTTGGCCGCACAGCAGCATTTGCAGCAATTGGGGGGGCAGTCGTTGGTAGTGATGCAGCAGTTACAGGTCGGCACCGGGCTGGTGTCTCCGGGGCTGATGGATGTTACCTCGGTAGCAGAACTGCCAGACGAAGAATACTTTGGCCCACTATTGCAATTGATCCGTTATCAGCAGTTTGATGAGGCTATCGTAATGGCAAATAACACCCGTTACGGTTTGTCCGCTGGGCTGCTGGCTGACAGTCGGGCTGATTTTGACTATTTCTTTGCCCGTAGCCGTGCTGGCATCGTTAACTGGAACAAGCAGATCACCGGGGCGGCAGGTTCAGCCCCCTTTGGCGGTATAGGCGCTTCGGGCAACCATCGCCCCAGTGCGTTTTACGCCGCGGACTATTGTGCTTACCCGGTAGCGTCAATGGAAGCGGATACGCTCAGCTTACCCGCAACACTCAGCCCAGGATTGACGCTGTAAATTTGCTAGGGAAGCCATTTGCTGCTTCCCTTTTTTATATGCCGTGTCCCGTCCTGAAATACGTTGACATAAAGAGGACTTCTTTATGGCGACATCAACTAACTCAAGCCGTAAGCGCAC
>NZ_JARFTS010000033.1:0-28192 GCF_029167175.1 Shewanella sp. A32
CACGCTCTACGACACCTAATTTAAAGGCTAAGGTGTAATCGCGTTGCGTGCGCTTACGGCTTGAGTTAGTTGATGTCACCATAAAGAAGTCCTCTTTATGTCAACGTATTTCAGGACGGGACATAACCCGAAAAAAGAATTATCCCGACTGTCCTACTGTTTTAGGAACGACTTCTACATTTTTCTTGCGCTCGTTCTCTTCAGCGGCTTTCTGCTGATGCTGCTCCATCGCTTCTTTAGGGATCAAACTGATAAGCTCGATGCCATTAGGCAGATCTTTAGTATCAGCAGTCACCACGAACACCTTGCCACCTTTCATATAAGCTAATGGGATCACCGTCTCGCCATAGCGATCACGAAAATTAGTATAAGTAAAAGCATCGGTAATATTGGTACTTTTAATCACTGCGTCACGCGACATCAGACTATGCAGACGGGAATAGGACACTTTTTCACTGAACAGGCACATACGCCTTAAGTATGATTCTGATAACTGATGTCTGGCACTACCACCATTGGCATCATTAGTATTCACGCCGAACACTTTTTCAGCGCCAAAAATGTCCTGAAAATGGAAAAACACCACGGGATTTAACTGCTGGTAAGGAGAAAGGATCAATACCCGACCTATCCCGCTCAGGTCTAAATAGGTTTCCGCGTGTTCAGATACCGGATTGCCAAAATAGACCTGAATATTATCCATCCGCGCCTGACGTACGTTATCCCAGTTACTATCGGCAATAATGACTTTTATCCCTTTAGCCACCAGCATCTTGGCAAACTCACGCGCGAATTTGGAGCCCCCGAAAATTAACACGCCTTCGGCAGTGTCGGCTTTCACACCTAACCATTTAGCCCAGCGTCTGGCAGTCAATGACTGAAAGACCACAGTCCCGATGATGATCAAAAACACCAGCGGCACCAATGCCCCCGCACCTTCAAAGCCACGATTTTCCAATTTTATGGCAAACAGCGAGGAAACGGCGGCGGCCACAATACCACGCGGTGCAACCCAACTTAAAAACCATTTATCATTGGTATCCACCGAGGTCCCGATACCGGAAAGCCAGACACTGAGCGGTCGCGCTACAAACAGCACTACCAGTAATACCCCTATGCCTCCCCAGCCAAGATCCAGCATCGCATGAGAATCCAGCCGGGCAGCTAGCAGAATAAACAACGCCGAAATCAACAGCACCGTGAGTGTTTCTTTAAATTCCAAAATGTCGGCGATATTCACGCCGCGCATATTCGCGAGCCAAATGCCCATGATGGTCACGGTAAGTAGCCCGGACTCCTCTTGCAACAGATTTGAACTGACAAAAATGCCCAGCATAATGGTCAGTACCGCAGTATTCGTCAGATAATGCGGCAACAAATTACGACGCAGAATAATGCCCACGGAATAGCCAGCCAAAGCGCCTAGGCCGAAACCGATTCCCAACATGGAACCCAGAGCACCCAAGACGTGAGACGTTTGATCGCTACTCACCGTGATATATTCAAATACCAACACTGCCAACATTGCGCCGATAGGATCAATAACAATGCCTTCCCAGCGCAAAATATTGGCAAGTTGTGCCTTAGGACGGACAGTCCGCAGCATTGGCACAATCACTGTGGGACCGGTAACAACAACTAGCGCGCCAAACAGCAATGCTAACGGCCACTCGAACCCCAACATATAATGTGCGGCCGGCGCAATGCATCCCCAGGTAATGAATGTTCCCACCGAAACCAGATGAGTCACCATCCGGCCATGATCTTTAATCTCTTTAAAATTGAGTGTCAGTGCACCTTCAAACAGAATGACGGCAACACCAAGGGAAATGATGGGAAATAACAAATCCCCAAAAATTGCATCAGGTTGCAATAGATTTAGTACCGGTCCTAATAACAAACCGCACAACAATAATGGCAAGATAGCCGGCAAACGATACAGCCAACCTAGCCACTGGCAGATCAGTGATAACACGCCAATAAATGCCAACATGGCGGTAATTTTTTCTACCATAAATTTCTAATCCTGGTTTTCCTTGCTACCCAAACGGTAGCGACCGATAACAACATCAACTTTTGAGAGTATGTAAGGAAACCGCTGACAGGATCAACGGCTGTCTGAGTTCTAGGACATTAAAATCACTAATTATGACCAATTGATAACGAAAAATGAGCAGATGTTAGATTTAAATAATGTATGACGACTGAAAAGTGGCGAAATATGCCGCATACGATGAAGTCTTGCTGTTTACAGTGACCGTTGGCTATTTGATTGCAATGCCTCCGTAATTCGTCCCCCAGTATAAGGGACCTATAATTGAATCGCTCTTCGCCTCTCAATACACATTTATAAACATCGAACGCCAGCAATTTAGCTGGTCACTCTGTAGCATTAGTCAAATTTGATCCATAGAATGCCCACACCGCCCTTTTAACGCACAGGATCACGGAATGTGGCGAAGCGGTGTCAACCGGCATCCTACCATCACCACAAGTAGAAAACCTTAGTTTAGGGTGTGACTATAGAAACATTAACCACGCCAGCCCCCTACTTAGCATTCCCCAATGGTTAAATAAAAGGGTTTGCTATTCCCAACTGCAAAAGCGAAATGGTACAAAAGTTGATGAGACCTTTACCGGTGAAATGGCGACACTGATTAATAGGATCAATGATGGCGCGTGGATAACGCATGAGGTTTTCACATGGAGTTACTATGAAATATTGTCTTAATCTCTTTGGTCTTTGTGTACTGTGCATTAGCGTGTTCCTTCCGGCAGTAGCAGACGAATCTCACGAGGGTAAGTACCTGTTTGAAATATTAGATGATGCCACATATCTCAAAACCTGGGATGCATTAATTGCTTCGCAAAAAGACGCGCCGCTGTGGCTCAAACAATATGGTAAAACACGCAATGGCCCGGCAACTCCCGGGGAACCGTTTACCGTTGCCGACCGCACATTTGAAGTTTATATGGTCTGTAAAGCCCATGACTGCGGCAGCAACCAGTTTCACGTTATCTTTCTGAACAAGGGCACGATTGCTTATGGGCTATTACTCCAAGATAAAGAAATTGAAATTTTTGGTGAGCCAGATAATGCAGTACTCACAGCGCTAAAACACGCACAGGGTTTGCAATAACACACATGTGATATCGGTGCATACGGCAACTATTGTGCATACCTTCGACCTATGAGCTGATTCAGCGCAATACCCTGACGCTTAGTCATGACAAAAATTCTTAGGACCACATGGAGCTGATAGCCGAATAGATAACGACAAATGAGCATTAGTGAGTTGAATCCATTCCAGCTAAGGCAGTTGTCGAAAAGTCAGTGAAACATAAGTAGCTTACAAGGCATTGTGGTCGAAGAAATCTCACTGTTGAATCTGCAGTTTATACACCATAGAAGTCACAAAATGGGCCACTGTCACGAAGACATAGTTTCTTTGATTTAAAATATAAACATAAAAAAAGCCAAACTATATTAATAGCTTGGCTTTTTTTGTTGGCGGGATGGACGGGACTCGAACCCGCGACCCCCGGCGTGACAGGCCGGTATTCTAACCAACTGAACTACCACCCCAATAATCGCAATGAATAATACGGTAGCACATTGAAAAACGTCAACAATTTTTATCGCTTTTACATCATTATCCAAGCAACTCTACAACGGATAATGCAATATAAAGTGACTTATTGGCGCGGCTGTTCATCTTCATCAGGGATTGATAAATCAATATCCTGCAAGTCCGGCGGTTGTGGCTGCGCCCGCTGTTTTGATTGTAATTCCTGCTCAGCCATCGCTAAGGCCATTTTCAACGAAGCGCGTTTACGTAAATACAGGATCAGTACAATTCCCAATACCAATAATGAACCATTACCAATCGCTATCCACAGTAGTGCACTATTCTTGGCCTGTTGCTCTTCCTTAAGTGCTTCTGCGGCTTGAATAGCGGCGATCTGTTGCGGACTTGGTGGCGGCGCTGGCGGCGCCACATAGTTAAAGAACCGTTCAGGCAGTGTCACCACGATTTCACGCCCGGCCCAATCGGTACTGAATAATGTGCCTTTAATGCGATAACTACCGAACTCAGTTACTTGCGGCAACTCCAGCGCATGATCCGCTTGTTGCAGGTCACGCACGGTCATTGATAACTGAAATCCAGCAGGACCGACAATGTCCAGCTGGAAATAGGTTTCGGGAAGTTGTAATTGTTTGGTATCTACTAACAAATGCAGTTCCCACGGTTGCTTATGCGGATCTACTGGTGACTGCACTTTAATGTCTGCGGGAATTGGGGACAGCATGAAAGCCTGTTGATATTCGCGATCAAACACCTCATTTTCAACTTTCAATTCAAGCGTGTAGTGGCCCCAAGGCTGATTGAGATTAATATCGGACGTAAAAATACCATCATCTGGCTTCTCATCGAGCTTTTCGCCGTTATCCTGGTAACTTCCGACAGAGAATGAACCCGCTGCAAAATTTTCATCTTTAGCCTGATGTTCAGAGATAAATTTAGCGTTCCACTGCAACATGTATGCAAGACCAGGCAACCGCATACGTAACTGATCACCCGTCAATCCGGCCGTGAGTTTCAAACGTTCGCCCTGGTAAAGTGGCTGTGGTAAAGGATCGACCCAAATACCCAGTTTGGATATTTTGGTGATCTGCGAACCAGGCACTATCTCGCCGAGAAGCTGCCAGGGACCCGGTTGAGGATGTTTAATCTGGATCATGTCTCCGGTAACACTGTCTTCCCAACGCACAGTTTCAGGATGACGGCTGGAATACCACTTACTGCCATCGGGCAGTACAACCACTACGGGAGCCGAGCCATACTCCCGCTGCACCATCAATGTGAGTTCATCCACCATGTGATCGATGCGAAAACGATTTTTCAGTTCAGAAGCCTGCGCCAATGACATGATCTCCTCAGGCGCAGCAATGGCTGAAGAGATAACACTGAAAAGACACAGAAACAGACACCCTAAGGGCGAGATTCTCATACGGCCCGATATTCCCTGTTTTAATTACGCCACAGACACTTACCAGATTTAGCCACTAAATCCAGCCGTTGCTCGTGCATACTCAGTTCATCGGCCGAAGCACTGATCACTTTAAGTTTGGGACGATTATTGTCGAGTCGAATAATACCGCCCTCGGCACCTTCTGCCGCCCCCGCATCCAGACTCAAATTAAATTTTGTCTGGCCACCGGTCATTGCCAGATAAACATCGGCCAGAATTTCAGCGTCAAGTAATGCGCCGTGGTACTCACGACGGGAGTTATCAATTTGATAACGTTTACAGAGCGCATCCAGATTATTTTTCTGCCCGGGATGTAAAAATTTAGCAATTGCCAAAGAATCCAGTATCGAGCAAATATCTTTAACCTTTGGCCCTTTTGGTGTCAGCAGTGAAAACTCATGATCAATAAAACTGACGTCAAACGAAGCGTTATGCGCGACAATTTCTGCCCCTTCAATAAACGCTGAAAACTCTTGGGCAATTTCCCGAAATAAGGGTTCATTGGCTACGCGGTCATTGGTGATCCCGTGCACGGCAATGGCTTCTTCATCAATGGCCTGTTGCGGATTCACATATTTATGAAACGTACGGCCGGTGAGACGACGATTAATGACTTCAACGCCACCAATTTCAATGATTCGATGTCCAAGGAACACCGGGCCGCCGCTTTGATTCATGCCAGTGGTTTCGGTATCAAGAATGATTTGCCTGGCGGCACTAGAAACTATATTCATATTATTTTTGCTGCTTGCTCAATAACAACTTAAGATGACGGCTTTGCCGGCTATGTTAGCAACTTGATGAACGAACTGAAACAGATAGAAATTTTTACTGATGGCTCCTGTCTTGGCAACCCCGGTCCCGGCGGTTATGCCGCAGTTTTGCGCTATAAGCAACATACTAAAGAATTATTTGGCGGTTATGCGCTGACCACCAACAATCGTATGGAACTGCTCGCACCTATTGTCGCATTGGAGAGCTTGAAAGAACCCTGCCAGGTCACGCTCACCAGTGACAGCCAGTACATGCGTCAAGGTATTACCCAATGGATCCACAACTGGAAACGCAAAGGCTGGGTGACTTCCAGCAAAACCCCCGTCAAAAATGTCGATCTGTGGCAACGGCTGGATAAAGCAACCCAGCAGCACCAAATTGATTGGCATTGGGTGAAAGGCCATGCCGGACATCCGGAAAATGAGCGCTGCGATGTGTTAGCACGGCAAGCCGCCGAATCTCACCCTAAGCAAAAAGATGTTGGCTATGAAGCCTCTGTTTGATGTTGTAACTGTAGAAAATCATTGCAGAAATTGATAAACGCACTGGCCAAAGGTGTGAAGCTATGATGCTTGTGTCGAATGAGATAAAACGGTCGGGATAAGTCCAAGCCCGACACATTCACCACGCCTAACTCGCGCCGAGTAATCTCTCGCTCAATGGCCAGTTCTGATAGCACACCCAATCCGGCGCCCTGCTTTACCGCTTGTTTAATGGCGTCAGGGGTCGGAAAACAGAACTTCACCTCAGGGTGCAAATCCAGCTTATTGGCATTATTTACAAAATATTCGCGCGTCCCAGAACCTTCCTCACGCAACACCCAAGAAGTGCCTTGTAGCTGTGCTGGAGATACCGTTTTCCCCGCCAACGGATGAGCCGGATGACAGAAAATGCGCAATTGATCATGATGCCAGGGAGTAGTCACAATGCGACTGTCCAGACAATATCCTTCTACAAAACCAAGTTCTGCACGAAATTCAGCCACCTGCTGCACCACATTACGGGTATTATCAATCGTCAGTTCAACTCTGGCTTCAGTATGCTGCTGGCTAAAGGCCACTGCCGCCTTCGTCAATAAAAAATTACCGATAGTATTGCTGGCACTGACATTCAGACTTCCCGCTAACATCGTCGATGGCGAAGCGAATGCACTTTCGATATCTGCGATTTGCTGTAATACCTGGCTGGCCATAGGCAACAAGGCACTACCTTGTGAATTAAGTAATAAACGATTGCCGGAACGCTCAAATAAACGGCTATCCAGCTGCCGCTCCAACTCCGCGAGCGCCATGGATGTTGCCGGCGCCGACAGGTTAATCATTTCAGCAGCTTTGGCTACCTGACCAGTACGCGCGATGGCTTCGAATATCTGCAACTGTTTTAACGTTATGCGCATTCTTCCGTATTATTCCCGTTTCATGCGACCGGAATAGCCGGCAGTAGGCGCCGGCTGCCAGCCCCGCACACGTTTACGCTGGCGATTGGCAACAGGCGTTAATGGTGCTTCCAGTTTTCGGGCAACTAACAGATAAACCGCACCAGTTCCTGGTAACCAACGGTACTGCCACTGCCGCAATAACGCCGGGAAATCCCATTCAGGCATAAAGGAGTGGTAACACAAACGTTCATCATGAACCAATTGATATCCCAGTAACCCCAGCCAATCCCTGACCCTCGCCGGCATAAAAAAGCTCCCCGTCCACGGCCACTGCTGTTGATATTTAGGAAATAATTTCCCCATGTAAGCACAGCTGAAAGGATTGATGCCACTGATAATCAGATAACCACCGCTGACGAGTACCCGGTCAACCTCGCGTAATAACCGGTAGGGATCCTGCTCAAACTCTAACAACAGATGCATCGCTACGGCATCCACACTGGCAGATTTAAGTGGCAACTGCGTGTACTCACCTTGCAAGGAAGCACCGTGCTGAGGAAAGATAGAAAACTGATGTTGTACAGCACATTTGCTGCTATCTAAATCAGCACTTAATGGGCCGAGTTGCAGCAGATAATAGCCAAAGATCCTAGGCCACCAGTATGCTAATGACTGTTCAAGGTCATTACGTAATTGCAGGCCTCCAGGAATCGCTTCCCAGGCTGGGCCTTGCAGAGCTGGCGCCATAACTGCTCCGATTTGACTATTGTGATAACAATAGCTTAATAATGATCGGTCAGTTCAAGCAAGGACTGATGCAGTAAAATTAGCAGTGTTCACAGTTGCAGCAATTCAGGAGTAGATATGTCCGTCATCGATTTTCCTACGACCCATCATCAGGGGTTTTCTGTATTCCCGATTGCCGCATTTAATGACAACTATATTTGGTGCATACAGACAGACGGTAGTCAGCGCGGTTGGGTGATTGACCCCGGCGACGCAGCTGCAGTTATTGAATGTTTCCAGCAGCGCCAATTGCTGTTGGCCGGCATTCTTATCACCCATCATCACCGCGACCATACCGGAGGGATCGCTGACCTATTGCAACATTATGGTGATGCAGTCCCGGTATATGGGCCACTAAATCCGTCCATTCCCGAAATCAATCATACGCTAATCAGCGAAACGGAATTGCGACTAAAAGGTGTTGATGGTGAAGTGTTACATGCGGGAATATTTTGCGTACCTGGGCACACGCTCGATCATATTGCGTATCTGATCGGCAATGCCCTGTTTTGCGGTGATGCCCTGTTCAGTGCTGGCTGCGGCCGACTATTTGAAGGCACACCATTGCAACTGTACCAATCGCTAACCAAATTTGCGCGGTTACCCGAAAGTACGCTGGTTTATCCCGCACATGAATACACCTTGTCTAACCTAAAATTTGCCCGCACCGTAGAACCGGATAATCAGGCCATAGTCGATTATATGCGAGAGGCAACACATCTGAGGCAACAACAGCTTCCCACATTGCCCTCCAGTATCAAACGAGAGCTTGTCATCAATCCTTTTTTACATTGCACCGATGAACGCTTAACCACGATTCTTAGCCAGCACAGTCAACAAATCGCGGATTCCGCCGTGACCCGCTTAAAACTTCTCCGTCAGTGGAAAGACAATTTTTGATTTGTTGGTTACAATGGATCGATTTTAACGCCATCAGTTGTTTTAAAGCTCTGATGATATCTCCTAACGTTATGATAATTTAGAGAATTAGTTTAAATTCGGCCAGCGCCTATCACCGCTCATATTTTTACCGGAAGCTTACCCGGGCACATCTGACAAGCAATAACATCTACGTCAGATGATTCAAAGGTGCTGGTTCACTACTGTTTCTGTCATAAGACAGCTTTTTGAGGATAGGCGCTTTTGAAGCAACGGAACTTATTAACTACCGCCGGGATTGTTGTGTTTTTAGCCGGCTGTCAGACTGTGCCGTTACAGTCAACAACTACCCCGCCCCCAAAACCTACAGCCACCGCCGCTGAAATTTTGCAGAAGACGCCACAGGAACCTCAACAACCCGAACTGGCAGTTACCGATGTATGGCAGCGGGTACGTAACCAACTCAACTTACCGGTGCCGGATGTCAAACTTGTCGACGAATATCGCGACTGGTATATCCACAATCCTAAACATTTGGAACAGATTTCAGAGCGGGCAGCACCGTTCTTATATCTGATTGTTGACCAGATTGAACAACGCCATCTGCCGATGGAGTTGGCATTATTGCCAATTGTTGAAAGTGCCTTTGATCCTTATGCCTATTCACCCGGCGCCGCATCAGGGTTATGGCAGTTTACCTCGCCGATGGCTCGCCATTTTGGTTTGAAAATTAACTGGTGGTATGACGGCCGTCGTGATGTGCCTGCCGCCACCAAAGCCGCATTGGACATGATGCAATACCTGTATCACAAGACTGGCGAGAACTGGCTTTACGCGATTGCGGCCTATAACACGGGTGAAGGCCGAGTGCTGAGCGCCGTCAAACACAACGAACTTCGTGGCAAACCTACTGATTTTTGGTCGTTATCGCTGCCTAAAGAAACTGAACGTTACGTCCCGCAACTACTGGCACTCGCCGATGTGGTGAAACATGCGGATAAATATGGCATCAAGCTGGCGGCCATCGACAACCAACCCGCAGTTGAAGTAGTTGATACAGGTAGTCAGATTGATCTGGCACTCGCCGCCAAACTGGCTGACATCGATATCAGTGAATTGCAAAAACTGAATCCGGGCTATAACCGCTGGGCGACGGCACCTAAAGGACCTTTCAAATTGGTGCTGCCCGTTGATAAAGCCCAGGATTTTGAAGTAGCCCTGGCAACAACCGACCCGGCAGATCGTTTGAACTGGTTGCGCTACGAAATCCAACCGGGAGATTCACTGGGGTTGATCGCCAAGAAGAATCAGACCACGGTCGACATCATTCGCTCAGTTAATGACATCAAAGGGAATAACATTGTCGCGGGCAAATACCTGCTAATCCCAGTTTCTCTGCAAGATGCCAGTGATTATCCGCTGTCTGCTGATAATCGATTACTTAACAAGCAGAGCAAAGGCAAATATAAAACCACCTATGAAGTGCAATCTGGCGATTCACTGTGGAAAATAGCCCGACAGTATCAGGTAAGCGTGGGTGAACTCGCGAGTTGGAATGGAATGGCCGCCAAAGAAGCACTGCATCCGGGTAAAGTACTGGTGCTGTGGCAACCAAAAACCACTCGTAATGGTGCTATTACCCGAACTGTAAAATACAAGGTGCGTAATGGAGACTCTTTAGCGCGGATCGCTGATAAGTTTAACGTTACGGTTTCACAGTTACAGCAATGGAATGAATTGCAGCAACAGAAGTATCTGCAACCAGGCCAGGTACTCACTTTATTTGTGGATGTCACTGCAAGTGGTAGTTAACTGGTTGTTTTTGTGGCGAACAGCACACATTTTACTGTTAGTTTGACCTTTATCAAAGTTTAACAATCCAAACTGAGCGGATAGTAATCTCTAAGTGAAGTGTCACAATTTTGACGCCTTCAATTTTAGATAATGTAAATAGACTTAACTTAGCTCTGTGTGGATATGAAGCGAGATAATTACATCACTGAAGTGGAAACTGCGGTGCCGGTAGATAGCCGGATTCTTTCCACTACCGATTTAAAAGGGAAAATTACCCACGTTAATCAGCAGTTCTGCGACATTTGTGGTTATACCCAAGATGAGCTGCTGTGTCACGGCCATAATATTGTGCGTCATCCACAGATGCCTA
Source organism: Shewanella sp. A32 (assembly GCF_029167175.1). Taxonomy (NCBI): domain Bacteria; kingdom Pseudomonadati; phylum Pseudomonadota; class Gammaproteobacteria; order Alteromonadales; family Shewanellaceae; genus Shewanella; species Shewanella sp. A32. The sequence continues at coordinate 11,016 of NZ_JARFTS010000033.1, forward strand.
AAGCGGCATTCGCAGATCTGTGGCACGATATTCAGCAGGGTAAAAATTGGATGGGCTTGGTTAAAAACCGCCGCAAGGACGGTGGTTATTACTGGGTAAACGCATTCATTACCCCAATCCGCCGTGCAGGTAAAATCTTTGAATATCAATCCGTCCGTACTAAAGCTGATAAAGCACTGGTGCAGAGAGCTATTGCTTGTTACGCCGATATTGAGAAAGGCAAGTTACCCTTACCCAAATTTCCTTTATCACTTACCGCTAAAATTGGACTCCCTTGGGGAATATCCACCGCCTTGCTACTGGCGCTCCCCTTCGTCTCCGTAACGATTGCCATCCCTTTCGTGATCCTATCGCTGCTAATGATGAGCTGGAGTCTTGTCCGGCTTTCGGCCCGATGCACCCGTTTGCAAAAACTGAGTGATGATGTGCAGCAAAGCAAACTCATGCAGGCCATCTATACCGGTGACACCGATATTCTATCCGCAGTAGAACTCAGTTTGAGAATGCAGAAAGCCGAGATCGTAGCCATTACAGCCAGGATTGATGACACCAGCGACCATTTGAATGCCAATTTGCAATCTCATCAGCAGTCGGTCGATGCCAATCATAGAGAGCTTTCCCAACAGGCACTGGCACTAGATGAACTGGCAGCAGCAATCAGTCAAATGAAAAGTGCTATCGCCGAGATTGCTGCCACCTCTTCCAATACCGCCTCAGATGTCACTAACCTTGAAGTTAGCAATCAGGACACCATGAAAGCACTTGAGGCGAGCAGCGCAGCTAACGCTGAAATGAGCGGCTTACTGCAAAAAGTAGCATCACAAATTGCGGAGCTCGATCAGCAATGCGCCAGTGTGAACACGGTACTTGCAGTAATTGAACAATTATCTGAACAAACTAACCTGTTAGCGCTGAATGCGGCGATCGAAGCGGCACGTGCAGGTGAAGCAGGCAGAGGCTTTGCCGTCGTTGCTGATGAAGTACGCGCACTGGCACAACGCTCATCAGGTTCGGCCAAAGAGATTTATGGCATTATTCACCAGTTAAGTGAGCAGAGCCAGCAAGCAGTCGCCGAGATGGGTAAGAGTCAGACGCTTACCCAACACAGTATGGAGCTGGAACAACAGTTAGTAACTCGGCTTAATGACGAAGCCAAAGCATTGGGACGTATCACCGCCAATAGCCACCAGATTGCGGTGGCAACGGAAGAACAGGCCTATACCGTGGATCAACTGCATCTGAATTCCTGCCGCCTTCAAGGTGGTGTAAGTAAACTGCAGGAAAATAGTCACGAAGCTACCAGCCACGGCGAAGAGCTTCGACGGCAAAGTGAACGGCAAAAAGAGCTGATTGCCCAATTCAAATAACCACACAATTGCTTCGAGAAAATAAAAGCCACTGAATAGTGGCTTTTTATTTGGTTTTCCCAGGTTACAGCCCGCTGAGCGCTTCTTGACAAAGTGCGGTTATATGGGCCCAATCGCCTGATTCCATCGCTTCAACCGGTGCAATCCAACTGCCGCCAATACAGTCGACGTTGGGCAACGCCAAGTACTGCCGATAACTTTCTGGAGTGATGCCGCCAGTAGGGCAAAAATGCACATCATTCAGCGGCCCGGCAAAGGCTTTCAATGCCTTTACACCACCAGAAGCTTCGGCAGGAAAAAACTTGAAATAGTGATAATCCTGACTCAGACCTTCCATAATTTCCGAGATGCTGGCCACCCCGGGGATCAACGGAATACTTCCAGCTTTTCCGGCTTTCAACAGTGCTTCAGTCGCACCGGGAGTGATAGCAAATTGTGCACCAGCGGCTTCAGCTTGCTGCAGCATGGTTTCATTTAAAATTGTTCCTGCGCCGACTACCGCCTCTGGCACCTCTGCCACAATTTTACTGATAGCATCTAAAGCACAAGGGGTTCTTAGTGTAACTTCCAGTACTCGAATACCGCCAGCCACCAAGGCTTTAGCTAATGGAACAGCGTGTTCAATTTTATTGATAACCATTACAGGAATAATGGGGCTTAACGCAAATATTGCTGAGGGCTGCAACGTCCAATTGTTCTGTGTCATGTTACGGCTCCTTAATGGTTAATAAAATTCGTCGATAGCACTGGTACTGCGAGCACCTGTTTCAGGACTGCTGAAATTAGCGCGCAGCGCGGTGAACAATTCCCGGCCCATGCCGTAACGCACCGGTCGCAAAGTAACCGCCTCTGCGGTTCTTGTTGCCAATTCAGCTTCGTCTACCAATAGGCTAATTTCGCCGTTTACCGCATCTACGCGAATACGATCACCATTACGCACTTTGGCAATAAGACCGCCATCAAGTGCTTCAGGAGATAAATGGATAGCAGCAGGCACCTTTCCTGACGCACCGGACATTCGGCCATCGGTCACCAGCGCGACATGGTAGCCTTGATCCTGTAATGAGCCCAGTAATGGCGTCAGCTTATGGAGTTCTGGCATACCATTAGCTTTTGGTCCCTGCCCTTTAACCACCACCACACAATCACGATTCAGCTGTCCGCTACTGAAGAGTTCGTTAAGCTTGAGTTGATCGTCTACTACCACAGCCTCAGCCTCTACGATGCGGTGAGCCTCAGCAACTGCGGAAATCTTCATTACCGCTCGACCCAAATTGCCAGTCAGCAGCTGCAAGCCACCGTGATGCTGGAACGGTTTGGCCACAGAGCTGAGCACTTCAGGATCAAGGCTTTCGGCGGGCCCCTCTACCCATGTCAGCCCTTCAGCCAATAATTTGGGTTCTTGGGTGTAACGTCGTAGTCCATATCCCGCTACCGTATTTACATCCTCATGCAGTAAGCCGGCGTCTAACAGCTGTCTTACCAGCAGCGCCATGCCACCAGCAGCATGGAAATGGTTGATATCTGCCTGCCCATTGGGATAAACCTTGGCTAATAACGGCACAACGTCAGATAGTTCAGAAAAATCATCCCAGTTGATGATAATGCCAGCTGCTCTGGCCGCCGCGACCAGATGAATGGTCAAATTGGTTGAGCCACCGGTTGCCAGCAGCGCGACAACACCATTGACGATCGATTTTTCACAGACCAGTTCACCAATAGGGGTGTATTGAGTGCCTAATGCTGTCAGTCGACACACTTGTTTAGCCGCCGCTTGTGTCAGCGCTAAGCGCAACGGATCGTCTGGATTAACAAAGGAAGAACCTGGTAACTGTAAGCCCATAACTTCCAGCACCAGTTGATTACTGTTGGCGGTGCCGTAAAAGGTGCAAGTCCCGGCGCTGTGATATGACTTGGATTCCGCTTCCAGTAATACCGCGCGATCCACCAACCCCTGCGCAAATTTCTGTCGTACTCGCGCTTTCTCTTTATTGGGAATACCGGAACGCATGGGCCCCGCGGGCACAAACAACATCGGCAGATGACCAAAGCTTAAGGCGCCAATCAAAAGTCCTGGAACAATCTTGTCGCATATACCCAGCAACAAGGCACCATCAAACATGTTGTGAGATAATCCAACCGCAGTCGCCATCGCAATGACTTCACGACTGATCAAACTCAGTTCCATGCCTGGATAGCCTTGCGTTACACCGTCACACATGGCAGGAACACCGGCAGCCACTTGCGCAACACTCCCCACCTCATGGCAGGCATTCTTGATGATCTGCGGGTAATGCTCATAAGGTTGATGTGCCGATAACATATCGTTGTAAGCAGTAACGATACCGATATTGGCTTTGGTTAACTGTCGTAACGATTGCTTATCATCTGCTTGGCAGGCGGCCATACCATGGGCCAAATTGCCACACCCCAAGCTGGCACGATACACGCCATCAGCTTTGGCTTCCTGAATAGCGGCAAGATATTTTGCTCGGGTAGCTTTACTGCGGGCAATTATTCGATCAGTTACCGCCTGTACTGTAGGATTCATAACGTCTCCTTATGCAGCCCAATACACGTCCACAGGGGTCTTGTGCTGGGACAGAATTGCGCGAATTGGCATCTCATTGACATTGTCAGAGACCAGCGCCTGGTGATAAACATCCAGTTTCTGTTGCCCTACCAGATGCAGATATATTTGTCGGCTCGACATTATGGCATTGCGGCTTAAGGTAATGCGGGCATGTGGTGCCGCTTGCGGATGTACCGCGCACAGTAACGCGTCTGTAGTCAACGCCTGTTGCAATTCCGCCGCTGGAGCACTAGGAAACCAAGAACAGGTGTGGCCATCATTGCCCATACCTAACACCACCACATCAAATGGACGCGGGATATTGGCCAGTTGTTCCGTGGTCATGGCGACACCGGCTTCAGCAGTCGCAAACATATTTTTCAGCCCGCGAAATTTGGCACTTGCTGCGAAATGCTGTAACAGGTGCTGCCGGACCAGATGCTCGTTGGAATCCGCACTGTCGGTGTCAACCCAGCGTTCATCTGCCAGCGTTATAAACACTTCGCTCCAGTCGAGCACCTTGCGGCTCAATTTGTCAAACAAGCCTATCGGCGTAGCCCCCCCCGACACGACCAGACTTGCTTTGCCTCGAGTATCAATGGCTGCTTGCAAAGCATCGGCAATACGCTGCGCTAACTGTTGTTCTAACTGCTCTTTAGAATCGAAAGATTTAAAAACGGTTTCTTTCAACATACGGCCTCCTTATTCGTCCCAGGAACGTCCGTCTTTAGTAATCAATGCCACCGAAGCTACGGGCCCCCAGGTGCCCGCAGGATAAGGCTTGGGTTTCTCGTTGCTCTGTTCCCATGACTGAATGATACCGTCAACCCAGATCCATGCTTGCTCTACTTCGTCGCGGCGCACAAACAGTGCCTGATTACCTGACATTGCTTCTAACAACAGGCGTTCATAGGCATCGGGGATCCGTTCATTTTTAAAGGTATCGGAAAAACTCAAATCAAGCTTAGTGGTCTGTAGTCGCTGTTTCTGCTCCAACCCTGGTACCTTGTTCATCATCTGGATCTCAACCCCTTCATGCGGTTGCAGACGGATCGTCAGTTTATTCGGCGGCAGATTACGATAACTGGAGCGATACAGATTATGTGGGGGATTTTTAAAGTAGATGACGATTTCAGAACTCTTGAACGGCATCCGTTTACCACTGCGTAGATAAAATGGCACCCCGGCCCAACGCCAGTTATCGATATCCAGTCGCAGCGCCACAAAAGTCTCGGTATTTGACTGAACGTTGGCCCCCTCTTCTTCCAGATATCCAGGCACTGGCGAACCTTTAAGGAAACCTGCGGAATACTGCCCGCGTACGGTATTTTCAAACACATTGTCCATGGTGATTGGACGCAGCGATTTTAATACTTTGACTTTTTCATCACGAATACTGTCAGCATCAAGGTTCACCGGCGGATCCATGGCAATCAACGTTAGTACCTGCAACAGATGGTTCTGGATCATATCCCGCATCTGGCCAGCCTTATCAAAATACCCCCAGCGACCTTCGATACCGACTTCTTCCGCAACAGTGATCTGCACATGATCAATGGTGCGATTGTCCCATTTGGAGGCAAATAGTGAATTTGCAAAACGCAGTGCAATGAGGTTTTGTACGGTTTCTTTACCAAGATAATGGTCGATACGATAAACCTGACGTTCATCAAAATAGGCAGATACCTGATCGTTAATCACTTTGGAAGAGGCCAGATCTGAACCAATCGGCTTTTCAAGTACCACGCGGGTTTCAGCATTGATTAGACCCTGTGCGTGCAAACAACGACAGATGTCACCGAAAATTGCCGGCGGAGTGGCAAAATAGTTCACCATTACACGGCTCTGGCTATCCAGAAGCTTATGAAACGCCGCATAACCGTCCACATCAGTGAAATTGGTACCAATGTAATGACACCGTCCAAGAAAACGTTGCAAGGTTTCAGGACAGACGTCCTCTTTCACAAACTTATTGATAGATTGAGTCACACGCTCAATAAACTCTTCCTGCGTAAAGGCATCTTTGGCAACGCCAATGATACGGGTATCAGGATGTAACAAATTGGCCTTGTCGAGCTGGTATAATGAAGGCAACAATTTGCGCCGGGCCAGGTCTCCTTTTGTGCCAAAGAGTACAAAATCACAGGCTTTGGTCTCGGATGATGATTTGCCCATCGCTTAACTCTCTCCTTTGAATTAGGGTGGCTTCACTTTAACAGATCCAAGCGTAAACCACGCATTCGGAAATCGATATACAGAATTGTTGTAATATAACCACAAACACGAAAAACTGCATCTGTTATTTAAGCTTTGTCCTTTCCCTGATGGCTGGTCAAAACTATGGTAAATCTGTTATGCTCAGCGCATTGTAATCCCTGTTACATGCGGCATTTCGCCACGTTAGCGCAATCTAATATGGCTTTGATATCCGTCAATACTTTGATGTTGAGCTTCGTATAACTTACAGCAAGAAACTAATAAAATTACATAATCTATTGGCCTGCGGACTTAATAACATATGAATACCTTAGAAAAGGTTCAGAAGAACCTGCCTCATTTCAGCAAATCTGAGCGTAAAGTTGCCGAGGTTATTCTGGCTTCCCCACAAACTGCCATTCATTCCAGCATAGCAACACTGGCAAAAATGGCGGATGTGAGTGAACCAACGGTTAACCGGTTTTGTCGCCGGCTGGACACAAAAGGATTCCCTGATTTTAAGCTGCACCTTGCACAGAGCCTAGCGAATGGTACGCCCTATGTCAGTCGCCATGTTGAGGAAGACGACTCTCCAGACTCCTACACCAACAAAATTTTTGAGTCCTCCATGGCGGCGCTGGATACCGCGCGCCAGAGTGTGGACCCTATCGCGATTAACCGTGCCGTCGATGTTCTCACCCAGGCGAAAAAAATTTCCTTCTTTGGTTTGGGAGCCTCTGCAGCAGTAGCTCATGATGCACAGAATAAATTCTTTCGTTTTAATGTCCCGGTAATTTGTTTCGATGATGTGTTAATGCAGCGGATGAGCTGTATTAACAGTAATGAAGGTGATGTGGTGGTGTTAATTTCACACACAGGCCGCACTAAGTCATTGTTGGATATCGCTCGTTTGGCAAGAGAAAATGGCGCCGCAGTGATCGCCATCACTTCACGCAATTCACCGCTCTCCCGTGAATGTACCCTGCCGGTAACAATGGAAGTCCCTGAAGACACCGATATGTATCTACCAATGGCGTCCCGACTGGCACAACTGGTCATCGTTGATGTACTCGCCACTGGGTTTACCCTGCGTCGTGGGCCGCGCTTTCGCGAAAGTCTGAAACGGGTTAAAGAGGTTCTGAAAGAGTCCCGCGTAGAAAAAACTGATGTAATGTAACCAACCTCTTACGTTTTTATCCCCAAGCGACCGCCATACAGCAGTCGCTTATTTTTTAACCATTTTTGGTTAAAGTCACAAAATTTAAACATCTTTCTGTCGCTTTTTTGTTTGTAAGTTTCCTACAAAACAAATGTAACTCTGTTAAGATATTAAGCAGCACATTTGCAAACTTAATGGGGTATAAACACCATGTTTCGCAGAACAAAAATCGTGACAACACTGGGTCCAGCCACAGACCGTGACGATAACCTACGCAAAATCATTGCCGCTGGTGCAAACGTCGTTCGTCTTAATTTTTCCCATGGCTCTCCAGAAGATCACATTAAACGCGCGACTGATGCAAGAAACATCGCAAAAGAACTCGGCGTACAAATCGCAATTCTGGGTGACCTGCAAGGCCCTAAAATCCGGGTATCTACCTTTAAGGATAACAAGGTAATACTAACGCAGGGACAAACATTCGTATTGGATGCCGAACTGCCCAAAGGTGAAGGCGATGTGAATCGGGTAGGCATCGATTACAAAGAATTGCCTGATGATGTCGATGTTGACGATACCTTGATGTTAGACGATGGCCGAGTGCAACTACGAGTCACGAAGGTCGAAGGCCGCAAAGTTTTTACGACGGTCACCATTGCGGGTCCTTTATCAAATAACAAAGGGATCAACAAACGCGGCGGCGGTTTGTCTGCGGCGGCTCTTACGGATAAAGATAAACATGACATCATCACAGCCGCTGAAATTAAGGTGGATTATCTGGCGGTTTCATTCCCTCGCTCAGGCGCGGATTTGGAATATGCCCGCGAATTGGCACGCAATGCCGGTAGTGAAGCACTGATCGTTGCTAAAGTCGAACGCGCAGAGGCAGTAGCGTCAGACGCAGCGATTGATGACATTATTAATGCATCAGATGCGGTTATGGTGGCACGTGGAGATCTGGGTGTAGAAATTGGCGATCCTGCTCTGGTAGCAGTACAGAAAAAGCTCATCAGTCGTTCGCGCCAACTCAACAAAATCGTGATCACAGCGACCCAGATGATGGAGTCAATGATCAGCAATCCCATGCCTACACGTGCTGAGGTCATGGACGTTGCCAACGCCGTTCTTGACGGCACTGATGCCGTTATGCTGTCGGCAGAAACCGCGGCGGGCAGTTACCCAGAAGAAACTGTCGCCGCTATGGCAAGAGTCTGTCTGGGTGCCGAAGCCCATCCCAGCATTCGGGTATCAAAACATCGCCTGGACCAGAGTTTTAGCACCGTAGAAGAAACAATCGCCCTCGCCACTATGTATGCGGCTAACCATTTGTCGGCAGTGAAAGCGATTGTGGCCCTGACGGAATCGGGAGCCACCCCCAAACTGATGTCTCGTATCAGTTCGGCTTTGCCGATTTTTGCGCTTAGCCGCCACCAGCGAACGTTGTCCGCGATGGCATTGTATCGTGGCGTGTATCCCGTTGCATTTGAGTCATCACTCCATGCCCCAGACTTTCTGGCGCAGGCGGCATTAGAGTGTTTGCGTGATAAAGGATACATTCATACGGGTGATATGGTGTTGATGACAAAAGGTGATGTCATGGAGACTATCGGTGGCACTAATACCTGTAAGGTTTTGATTGTACCTTAAAAAATCGACTTCACTTCGAATAGAAAAGGTACGCAATGCGTACCTTTTTTATTCATCCATGGATTACAATTTTGCAAAATCATCGACATTAATGGCGGCCAGTCGTAGCTTATCTGCGGCGAGTAATCTTGCTTGTTCTTCTTCCGTAATAATATTTTCGGCTACAGCGATTTCTGCTAAAACCTCCAATGAGGATTCACGCGCGAGTTTCCCTTGCTTTTGCGCATCACGCAGTCGTGCATATAGATCACGGCATTTATGCATCGCCTGAAAAGCTGCTTCAACTTCTGCGATTCCACCGGTATCGCCCACAAAATTCGGACATAGAAAGGTTAACCGCTCACGCACTGGTGAAGGTTTCTGCAAACTCACGGCTACACTGCTACTGAGCTTATCTGATGGCCCGTTAAACCAGTTACCCAACGGAAATACTAGTATTCGCATCAGCCAGGATAATGGCTTATTCGGGAAATTACGAATAACCCCTTCCAGCGCCTCTGCAGTGAGCTGTAACCGAGTTTGCATCACATGTTGTACCACCGGCAAGTCGTCAAACTGGCGCCCGTGATCTTCAAACAACTTTAGGGTGGCCGACCCCAGATACAATTGACTGAGAGCGTCGCCGAGTCTGGCAGAGATCATCTCTTTACGCTTGAGATCTCCCCCTAACACCAACATCGCAATATCGGTCATAAATGCCAGGGCAGCAGACATGCGCGACATCTGTTTGTAGTAGATGCGGGTGTCGCCGCTTACGGGGGCGGAGGCAAAGTAACTTCCTGTCAGGGCATGACCGACACTTGCCAGAGCATTACGCAATGCGTAACCGATATGCCCCATCAACAGAGAATCAAAGCGATTGAGCGCTTCTGTCTCATCGTTCATGCCTGCCGCTTCCATTTCTGACAACACATAAGGATGACAGCGTGTGGCACCTTGACCAAAAATCATCAAGCTGCGGGTAAGAATGTTGGCACCCTCAACGGTAATGGAGATTGGATTAGCCATATAGCCGTGAGCCAGATAGTTTTTCGGTCCCATCTGGATGCCTTTGCCCGACTGTATATCCATTGCATCATTCATCACTTGGCGGCCAAGTTCCGTCATGTGATACTTGGCAATCGCAGTGACAACCGATGGTTTCACTTTAAGATCAATGCCAGTGGTGGTCAGACGCCTGGCGGCTTCCAGTTGATAGGTATTGGCAATAATTCTGGCTAAAACCTCCTGCACACCTTCAAACTGTCCTATCGACAAACCAAACTGTTTGCGAATATAGGCATAAGCGGTTGTGGTTTTCGTGGCTAAGTGACCCGATGCTGTTGCTAATGCAGGAAGGGAAATCCCCCTGCCGGCAGATAAACACTCAACTAACATTCGCCAGCCTTTACCTGCGAATTCTGGTCCCCCAATGATCCAGTCCAGCGGAATAAACACCTCGTTCCCCTGTGTCGTACCGTTCATAAAGGCCATGTGTAGAGGATCATGTCGACGGCCAATTTTTACACCTTTATGCTTGGTAGGAATTAACGCGCAGGTAATACCGAGATCTTGATTATCGCCAAGTAAGCCTTCCGGATCTTTCATCTTAAACGCCAGGCCTAATACGGTAGCGACAGGGGCCAGAGTGATATAGCGTTTGTTCCAGGAGAGTTTCAGACCAATGATCTCTTCACCGTCAAACTTACCACGGCAAACAATTCCTTCATCGGGAATAGCGCCCGCATCAGAACCGGCCTCCGGACCAGTAAGTGCAAAACATGGCACTTCGTCGCCGGTAGCTAATGCTGGCAACCACCGTTCTTTCTGCTGCTGCGTGCCGTAATGCGTCAGTAATTCCCCCGGACCTAGCGAATTAGGCACCATCACTGTTACCGCAGCACTGAGACTACGACTGGCAATTTTACTAACGATGGTCGAATTGGCGTATGCCGAGAACCCCTTACCGCCGTATTTTTTAGGGATTATGAGTGCAAAAAAGCCTTCTTTTTTAAAGTATTCCCATAATTCCGGTGGCAGATCGCGGCGTTTGTTTACAATGTCGTAATCATCAATCATGGTCAGCGCTGTCATGACCTGATTATCAATGAACGCCTTTTCATCAGACGACAACGTGGGTTTGCCATAATCATGCAATTTTTCCCAGTTGGGTTGACCACGAAACAGCTCAGCTTCCCACCAGACATCACCCGCTTCCATCGCCTGTCGTTCGGTATCTGACAGCGGCGGCAATACTTTGCGGAAGAAATGGAGCACAGGCTTTGTCACAAATTGCATGCGAATATCGCGCACAAAAAACAACGCGACTAAAACTAAAAGCAGTAGTAACAGGATAGTCATATCAAAACCCTTGATTTAGTTACCCGACACTGCAACGCCGGCAGAAATATAGGGGATCACTTTACGAATAACAGCTTCAATATCGTTGCTTTCATTAAAATCTGCGGCAGCAATTTCCATCAATGCATCCGCTGATGCCATCGCAAAAACGATGGTGCCAAGCGTGAAATGTAAACGCCAAAAGATATCGGCAGCAGGAATTTCAGGCACGCTTTCAGACACGGCTTTCACAAAAGTTTGTAAATGATCACCGTAGTGCGAAGTGATAAACCAACGCAGATGCCCCTGGCTCTCGATGTAACCACGCCCCAACAGTTGCAAAAAAGTACGCGTACCGTCAGGACACAGTTGATTGAGTTTTAACAACGGGCTGACCAATGCTGAAAAAATCTCTGGCAATGATGCCTGTTGTTCTTGCTTGCGCTGAGCATTGATTGCCTGAGAAGCCGCTGGCATGAAAACATCCAGATAACGCGCTAGCACCGCCCGAATTAGCTCCTTTTTGGAGCCAAAGTGATAATTAACCGATGCCAGATTGACTTCAGCCTTACTGGTGATCAGTCGCAGAGAGGTTTCCGAAAAACCACGCTCAGCAAACAGCCGTTCGGCTGCATCAAGAATACGGGTCTTGGTATCAAAGCGATTGGCCATTCCATCCCCCAGAATATTTTAAACACCTGTTTAAAATAATTGTTGGGATAAATGATGTCAAACGAAAAACTCCCAGCACGGAATGTATTTACGGTTAAGGGGAATATTTTGAAAGATGACCCGCTTCCAGCAATTAACGTAAATAGCCGCCGCGGCGATTCTTCTCGCGGTTATCAACGCGCTGCTGCTCGTTTTTTGGCAACATCACATACACTGCCCCATACCCCCCCTGTTCTCTTTTGGCACTGTGAAAAGCCAGAACTTCGTCTAACTGCGTCAACCAATAATTCACGCACGATTTGATCAATGCCGGGAACGGCTTACTGTGATATCCCTTACCATGGATCAGCAACACACAGCGATCGCCTCTTTGCAAACGCGTCAGAATAAAATCGACTAATGTGTCTCTGGCCTGTCGTACCGTCATACCATGAATATCAAGTTCGGCGGCCACCTTATATTTACCCTGCCGTAGATTCTTAAATACAGCCTCTTGCACCCCCTCACGTTTGAAACTCAACATATCATCGGGTTTGACTGGAGTAATGTGCACCAATTCCAATGGTAGCCGTAACAGATATTCACTCGCCTGAGCCGCCGCTTTTCTGGCCTGCTGGGCATCAGAGGGGCCCGCTTTGGGTGAAATAGGCAGCGTATGACTCTGTTTTAATGGGACAACGTCAGCCATTTCTGACTGAAATAAATCCTTATCATTTTGATCCATAACAAAAGTCCATCCTTTTCCAACGTCTAGATTACACACTTTGTTAAGAAATCAATCTTCTGATCGACCGTGGCATCTATTATAGTTACCTGCATTACATCTGATTAGACCGTATAAATGAGAATCTTTCTGATAGCACTGGCGCTACTGTTCGCAACGGTAAAGCCAGTATGGGCTGCCAATAGCGACGATGCAGACCAGGTAGCCCTGAATCAACAGTATCAGCAATTCATTAATGCCTTTGCGGCACTAGATCCTCAACGGTTAGTTGCAATATACGCTGACGACGCCACCTATATTCCGGAACAACAGAATGTCGCCATCGTCACCGGCAAGAATAGCATTGTCGAACTTTATCAGAAATTCTTTGACCGAATTCGTAAGCGCAAAGCGCACATTGAAGTCGATTTCCGCTTGGTGAAACGGTTAATCCAAGGCAATTCAGCAACAGATGTCTGCTATTATCTGGTGCGTTTTCATCCCCCCGCCGAAACGGAAGAGCCAGTGAGTGAATTTGCGGGAAAGATGGTCACTGTTTCAGAAAAAAATGCCCAAGGTGTTTGGCAATGGAAAGTCGATATCAGCAACCGCGCTGAACCTCAGCATTTTTTTGATGCCACCCCCAAACCCAATCTCTATTATGGTCATCATTTCAGCCCACTGACTAAGTAAAACTTGTGATGGCCTCTATGGAAATCGACGCGAAAAGCAATTGTCCATGCGGTAGCGGCAAGCAGTATTCTCAATGCTGCCGGCCATACCACCAACATCAGATCCCTGCCCCTACGCCAGAAGCATTGATGCGTTCACGATATGCGGCGTTTGTACTGCACTTGTTCGGCTATCTAGAAAAAACTCATCATCCGGATTTTCGTCACGGATTGACGGCCACATCACTTGCACAAGGTAAGCAACCAGATTGGTTAACGTTGAATGTGATCAGCAGTGAACAGCAGGATTGCCGCGGCACCGTCTTATTTAAAGCGTGGTATAAGATCGATGGTAAATTAGATGCCATCTACGAACAGTCAAATTTTTTGTTGGTAGATAAACACTGCTTTTATACCGATGGCGAGCAATATCAGACAGCGTTGCCTAAACGCAACGATTCCTGCATCTGCGGCAGTGGTCGCAAGTTTAAACTTTGCTGTATGAATAAGCTTTTGCGTTAATGGAGCATCACAGGTTTGTCTGCTTCAATAAAGCGGGCGAAATCAGCTTCACGTAATGCCGGACTGTAAAGGAATCCTTGGGCTTGGTGACATAGATTATCCGCTAAGAATCGTTCCTGTTCCGCGGTTTCAACCCCTTCAGCCGTCAGTGAAATGTTGAGCGCCTTGGCCATCGCAATAATCGCACTCACAATTTCCTGACTCTGGCGACTAATATTCAAATCCGAGATAAAAGAACGGTCAATTTTCAGCTTGCTGATGGGGAATTGTTTCAGATAACGCATCGAGCTATAGCCGGTACCAAAATCGTCAATAGCCAAACCAACGCCCAAATCTGCTAATTCCTGACACAGATTGGTTGCATAGCGAATATCTTCCATCAGTTCGGTTTCAGTGATTTCAAGAATTAACGTTTTCGGCTTAATACGATAGCGAGTTAGCAGATCCCATACCTGTTCATAAAGATTACCTCCGAAGAATTGCCTGGCGGATACGTTAACGTGCATCGACATGTCAATATTGCGATGTTGCCACAGATAAAGCTGTTTACAGGCAGCCTCAAGCACCCAACTACCTATGCTATTGATCAACCCTGTTTGTTCAGCAATATCAATAAACGCGCCGGGATACATAATGCCGCGTTTGGGATGATGCCAACGGATAAGCGCCTCGGCACCGATGTAACTCTTACTTTGCAAATCTCTCAGCGGTTGATAGTAGAGTTCAAACTGACGGCCACGAATTGCCAGATTTAAATCTCGTTCAATCTCCGCATCATCCTTGAATGCTTTCAGTAATGTGCTATTGAACACCTGAATAGCCATTCCCTGCTTTTTCTTGGCATATTGCAACGCAATATCGGCACACGTCAGTGGTGGCACTTTTTCGACAATTTCATCAATAGCGACAATTGCCATGGCTGGACGGACATCCACAGACTCCCGCCCCAAGGAAATAGGCATACTCAACTGTTGATACAAACGACCATAGCAGTGTTGGAGGTCTTCCTGTTTCAACTCAGGTAACAACAACGCAAATTCATCGCTACCCACACGTGCGGTTTCAGCACCACTATATAACGCTGAAAAATGTCGCAGACGACGAGCGATTTCCACCAGCAAATCGTCACCTTTACTATGCCCGTAAGTGTCATTGTATCGCTTAAAGCCGACTAGGTTGACGAGTAGCAGATAGCCGCATTCTGTACGATCCAGCATGCGGTTAAAATAGGTACGGTTATACAGGCCAGTGAGATTACAATGCCAGGCAAAATGTTCTAATTCAGTCTGATGATTGCGTGCTTCGGTATGATCTTCAGCCGTCACCAACGCGTAGTGGTTTCCGCGTCTGGTTTCAAACTGGCTGGCATAGAATTTCAACCAATAACTGTCACCATTTTTATGTTGCAATGGCACTTCACCGCGAACCACTTCTCCGCGACATAGCTGTTCTAATACTTGATGAGCGGCTTCGGGAGATTGACGGAAAAAAGCCAGCTCTTTAAAACTCCGACCTATAAGCTTATCTTGCGGAATACCGGTTACCATCTCATGTGCTTTATTCACATATTCGATAGTTTCTTCGTGTAAATTCACCAGCAGTGTAATCTGTGCTGACTTTTCGATGGCTGACTGGAATAATGTCAGCATCTCATCTTTATGATAAGCATCACCGGTTGCCAGCGTCAGTGCCAACTGATCCGCTACCTGGCAAGCCAGATGTATTTCAGTGTCATTCCAGATGGCTTTTTGGGCATATCGTTCAAGGCTCAAGACGCCTTCAATATGTCCATTAATCCTGACGGCAATTTCCAGTGCACTTTTAATCTGATTGGGCTGGATATAACTAGTATGTAATTCAGCTAAACGGGGATCATCAGCCGCATTACTCGCGGCGATATGCAGATGATTTCGAAGCTCGGAAATATAATGTGATAATGATTGTAAATTACTCGGCCGGACGCGCTGTTGACTGGCGGGTGTACCATATCTCGCCGCTTCAAATTGAATGTGCTGGTCCTTAGACCAGGACCAAACGCTGGCATGATCGACCTGTAAGTGCTCACAGAGTAATTTTGTAGCAAGCTCCGCCGTACCAACAAAATCACCCTGTTGTTTCGCTGTCGAATTCGTTAGCGACTCCAATAATCGCCAATACTGCCCACGATTAACGCTCATTCACATCCAGCCAAATTAAAAGACCTAAACTATTGTTTTTTATTATCACTCGCGAAGATTACACATTTACGAATTACGCAGCAACAATAGATATATCTGCTAACAGTTTTATCCCATCTGTATTAAGGCAGACTGTTTTCCAATTGGAAGATCATTTTTTCTGCACTACAGCCAAACTCAATGTCTAACAGCCAATTAGGTGCTTTTTCTGTCAATGTAACCACCGCATCAGCAAATCTTGCCGAGGCTTTGTCTGCCAATGTCTGCGCGTCTTCCTTGGCGGTTTTGCCTGAAAACTGTAAATGCAGTAATACATCGCTTTCTTCAACCACCGTACCGATATCGACAAAACTGCCACATTCAGCACAGGTATCATTCACCAAATCACTTTGCGCTTCTTTAATGCTTTTCATGACGTCTCTCCGGAATGAACCATAACTTAGTGATTATAGGCTCTTATAACCTGTGTTTCTGTGGCAAGTTTCACGCTGCTTGTAGTCTATGGGCCGCCAGACACTGTTGTAATACCAATTCAGACAGCTGTGGCGTTTCCGGCAATAACGGAAAATGCTCACCATTGAAACGGTTACGAGCAAGAAGACTACAATTTTCCAGGACTTCACCGGTGCCACTGGCCCAGTGACCACGGATCACGATAGGTTCTGCGTTGATTGCTTCGGCTAACCGAAATGCTGTCGGGCCCTCTGACAAAAATTGGGCACTGTTATCGGTGACTAACTGCTGGCTGAGATCCCCCAGCAGTGTCGGTGCTGGAGGTAACTCAAATTGCTGGCGTAACTGGGTGTCGTTATCTAATTCATCTTGCAAATGAAATTGTGGGCAATCGCGCACATCTTGTGACAAAAGCGACAACAGTAGGCCAAAATCACTGCGCGAGTTTGTTTCTATCGCGCGATTTAAACGAGATCCTAATTGCAGTTCGTTGTGCAGTATCGGTTTGGATTGCATAAAAAAACATCAAAGAAACAACCTGTTGTTATTTAATCGACCGAACTGCCACTAACTTTAGTGGTTTTTGCAAAATCAGGCTTTACATAAAAACGCTTTCTGTCTACTATTGCCGCCGCAATTTGAGGAGGGGTTCCCGAGTGGCCAAAGGGATCAGACTGTAAATCTGACGGCTCCGCCTTCGAAGGTTCGAATCCTTCCCC